>NZ_JRAP01000013.1:0-80163 GCF_000768895.1 Porphyromonas sp. COT-108 OH2963 | reverse complement strand
GCCGTACCGGAAGGTGCGGCTGGAACACCTCCTTTCTGGAGCGAAGTATTCGTGTCTGTTGTTTATATAAATGACAGACAGCTATTACTTGGGTATGACGCAGGTAAGCACACAGATGAATGATTAGTAAGGAGCAGGCATCTTCTACTCCCTTCTACTTAGTTGGTTTTTGTTTCAATATCTCTTTCATATACACACGCTGGGGGATTAGCTCATCTGGCTAGAGCGCGACGCTGGCAGTGTCGAGGTGATCGGTTCGAGTCCGATATCCTCCACTTTTTATAATCAATAGTAATAAGTCTTTTGCTGTTGGTTATTTTTTTCCCCTCTTTTCAAGCTCTCGATGTGTTTAATCTTTGAACATAACATCAGGTAAAAAGCTCCAAAACGAATGTTGAGGAGTATTTCGGAGAAGAGGATAGATATGATAATATTCTGTTTTCTTACAGAGGTCGAATAGTTCTGATTTGATACCCCAAAAGCCGAAGCAATTGTGCAATTATGCTTCGGCTTTTTTAGTATCATTATTTCATTCAACACTTTTTCTAAGGTCCTTATGCTTCTTTTTTACTATAACCGAAATTCAATTTTCCGGAAGTTTGTACTGTCGGTTAAGAATACTTGTTCTGAAAAAAAACAAAAGAGGGGGCTTCTTGTTTTATGAGATTTATATATTTGAGAATCGTTAACTGTAAACAATGAGAAAATCATTATTTACATCAATCGCTTTTGTGGGCATCATGACCACGGGCAGTTGTGTGAAAAGAAACAACCAATACACCATTTGGAAGTATCAAGCAAGTACATATAACAGAATGGAGTGTAGAATCATGTTACAGAATTGCCACAAAAGGGCGGAAGAGTATGTAAAAGACTTTTGAAATAATAAATGACAGGAGAGTTATGAATAAGCATTCAATGGCAACCTCATTTGCCTTAATCGGCTTTGGTATTGGAGGTTTTCTTTCCGATTTTTCAACGGTTGGAGTAATGTGTGGATTAGGTTTCGGGCTACTTGTAGGGTATTTTATTGCCGGTCTGACCACGGCAAAAGGGTACATGTTGCAAGAAGACTTTGTCGCAATGGGTAATCTTGCTGGCAAAACATTAGATGAAATCAAAGAAAAGGTTGGTGCCCCCAGAATAATACAAGCTTGTACTGTTGCGGATACCGGGAGAAAAGGGACTCTATGTACTTGGGCAGAAATGCCTTATATTATTATACTGCTATTTGACGAAAACAATATCTGTATTGGTGTAAATAAAGAAATGATAATGGATTAAGGGTCTTTAATCTGTTGTTCAATTCAAAACATTGCTGCTCTCTACAGCCTTAGCTTTTCTGAGAACTATTTTACAGATTAGCAACCTCCGGGAGATATTTCAGAGAAGAGGATAGATATGAAGATATTCTATTTCCTTGCAGAGTCCGAATAGTTATGATTTGATACCCAAAAAGCCGAAGCAATTACGCTTCGGCTTTTTTTAGTATTATTGTTTCATCTAACACTTTTGTCCTGAAGTGTTTTGCCATTGAATCCCTCTGTTGAGGTATAATCATTCCGACAGTTTTTGATTTTCAGTGCCCGAAATAATACGATCAAGCACACTGACAAACTCGTTCAGTCCATCTTCTACGTGGAGTATTTCGGGCTTATATCCGGTATCAAATTTTAGTAACAACGGTTTCCTGTTCGGTATATGGATGAGAACGCCATCTTGATAAAGATTGTAGTAGAGCACGCTCTCGATCGGTATTGATGCTGTTACATTATTTCGCATTCCGATGAACAATATACGTTCATTAGAGATGAACAACCTCCCAATATCCATAAGAGAGAAGCTGGTAATCTCATTCCCGATAAAAGAGATGCTTCCGGCATGCAGCAAACCACTTTCCCACCGCACTCCCGAATAAGCTATATTATAATGAGTAGTCTTTTCTTCATGAAGCTCCACGCCATATATCACGTGATATGCTACTTCCCCTTTTCGCAGGTTAAGCCCATGTTGCGAAGCGTCGATAGGGTCCAGCTTGTCGTGTTGCAGGTCGTAGCGTCGGGCAACAGCCCATTGATAGGAGGTGAAAATATCGTAGCCGTTGTGTCTGGTCTCCTCCTTGTCGAAAGGGAAAGCTTGCTTTACTGCTTCTGCATTCTTGGAGTGAGCTATCTCTTTAGGCATTCCGCACTCTACAAAAATATCTAAAAATGATACGGTTCTATTTTCTTCAAAGATCGACTTTACTTTTTGTATCCACCGCTGTTGCTCTTCTGTGAGGGCGGATGCCGTTGGTTGTGGAGATGTCGAGTTGCCGGATGCAACCTTCACTATTGCTACAAAAAAGATGATGGCAACTACTGCAATGAAAAAGTATAACATAACGAATCAAATTAAACAGTGGATGAGATATAGGCTCTCGTCCGATGTAATAACTCTTTCTACAAGGGCGATTGCCGTAAATAACACATTTTGCCGTCTTATTATTGGGCTTTAAGGATTGTAAATGTACGTGTATTAGGTTAATTTTCAAAAAAAACACCCTGGAAGTATTGATCCGGAGCTTTGTCTGTCTTAATTTTTGCTGTACACATACGCTCATCTTATTGTCATAACCGATAGCAAGAAATCCTTCGCTGTCGGTTATTTTTTTGTCTTCTTTCCAAACTCTTGCTATATTTATTCCTCGCATGGGAGAGTCTTTTCTATTTCCGGGCTATCCTTGTTTGTTCGGCAGCAGAGCCGGTTGTTTCAAAGAAATTTATCTCAGACAGATTAAGATGGGAGAGTTGTTTCAGTCCTACATAGACTATTTGAGGTATGAGCGCAATGCTTCCGCTCATACCATTCTCGCGTATGAGAAAGATCTTGCGGATTGGTTGGCTTTTCTTGCGGAGCTGTTTGGGGAGGGAGGAGAAGAGCGTTATGCCGATATTTCTTCCAAAGAGGTGCGCAAATGGATGCTGAAGCTTTCCACCTCCAATCTTAAAGCCACGACCATAAAACGGAAAATCAGTGCCGTCAGAAGCTGGTACTCCTATCTTCGGGTGCAGGGAAAGATCGGGCGGAATCCTTGTCTCGGACTTTCCATGCCCAAAGAGGAGCGGAAGCTGCCTGCTTATGTCAGAAGCGAAGTGCTACTGCACCTCATTTCGGATCTGTATGATGTTTATGCTTCCTCTCATCAGCACAAAGATCTCAACACTGCTTTTGTCGTGGATATGCTTTATCAGACCGGATTTCGCAGATCCGAGCTGTGCGGCATTAAGGTCGAAGACATCCATTTGTCGAAGATGGAGATCAAAGTTTTAGGTAAACGGGATAAAGAGAGAATTGTACCTTTTGGTTCTTGTTTGCTAAAAAAAATAGAGTTATATTTGTGTAGAAGGGAAGACATAGCACCTTCGCATCCATATCTCTTGTGTACAGAGAGTGGGGGGAGTATATCTCCCACACAGCTTTATACTATGGTGAGGGGTGCACTTGGGGCTGTTGCCGGACTCACAAAGCGTAGCCCTCACGTTTTGAGGCACTCATTTGCGACGTCGATGCTTAATAACGGATCCGAGTTGCTCAGTATAAAAGAGCTGTTGGGGCATGCCGACCTTTCAACCACAACTATTTATACGCATACTTCTTTTACGGAGTTGCAAAAAATGTATCACGCTCATCCCAGAGCAAAAACAGTAAAGCGTATGAACATTAACATCCAAGCTAACCATTTTGAGCTTAGCACTCAGTTAGAAGCGTTTGCAGAAAAGAAGGTCTCAAAACTTGAACGCTTTTTAGGAGACATCATCAGGGTAGATGTTTTGTTTTCTCTCATAAAACCGGAAACGAATAGTAACAAAGAGGCGAAGGTGCTTGTCGCTGTTCCGAACAGCGAATTGGTGGCTGTAAAGAGTGCAGACTCTTTCGAGCAGGCTTTGACAGAGGCACTGGAAGCAATAGAAAAACAGATAGATAAATATAAACAAACGCATAGACGATAATAGACTCTTTTCATGGTACCGCTTAGAAACGAGAGGCGCGATGCCTTGTCTTTGAAGTGTGTATCTCTCAGTTTGATAGACTGATTGGCTGGCGCAAAACAGCTAAAAGTACAAGATTTTTTAATGTATGAGCCCACATTCACCGTTGAGGTAAGTGTGGGCTTTTGTTATGTGCGGGGCTTGAAGAAACAGACTGTTTATCAATCTTTGATGACCCGGTTGAAAAAAGACGTTAGTTCTGTTTACATCTTTCTCTGAATCTTATAAGAGCATCCGTTCAGGGCTTGGTTGGTGAAAATTGCCACTTGCTGTCTGCCATTCAAGCCTTGCTTTTGGGAAACCGAGCCGTGGTTTTTGAGAATCAAAGCTTGATCGGAAACATTTTAAGCGTTCAGAGCTGTTTTTATTCACGTATAACAACTTTTACGAATAGGTTTAGAATAGAAATCTGTCTCTTATCCGAGATTGATTTTATATTTTAATCCCATTTTTGCGTCATTAAAAGGATGATTGTGATAACTCTTAATTTTCTCAAAAAACGCCTCTTTTATTCGCAGTAACGAAAATATTGTTTGATGTTTAAGGATGTCGATCGGAAAAGTTGCATTAACATTTCCTATCGTGGAGATGGGTCTTTTACCTCTTATACCGTTTGGAGATGCTGGTTGGGTGGATTGGTGTTTTGGAAACAGGGGCTGAGAAGAGTCTGTTTTGTCTAAGTTTACACCTTTTTGTCGTTGAGGAAATGCCTGCTTTTAAGGGATGAATATCTTTCTTTTTCTTATCGAAAACAGATGAAAATAGAGGTGTTAATTTTATTAACATGGTTAACATCTATCGTTAACATATAGTATAAGTGTAGGATATATGCGACATAAAGGTGTGTGAAGATTGTTTGAAAGTGTAATGGAGTCTTATTAAAGTTGTTGGTCTTAATAATAATAACTACTTTTGACACGAATATGGGTATGTTCTTTACGGAATAAGTCTATGTTCCACAAAGGATTTAGCTAATGACCGCTCTTTTTTTGTTGAGGATTTATTAATAAACAAAAAAGGAGGTGAATTGGAAGTATGTTTAACACAATTATAACAGTTTACCAAAAATCACTTTTTAGAGATATGAAGAAACAATTTCTATCACTATGGCCGTGCAGGATTGCTCTTGCAGGGGCTATATGCTTGGGTGGTTTGAGCATTGCTCCTGTTGCATACGCTGCTCCTAATGGAGATGCTGCCGTAACAACGGAGGCGCAAGCCAATCAAGGAAAAACGATCAAAGGTAAGGTAGTGGACTCTAAGGGAGCACCGCTCGGCGGCGTGCGTGTACGCGTTGCAGAGATGCCTTCAAAGGGAGCTATTACCAATGCCAAAGGGGAGTTTACGATCAGCGGAGTGGCTGAAAACCAACACCTGATCTTTACTTCTGTCGGTTATCGCAACGAGCGTTTGAGCGTTAGAGGCGTACAGAATGTAAATGTTGTGCTTCAAGAAGACGTCCTTACAGCAGAGGATGTTGTCGTAACAGCGTTTGCCACAGGTCAGAAGAAAGCTTCTCTTGTAGGTTCTGTACAGACCGTCCGTCCGGCAGAGCTTAAAGTACCGGCTTCCAATCTTTCTGCATCTTTTGCAGGACGTCTTGCCGGGGTGGTTTCTGTTCAAAGAACGGGAGCTCCGGGTGCCGATGGTGCCGACTTCTGGATTCGTGGTATCTCTTCTGTAAACGCCAGCTCTCCACTTATCATCCTTGATGGTGTGGCGGTGTCAGCGGGAGACCTTAACGCTCTCGACCCTGAAGTTATCGAAGGGTTCTCTATCCTTAAAGACGCTACGGCTACTGCGCTTTACGGTTCTCGTGGTGCAAACGGTGTGGTTATTGTTACCACCAAGACAGGTACAGATCTTCCGAAACCGATTATCAATGTACGTGTGGAGGGATATGTAAATACTCCGACCCGTCTGCCTAAGTTTGTGGATGGCCCTCGCTTTATGGAGCTGTTCAACGAAGCATTGGACAACCTTCCTACCGGTGACGTTAAGTACACACGTGAGAAGATCGAGAACACTCGCGCAGGGGTTAATCCTTACGTTTTCCCTAATGTAATGTGGTACGATGAGCTGTTCAAGACAGCTGCTTTCAACCAAAAGGCAAACTTCAATATACGTGGTGGTGGTAAGAAGCTCGACTATTTCATGTCCGTTACAGCCGACCATCAGACAGGTATGTTGAAGAATAGAAGTTTGGAGCATAGCTCTTTTGATAACTCTCTCAATGTTTATCGTTACGCATTCCAAAACAATATCCGAGTGAACTTTACGGAGACTTCTTCTCTTGCACTCCGTTTGAATGCTCAGATAGGACAGAGCAGAGGTCCGAGAACAGCGATCAACGACATCTTTGGACAGGTAATCAACTCCAACCCGGTAGATTTCCCGATAGCTTATCCTGAGGATGGCGAAACGCTTTATACCAAATGGGGAGCAAGAAAGATCGGTCCTTCAATGATTCCTAACCCTTACGCCACAGCTGTTGCGGGTTATACAGACAACTTCAACTCTACGGTAATCGCTAATCTTGAGTTTACACAAGATCTCAAGATGATCACTCCGGGTCTTAAGTTTACTGCCTTGGCTTCGTTTAAGAACTGGGCTTCCACAAGCACAAGCCGTTTCCGTGATAACAACTATTTCGAGTTGACAGGATATCAGTTGAATCCAACAACCGGAGAGTACGACTTTACACTCAACCGTTTGGCTGATGAAGTGAACACAAACTTGAAGTCAGCCGGAGGAAACAACGGAGACCGCCGTTTCTATGCACATGCTATGTTGCTATGGAATCGCAATTTCGGCGGACACGACTTGGGCGCTATGTTCAACTATAACCAGGAAGAGACAGCCAATAACCTCTCTAACGACAACATCTTGCACAACTTGCCACGTCGCAAACAAGGTCTTGCAGGTCGTTTCACATACAGCTACGACAACAGATATGTCTTTGAAGCCAACTTCGGTTTCAATGGTACCGAAAACTTTGCAAAGGGTAAACGCTTCGGTTTCTTCCCTTCTGTGGCTCTTGGTTACAATGTTTCCGAAGAGAAGTTCTGGGAACCGATCAAGGAGTATATCCCTCTCTTCAAGCTTCGTGGTTCTTATGGTCTTGTGGGTAATGAGGCTATCGGTGGAGACCGTTTCGTATACCTTCCCGATGTGAACCTGCAAGGTGGAGGTCCTTCTTATACTACCGGTTTGGACCAAGAGTATGGTTTGACCGGTCCTAATATCAGACGCTTCGGTAATCCTGATATTACTTGGGAAGTCGGAAAGAAAGCAAACGTCGGTATCGACCTTCAAATCCTTAAAGGTCTTCGCCTTAATGTAGACCTCTTCCATGAGTATCGTACCAACGTATTCCAGCAACGTGGAGCTGTTCCAAGCTATATGGGTACGGCGGCAACCAAGATCTATGGTAACCTTGCCGAGATCAGCAACCGTGGTATAGATGCTGCGCTTGACTTCAATAAGAATGTAAGCAAAGACTTCTGGTACAATGTTCGTGGTACATTTACCTTTGCTCGCAACCGTGTAGAGAAGTGGGACGAACCGTTCTTCTTGGAATACCCTCTTCTTTCACAGGTTGGTCGTAGCTTGAATGTCTGGACAGGATATGTTGCAGAGCGTCTGTTCATTGACGATGCTGAGGTTGCAAACAGCCCGGATCAGTCTTCATTTGCCAATGGAGCCAAGGCAGGAGACATTAAGTATAAGGATCTTCCGGATAGAGATGGCAACTACAATGGCCGTATCGACTCTAATGACCGTATGCCTATCGGTTATCCTACAATCCCTGAAATCATTTATGGTCTCGGCTCTAATATGAAATACAAGAATGTGGATTTCGGTATCTTCTTCCAAGGTGTTGCTAATACCTCTATGATGCTATCCGGTTTCCACCCATTCGGTACACAGTCTAACCGCAACGTATTGCAGTTTATTGCCGATGATCACTGGAGTGCTTCTAACCAAAATATACATGCCGCTTATCCTGAACTTACTAAACAAGATAAAGCTGTCAATACTGCTGTTTCCACTTATTGGTTGCGTGACGCTTCATTCTTGAAGTTAAAAAACATAGAGCTCGGTTATACTTACAAGAATGCAAGACTTTATGTCTCTGCTCAGAACGTTTATACCTTCTCTAAGTTTAAGCATTGGGACCCTGAAATGGGTGGTGGTAATGGTCTAAAGTATCCTACTCAGACTACTATAAACGTGGGTCTTCAAGTGTCATTTAAGTAATTGGCAGAGAGGTGTACATACATATATGATCACAAATACGATTTAGAGAATTAGACATGAAAAAGATATATAACATACTATTGGCTCTGCTTCTTATGGGAGCAATGGGAGCATGTAACTATTTGGACGTGGTTCCGGATGAGACAGCTACCGTAGAAGACTCTTTCAAGAATGCAAAGTCTGCAGAAAAATTCCTTTATTCTTGCTACGGATCTCTTCCAAGACTTTCTGCTACAGTAAGTGGGCTGGACTTCCTTACCGGAGATGAAGTGGTTACATCTTTTGAACACGAGCTTTTTGCAAGATTCCCGAAAGGAACTTATACTGCCAGCGATCCTGTTATCTCCTATTGGAACAGCCTCTTTACCGGTATTCGTTACTGCTACATGCTATTGGACAATATAGATAAGGTACCCGGTATGGAGAAAGACAAAATAGAGGACTACAAGGCACAAGCCGAGTTCCTTATCGGTTTTTATCACTATCTGCTTATTCAAAACTACGGTCCTACCATTATCGTGACTAAGGTAGAAGATCTTAACACAGACGCTAAAGACTTCTTGCCTCGCCGTCCGTTGGATGAGTGTGTTAAGTTTGTTGCAGACAAGTTTGATGCTGCGGCTGCGAAACTTCCTAAGGAACGTACGGGTAGCGAATATGGTTTGGTTACGAGCACAGCGGCTAAAGCTCTCAAGGCTAAGCTCTATGTGATGGTGGCTTCTCCTCTATTCAATGGTAACTCTAAGTTCTATGCAGATCTTAAGAGCCCTAATGGTACTCAGCTTATGCCTTTGACATTTGATGCAAGCAAATGGACAAGAGCCGTACAAGCACTTAGAGAAGCCATTGCTCTTGCGGAAGCAGACGGCTTTGAACTCTATGTGGCAAAAGAGGGAGCACTATCCAGCTTGCCCGAACCACAAGATCCTGTCCAACGCTCTTTGCGTTTTGCGATTCTTGATAGAGATAATACCAAAGAGATTATCTGGGGTGATACCAGACAACAAGGCTGGTATGACATCGCAGCTAAATCTGCACCATACCATGGATCAGACAATGCATATTCGGGTGTAGGTGTTACGCTCAACATGATGAAGCGCTTCTACACAGAAAATGGTCTGCCTATCGACCAAGATCCTGAGTTCTTTGCAGAGTCTGATTGGTGGAATCTTATGGACGTTCCTTCGGGTTATGCCAATGCCGAAGGCCGCATTCCTAACTTCCTTTTCAAGCGTGAGCCTCGTCTTTATGCTTGGGTGGCTTTCCAAAATGGCTACTACGAGATAGACAACAAGGACGAAAAAGGAAACTATGCACGTAATCTTCGCAGAGGACAGAATGGTAAGAAGGTTGTGATGAAGATGCTTGCCGGAGAGCCCGGAGGTAGAGGTCCTGTTAACAATCTGCGTAATAACGACTACTGTCCTACACTCTTCTTGAACAAGAAACTGGTTTCTCCTGCCAAGCGTCCGGGTAACAACCCTCAGTTTATCTATCCGTTCATCTCTCTTGCAGATCTTTACCTCCTTATGGCAGAGGCTTCTGTGGAGACAGGAGACCTTACTACCGCAAAGACCTACTTGGATAAGATCCGCACACGTGCCGGTATCCCTACTGTAGATGAAGCTTGGGCAAGAGCAAAAGAGCCGGGCAAAGCCAACTCTCAAGAAGGTCTGCGTGAGATTGTACGCCAAGAACGTATGGTGGAGATGTACCTTCAAGGACAAAACTTCTGGGATATGCGCCGCTGGTTGCTTGCAGAGACCTACTTCTCTCAACAGCCAAAGGGTCTTAACATGAAGGCTGCAACGTTGGAAGATATGTGTCAGGTGATGACTGTGGACGTACAACGTTCATTCGTTTCTCCTCGCAACTATCTCATGCCAATCCCTCAAGGTGAAATCAATAAGAACCGCAATCTGGTTCAAAATGTGGGTTACTAAAATTCTGACCATTAATACACAAAGACAATACAATGAAAAGAATAAAAGTAATGATGCTGGCTCTTATGCCTCTACTGGCTTTTGCTTTCACCTCTTGTAAGGAAAAGCAGGATATGCCTACGGTAGAGCCTATCAGCATCTCCAATTTAAGATATGAGACAACTCCGGGACAGATCGTGCTTCATTGGGATAAAGTGGAAGAAGCAGGCAAGGACTTGCTCTATGTCAAAGTAAGCTACTTCGACCCTTATACCAATAAGAACGCTACCCGTCTTACCAGCAACTACTCCACTTCTTGTGTTATACCCAAGACTTTCAAGGTAGCAGGAGAATATACGTTTACGGTAACTGTGGTGAGCAGTTCGGGTAAAGAAGGTGCAAGTCAGACTCTCAAGGCTACATCTGCTCCCGTAGCACCTGTAACATCATTCTCTACGGAAGCTATTCCATTGACTGCCGAAATGCTTTCTACCAATGCTCAAGAGCCTTCGGAAGGGCCTATTGCCAATCTTGTCGATGGTAACGATGGAACATATTTCCACTCCAGATGGAGTGGCTCTCAGATTAGTGAAGCACACTACATTCAGATAGCTATTCCTCAAGAGCAGAAAGCGTTTAAGTTCTGGTATAAGAACCGTAATAATGGAAACGGAAAACCTCAAGACATTATTGTATCCGGTAGTGTGAACGGAGAGGATTGGAAAGAGCTTACTCGCATCAATAGCGGTCTTCCTACCGAAGCTTCTTCTGTTTACGATTCTCAACCAATAGATGCAGATCCTGCTATCAAGCATCTTCGTGTTACTGTAATGAGAACCAACAGTGGCGCAGCTCCTACCTTCTTCAATATGGCAGAGTTTAAGCTTTACAAGGTTATCTATCAGATCTATGACGCAGAAGCGGAAGCGAAGAAGATTATCGACAGCTACGGTAACAAGTAATACTCCGCAAGAGATTACTATCTAAAGCTATATATGAATGGAGGAGAGTTCCCGGCATGTCGGGGACTCTCCTCTTTTTATGCCCTCTTGTCGCTCTCGGATGCTTGGGTGGAAATCTCTTTTGGCAAAGTTTTTTGCACCAAGGATCCCTTTCCAAAGCTCTCTTTAAGCCGTTCAAAACTTTCTGTTACCCTATTAAAAACTTCTCCCAAACAGATTCACTCTTCACGTTCAAAGCTTGGTTTTTATAAATCGGTACTTGGTTGCTGCTTTTCAAACCTTGACTTCCGGAAATCGTGCCTTGATTTGCAGATTTGTTCCTGCTTAATGGAACTATCTAACAGGATAAGAGAAACATTTGAATGCTTTCAGCTCATCTTCAATAAAGCATTGCAGCTTCATCGAGACTTTTGCACGGCATCTCATTTACGGTGTTGCTTTCGAGATTCGAGCTTGCTCTCAGACGTGAGTACACTTCCGTCCTTTTTCACTCTTCATCTCTTGTCTCTGAACTACTCTGCAAAATCTCTTTTGGCAAAGTGTTCTTTCCAAAAGATAAAAGCTCCTTGAAAAGATCAAGGAGCTTTTATCTCGGTTTCCTGTCGGTTTTGTAGAGTAGAGTTTATACTTCCCTGCCAGGAGGAAGTGTCTTTATCTGCTCTTTTATCGCTTATGTCCTGAACAGATGTTTGAACTCATCTGCATAAAGTCTCGATAATCCGTGCCGGTTGTCTATGGCTTCTCCCACCACAATCATGGTGGTTAGGGTGAGGTTGTTCTCTTCCACGATTTTTGCCAAGTCTTTCAGCTCTCCCCGGTAGATGCGCTCATCTTTCCACGTAAGTTTGTAGCAGGCAGCCACCGGAGTGGTTGGCGGATAGTGCTCCAGGAGTTGAGCCTGAACATCCCTCACGATGCCGGCACTGAGGAAGATGCACATGGTGCTCTGAGAACGTGCCAGCAGGTGGAGCTTCTCCTTTTCCGGCATCATGGTACGCCCTTCTCCACGAGTGAGGATAATGGTCTGCACCTTTTCCGGAATGGTAAACTGCGATCGAAGAGCCGCTGCCGCCGCTTGGAATGATGAGATACCCGGCGTGATGTGGTACGACATATCGTGGGCATCGAAGAGTGCCATCTGCTCTTGGATGGCGCCATAGATGCAAGGGTCGCCCGTATGCAGACGAACCACCAAAAGCCCTTTGTCGTAAAACTCTTTCATGATCTCAAACTGCTCTTCAAGGCTCATCGATGCGGAGCTACGCACTGTGGCTCCCGCTTTGGCATAGTGGGTCAGCTCTATGGGTACGAGACTGCCGGCATAAAGAATAAGATCCGCCTGTTGCAGAAATCTTTTCCCTTTGACCGATACAAGCTCCGGATCTCCCGGACCGGCACCTACAATTTCTATATGACCGGAGCGAACAGATGCTCTATCTTGTGCCAATGCGAATGTGAACTCATTCCCGGCGGAAAGTGCCCCTTTCTGCTTCTCCAACAGTAAAGCTCCTCCCTTTGCAGCCATAATGGATGAGGCTTCCGATACACTCGGTACGGATGTTACCTCTTCTACTTTCTTGGAGGGGTTGGGTACTTCCACTCCATCCAACTCTCTGTCCGAAAAGATGTGGAGAGGCACACCAAAATGCGTGGCAAGCTCGTGCAGCATCGGCTCATCTTTCTTTAGCTCTATGGACGATAGTGAAGCAATGGAGAGGGGAGAGTAGCCAAAACCTGTAAGGGCTTCTTCCAGATAGCCGGCTACTCCGGTAGAGGAGCATTGGCGACGGCATCCCATGCCGAGGTGCAATACACTCGGACGATAGTAGATGGCAGGGACAGGCACCTCTCTGTATATCTTCGGCGTGACGGCTATGAACAGCTCGTACTCTTTCCACTCTATATCCGCAATGTTGTAGAAGAGATCTACGTGCGGCGGTTTGGTACGCTCCATGTATGCCGTTCCGCTATCTTTGATGTCGAGCAGAAGGGCTACCCGCTTGTCATTAACAAATAGCGTGATGGGTGCATTCAGGTTGGCTTCGGAGGTTTCTGTCTTCCAACCGTACTTTTTACCTATCGTGTCCAATGCCCATAAGCCGAGACCATCGCTTTGAGTGGTGATCACCTCTTGTGCTCCAAGCACTCGTGCCAAAGCTGTGGAGAGTTCGTTTGCTCCTCCGACATGCCCGGAGAGAACAGATACAACGAACTGCCCCGTGCTGTCTATATTGACAATGGCAGGGTCTGTGTATTTGTTTCTGATATATGGTGCGATAGTCCTGATACAGATACCCATAGCCCCGATGAAGACTAAGGCATCGGATTTGGAAAATAACTCGCCGACATGGGTGAGCGGATGTATCTCCGCGTCGGGATACTCCTTTAGAATGGTTTCGGCAAGGTGTCGGCTACGCTCGGAAACCAATATGATTGCAATGGATTTCATCTGTCGTCTTACTGTTTAACAGCCCTCATGACTTCTATCGGATTGAAGTCGTCTATCGTGATTCGGGTACTCTGCATCTCTCCGAAGCCGTATGTCTCGCACGCTTCAAGGAACATCTGCCTGCTTTCGGGGGATACGGCATTAAAGACCAATATACTTCCCGGCCCCATTTTCCCTGATAATTTCTCCACGATTTCGTTCATCTTGCCTCCGTGTCCACCGATAAAAGCAGCATCCGGAGCAGGTAAAGCATCCGTCTCGGTCTCTGTGAAGTCTCCGATAAACGCATTGATGCCGGGCGTTCCGAACTTTTTTGCATTTTCATGGATGAGCATCCGCCCCTCTTCTCTCTGTTCAAAAGCATAAACCTGAAGGTGTGGAAACTGGAGTTTTGCCTCTATCGAAACGGAGCCGGTACAGAATCCTACATCCCAAAAGACACTCCTTTCCCGAAGCTCCAATGCACTCAGGGAGAGAAGTCGGATAGGCATTTTTGTGATCATCTTGGCTCTACCATTGAGCAGATGAAAGTTCCCTTCATGAAGACCAAACGGTCGGGGACGGGTGTATTGCTTGTAGAGGATGATGTTGTTGGGGAATGCAAACGACTGCGAAGCGATCTCTTCCAAACCATGAGTGGTAACACGCTCCGCTTCGGTATTGCCCAGCAGTTCGCCTACGGATATCTTGTAGTTGTCATATCCATACTCCAGCATCCGTTTGGCTATGGTCTGAGGGGTATGTTCTTTGTTATCCGTGAGTATGCCTATAAGGTCATATCCGAGAATGAGAGCTTCATCGAACTTGTGCCAAGGACGTCCCGTGAGAGAGACAATCTTCATATCCTGATAGGGGAGCAGGAGGCGATGAGCGTGTAGCTGCAAAGAGTTGAAGTAGGGATAGAGATCAATCTCCGCTTCGGGCATTTCTCGCAGAACAGTATTGGCAAATCCGAAGAAGAGCGGATCGCCTGAGGCAAATATCACAACCTCTTCGTGCCGGCGATATGCCTCGAAAACTTGAGAGAGAGGAACTACTATCGGAATCCAACTATACCCTTCGGGCAGGTAGGGATCCATGATCTCTTTATGACGCAATCCGCCCGAAAAGACACTGTTTCGGGCTATACGCTCCCGAAGATGAGGGGAGAGATGCTGCTCTCTATTGTCATCTATGCCAATGATAGTGAACTTCATTTTTTCGTTTATTACAGATCTCGTCCGGGGCGAAGCTGTTCGGCATCGTCGAGAGTCAGGATGGAGTTTACAAGTGTAGCCGCCAGATTGCTTCCGCCTTTGCGTCCCTCCACTATGATTTTAGGGATGGAAGGGAAAGACTTGAGCATGTGTTTCGACTCGCAAACATTCACAAACCCGACCGGAGCACCTATCACCCCGACAGGTGAAGCCTTTCCTTTTCGGATCAGATCGCATAGTTCGATAAGTGCGGTAGGGGCATTGCCGAAAGCGTAAAGCGCATCAGGGTGCTCTTCTACCGCCAATCGGATGCCGGCTTGAGTACGGGTAATGCCTTTCTCCGTAGCCATCTGTGCTACTCTCGGATCGTGCAAATAGCATTTGGCTTCTATGCCCAAACGCTCCAATGCTCCCTTTCTGATGCCGGAGACAACCATGGTAACATCCGTGATGATGGTACTTACTTTCTTGGAGATAAAGGCTTCATGAAGCTGCTCTACGGCTTTTTCATCTGTGTAGAGTACTTTCTCCATGTCAAAGTCTGCGGTTGTGTGGATGGAGTGGAGCAGAGCCCACTTGTGATCCAACGGGATATTTTTGTTTGCCAACTCGCTTTCGATGGTCTGAAAACTGCGGATCATGATATCCTGTCCGATCTTATCCGCCTGCATACCCTTGTTTCGATAATAGCCGCGAGGGGTTATCATCTTACCGTCGGCAGATTTATAAGTCTGGGAATTGCCTAACAGAACAAGAGTGAACATATCTATCTCTTCCGGATCAAACGCTTCCAATGTGGTAAGAGTGATATTCTGATCTTCTCTTCCTGCCTGACGGACGTATCCCACAGGCGTTTGAGGATCGCGGTGTTTAAGGAATAGCTCTTTCAGTCGGTGCAGTTGCCAATACCTGCCATTACTCTTGGGATTATAGACGGCAGTGATAAAGTCTGCCATTGCTGCGGCTTCTATTCTCTTCTCAATGGTAGCCCAGGGAGTCATGAGATCGGATAGAGAGATCACGCAAAAGTCATGTCCGATGGGAGCACCCAGCAAAGCAGCCGCTTTTTGAAAGGCACTTATGCCGGGTAATACCTCTACCTCGATGTCGCTATCGCGTTCATCTTTCATCTCATATACCAGTGGCGCCATGCCGTAAATACCGGAATCGCCGGAGCTGATCACTACCACCGTCTTGCCTTCTTCTGCAAGATCGAATGCCTGTTCGGCTCGCAACTGCTCTTTCTTCATGCCTGTATCTATACAGACCGTGCCGGGAGAGAGAACAGACTCTATAAACTGAAAATAATATTTGTATCCCACGACCACATCTGCCGTCTTTACGGCATCCAATACAGCCGGTGATATATCTTCTTTACCGCCCGGACCTATCCCGGCGACTACTATTTTTCCTTTCTTCATTCGCTATGCTCTACTGTTCTTAAGGTATCAAATTCAAAATCTTTCTACTTCATCTTCTTTCCTGTGGAGATATAAAGGCTTTTCTTTTGCATGATTCCGATCTTTCGGTATCGGGAATAGAAGGTGAGAAGTTCAAGGAAACGCTCCTGAACGGCAGGCAACTCTCCAAGTCCGCAAAGGTGAAGAACCACTTCGTATCCCTCTTCTTCCAACATCTCTTTCCAGTCTTCCGCAATATCGTTCTTGGCATGCTCTCCGGCTACCAGCATAAGCGGTTGAAGGTGTACACGTTTGGTGTCCAACCTGCGTAGTTGTGAGAGAGCCTGCTCAAAGTAAGGATAGCCTTCGATACAGCCTATAATGTGATTGGGATAACCGAGATCTTTCAGCTTGTAATCGAGCATCGCGTATTGTGCTGTAGATACATCGTAAGTGCCGTGACCGACCCAAAGATAAACTTCATCCTCTTCTGTCTCAGCCGTCATAGCCTCTATGAGCGCATCATAATCCTCTTCATACGAAAGAAGTGGCGAGCATAGACGAACCTCTTTGAACCTGTCTCGGATCTCCTCGACGTCTATGCAGAGGCTTTCCATCTCTACTCCCCAGATGATTGTCGTAGGCTGCACTATGACATGAGTGTATCCCTGATCTGCCAGAAGCCTTAGAGCTTCCGACGGTAACATCTTCTCCACTCCTCTATCCTTGAGACGCTTCACGATGATACGCGATGTGTACGCCTCGTACATATCTATCATCGGATAGTGAGCCATAACCATATCATTTATTATATCTATGGTCTTCTCTCTGGTATCCTCATGAGTGGTTCCGAAGTGCGCCATAAGAATAGCCACTCTATCTCCATCCGTTACATGATCGAAGATGTTATCCTCTTCAAAAACCTTGTTCCCGGCTTTCGAGTGAGTCAGTAGTTTTTTATCTTGATTGTTATCTGTCATAGTGTTATCTGTTCTTATAGAAATTGATGTACGCTCTGTTTACCAAAACATTTCCGCCTTTGGTCGGATAGTTACCTGAGAAATACCAGTCGCCCGGATGGTTCGGAACAGCTTCGTGAAGCCCTTCCATGGATTGGAATACCAGCTCGACAGGAATATCTATACCCTCCGGCATCAGGAGTTCAAGCATCTTTGTGTTCAGCTCATCCACCGAGAACGGAGCATAAAGACGCTTCACAAAGTTCTGTTCTGTGAGTCTGTTCTCCGCTTCTGCCTTGATAATGTCCGAGTAGATCTCATCCAACACTGCGGTTTGTCCTCTCTCTTCGAGCAGCGCAACAGCTGCACGGAACGCGACGAACTCTTCCAGCCTGCTCATGTCTATACCATAGCAGTCCGGATAACGCACTTGAGGTGCGGATGATACGATTACGATTTTTGTGGGACCGAGACGATGAAGAATGGTGATGATACTCTCTTTCAACGTTGTTCCCCGAACGATGCTGTCGTCGATAACCACCAGCTTATCCTCGTTTCGGTTCAAAGAGCCGTAAGTAATATCGTACACGTGTGCCGCCAACTCCTTTCGGCTTTCGCCCTGAGTGATGAATGTTCTCAGCTTGATATCCTTTACCGCCACCTTCTCAGCCCTTATGCGCTTGTTGAGGATAGTGCCCAACTCTTCGGATGTAGGGTTCGAGAGCTCTTGGATAGCCTTTAGTTTTTGTTCGTTGAGTACTTTATTCAGACCCTCCACAAGCCCGAAATAAGCCACTTCGGCAGTATTCGGAATAAAGGAGAATACGGCATGATCCAAGTCGTAATCTATACTCTTCATCACCTGTGGAACGAGATTAGCCCCTAACGCCTTGCGCTCTTTATAGATGTCTCTATCGCTACCTCTGGAGAAGTATATGCGTTCAAACGAACAAGCCGCATTGGGTGCTTGTGGCAGGATCTCGAATATATTGACCTGCTCACCGCTTTTATCTATCGTGATGGCACTGCCTCTCGGAAGCTCCTTAACCTTATCAAAAGTGAGGTTCATAACGGTTTGGATGACGGCTCTTTCCGATGCAACGACAACGATTTCGTCGTCTACATAATAGAAAGCAGGGCGTATCCCCGCAGGGTCTCTCATAACAAAAGATTCTCCGCTTCCTGTCATACCGCACATGGCATACCCGCCTTCCCATAGTGGCGAACACTTTGAGAGCGGATTGCAAAGGTTGATATGGCTTTCTATATGGTCGGTAATGTCCATGCCTTCAAGTCCCATACCTTTTGCTATTCTGTACACTCGCTCTATCTCTCTGTCCAATGCGTGTCCCATCTGTTCTATGACGATGTGAGTGTCGGACATATTTCTCGGATGCTGTCCTACGGATGTGATGGACTCAAAAATCTTATTCGTCGATGTCAGATTAAAGTTCCCGCACAAGAGCAGACTCTTTGCTCTCCAGTTGCTACGCCTCATCATCGGATGGACAAAAGCCATACCTCTCTTGCCGGTAGTACTGTACCGAAGGTGTCCCATGTAGCACTCTCCTGCGAAGGGGACATGCTTGGAGATGCTGTCTATACTCTCGAAAAGCTCTTCCGGAGTGGAGTCTATATCTTTTCTGACATCCTCAAACACTTCTGTGATGGCACTACTGCCTTGAGCTCTATGCCTGAAGAAGTACTCTTCACCGGGAGGAGTGTTCAGTTTAACACAAGCCATTCCGGCTCCTTCTTGCCCTCTGTTGTGCTGCTTCTCCATGAGAAGATACATTTTGTTCAGTCCGTAACGCCACGTCCCATATTTCTCATGATAGTAGGAGAGGGGTTTGCGTAGTCTGATGAGGGCGATACCGCACTCGTGCTTCAATGTTTCCATTACGATGTATTGTAGATCTTATTGGTTTGTAAGCCGAAAGACATCTGTCGAAGATGCCTTCAAAGTTTGAAAACGTAAAGTTACGCAATCGGGAGCGCAAATGAAAATGCTCCCGACCATAGATAGTCCATGGACGAGAGCGTTCCTATTAAGTTTTGCAAGCATCTGCTCCGGATGTTTCGCTTAGTGAGAGATGGATATGATCTCACCATGCTTCGGGGTGAGCTTGAATATATCATCGTACCCGATCTGTCCGGTAATGTACTGGGCGGTATTGATGACACCGCCATGGCAGAAACAGATAATGTGGGAGTAGCCTTTCTCTTTGCAGGAAGAGATGAACTCTTCTACCCTCAAAATCATATTCTGGAGAGTCTCTCCATCCGGTATCTCCATCTGATGCCATGTGGCAAACCAGAGATTCTCATCACCCAATGCAAGATCTGAAATATCATACCACGGTCTCATCTCCCAACTTCCGAAGTTAAACTCCATAAGCCGGTCATCCCTTATGGCATCGCCATATCCACAGTAGTCCGCAAGCAGTGTCGCCCTGCTCAGAGGGGAAGTAAAAGAGGCATCATACCTGTGTCCGAGAGCATCCAACTTCTGTTTGACCTGCTCGGCTTCGCGTTCAAAGTTTTTGGATACGGGAACATCCGTTTGTCCGTAACAGAGTATGGGGTCTATGCTTAAAGAGGTGTGTCTTATCCAGTCTATTGTCATATTATCGGGGTTTCTGCATCAGGGGGACGGGGCATCACCCTTTCTTCATTCCGCCAAGGCGTTTAGCTTCACGATAGCTCTCTTTCGGAGCTTCGGTGTTCTTGCCTTTTCTGTTCGGCCCCTTGGTGCCGGAGCTGATCTTTCTTCCTTTCCTTAGTTCTGCGCTTTTTGGAGAAGAGAAGCGTATGCCATCTCTATCGTCCTGCTCATCCCTGCCAAAACGGACAAATACATCTTGAGAGGAGCGAGCTTTTTCTCTACTTACTTTTCTGAATATGCCTTTTAGGGGAACAGACGAGTGGTCCAAACGCACATCATCATCCACACAGGCTTTGTCGCCGATACCCACTACTTCGTTATTCTTAGTCACCCGACCGGCACGGATGAGCTCTTCTGACTCTTTTCGGGTAAAGTCGTAGTATTCGCTTAGAATACGACTGATACGAATTTCCATAGTATCTTTTTTCTAATACTTTTACGGGCACAAAGATATATTAAAATGTGGAAGTTGAAAATAGTAGTTTTAAGATTATTGCACACTCCTCTCCGCTCTTTTCTGCAAGTCTTTTCATTCTTCTCTTTTCCGTGTTCAAAAGTTGTTCTGAACAGGGATATTTTCTTTGTTGAACGGGTTAAGATTTTCAAACCAAATCTTCATTTGGAGCAATCAAATCTTGATGCCTGCAAATCGAGCCTTGAATCCTGCAAATCAAGTCTTAACTTCTACAAACCGGCTCTTGATTTACAACTGTATAAGGCATCACATCATCTTTTGTAAGTGTATAGTCTGTTTTGTGAACGGATATAAAAGAGGCACCGACTACTGCGGTGCCTCAAAATACAGAATTGTGAAATAGTAGCAAGGATTAAATAGTATAGCAGAAATACCTCCACTCACTCCACGGACAGAGTATATCTCCTACTTTTGCTCTGACACGCCAACGGCCTCTTTGAGCTCCAACGAACAGATGATCAAGGTATGTTTTAGATGTTTTGTAGGTGTAATTGTGGCTTTTACCGCTCTCAATTGCTTGGTCGGAAGCCCAACCGCAACAGAAATGATCCGTCTCCACGTGGTATTCAACAGGAACACCTTCTACTGCAACGGGAGTCCATTCAAACCTTGTATCTCTTGGGTAGTGGCTGAAAATCTGGTAGGGGAATGGGCTTATTTGTTTTGGAACAACACCGCTCCACCAGTTTAGTGTCGGGTCTCCCAATAGTACCAAGCCGTAGAACCAGCCTATTTCCCAGTCTTCATGTTTAGCTCCCAAGCATTTCCACCATTCTACAAAGGCTTCTCCTATTGTCATGCCTTTGCCCATCGGGCCATAGAAGTTTTCAAAGAAGAGCATCGACCCAGACTTTGTACTACCTATTGCAGCCATACCCGGATTGATACCGTTGCCGAGCTTGTCAAAAATGTACCATCCTGCCATATAATCCGGCTGAGTAAACAGGGCACTGCTGCATGCAAAGAGGTTGTAGAAGTTTGCTTGAGGAGGATTTTCGTCTTTGATGTATTTGACTCTTATGTAGTTGTCCTCCTCCTTGAATGGTTCGTTAGGGATAGAAAAACGGTGGAGATAAGGGTTGGAGTGAGCACAAACCTGAGCCCAACCGAAATGTTTAGCCATCTTTGCCTTGTAGGTGTTGGCATTGGTTTCTTTTTTGTCCGTGCAAACGTCGATGTTACTGCTTGGAAGCATCATATCCATAGCACAATCTCCGAATCCTGCCCAGTCGTCATCCACGATGGTCAGACCTTTATTGGATTGTCCTAAGAGTCCTTTTCTAAAGTAGTGATTGCGAGCAAAGTACTGATTTATAAGCCGGGCGTTGTTGCCGTTCATGTCGGGAGTCCATATTCTGCCCACCCATATCTCGGCATCTATATCTCCGGCGTGTATATTGTAGTCTCCATCTTTGTCTTTGTCTTTCCATCTTCCATTGGCATCCATGAAGAAAAGATCACAAGGAAATACCGAGGAGTGACCTCTAACTTTATGCTCATACCATGCAATGGGAAGATTCCCAACGAATACTACACCTCTGAGAGCTGCTTTTCTCTTTCTGTCTTTTTCGTTTTTCTTTTCTCCCTTGCTTTCTCGCGGATTTTCAATAAATCTCTTTCGGTTTCGGATAATGAATTTTCTTAAATCTGCCGCCGTTCCTCCTTTATATCTATACACATCTGCATAGTACCCGTCTCTTGCAACATCGAGAACGTATTGGTCTATGGAAGATTTAATGTCCGGATATAAGTCGTAGTTTACGACAACGATCATCCTTCCTTTGGTATAAACATGTGTAGAATACTTGGTGAAGAGCTTCAAATCCGGCCCGAAAGAAGGACGAGGAACTCGCTTAACAAGAGGTTTGTCCAACTTTTCTCTGCGTCTTTTGTAGCTGCCGAATGTTTGGCGTTTGACCTTGATCGTATCGTCAAACTCTATTTCTTGTAGTTGTTTGATGTTACTGTAGTCAATCTTAAACTCTTTGGAGTTTTTCACTGCTTTAAGGTTGAGTTTTTCATTAGCCATAATGGTTTGTTTTATTGATGAATGAATAAATAATATAAATCGCTCGGAGTACTACACTGCTCCGAAAAGCGAATAAAAGGTTTTGATCGTGCTTTTTACAGAAAGGTATTATCTGTGTCTGTCTCAAAGTTATGAAAATAAGTGGGAAAAATAAAGAAACCTCCGGGTTTTGCATCACACTCGAACGATCGATGAAAAGTGATGAGCTTTTCTTGTGGATTTCTTTCTAAAAACCTGTTTTTTATTTGAACTATAATCTGTACCTTTGATTTCAGCTTTACCCCCAATATTTTGCATCGAAGAAATGCGTAAAACACCAAACTCCACTCCAAATATCAAGGTAGCGGAAAGCTATCATGTACCGGTGCTTCTGGATGAAACACTGGATGCGTTGAACATAAAACCGGATGGTATCTATGTCGACTGTACATTCGGAGGAGGAGGACACAGCAAAGCCATCGTGGAGCGACTCTCCTCTAAAGGCAGGCTTATTGCTGTGGATCAGGATGCAGATGCTATTCGGAATATCCCGGAGGGAGAAGAGCGAATGCTTTTCGTGCATGGGAATTTCCGGTATCTTCGCCACTATCTCGCTTATATCGGAGTGGAGAAAGTGGATGGCATATTGGCGGATTTGGGTGTCTCTTCTCATCATTTCGATGATCCGGACAGAGGTTTCAGCTTCCGATTTGATGCTCCATTGGATATGCGGATGAATGCTCAACAGAAACAGACCGCTGCGGATCTTCTACTTTCTGTAACGGAAGAGGAGTTGGCTTTGATTTTTAGAAACTACGGGGAGCTGAATCAGCCGTATCGTATAGCCAAGACTATAAAGCAAGCGATTGAGAAAGGTTTGCCTTTACGAACAGTGAATGACCTTATAGGCATACTCTCTCCATCTCTTTTCCGGGAGAACGATAAGAAGAGTCTGGCAAAGCTTTTTCAGGCTCTTCGGATAGAGTTGAACGATGAGATGGGAGCTCTGAAAGATCTGTTGAGGTATTCAAGAGAGCTTCTTGCAGATGATGGACGGATAGCAATCATTACCTATCACTCTCTGGAGGACAGACCGGTGAAGAACTTTTTCCGCTATGGCAACATGGAGGGGACAAGAGAGGTGGATATGTATGGAAATGTACTCTCTCCAATGCGCCCCTTGTTCAAGAAAGCCGTGTTGCCTTCTGCTGAGGAAATAGACAGGAATCCTCGTTCTCGCAGTGCAAAACTGCGTGTAGGTATGCCGAACATAGAGGAGTAGAGACGGTTTCAAGATTTTATAACTGAAAATTTATGAGTAGCAAGAGTGGCAAGGAGAACAGATCAAGAAGTACTTTTTTCGGCTTTCTTGATGGAACGTGGGTGGCAAACCGCTGGACGCCACGCACTACGAAGTATGCCATAGCCGTCGTTCTCTCTTCTTTTATCTCCATCACCGCATCATATACGTCTATGGGCTTTCAGAGAAGGCTCGAAAAGCTGAAAAAGGAAGTGAAGGAGCTTAAAATGGAGCGAATATCGGTGAACTCTACTCTTGTTCAGAACAGACGCATCACCGTTATAGAGGAGAGAGTGAAGAGTGCCGAACTCGAAATATCCTCTCCGGATACGCCACCCATATATATAGATTAGAGATCTTCAATATAGAGCCCCAGACAGATGAGCGATAGTCCAAAAGAGTTTCGGAACAGGATCCGAGATAAAGAGAGCCGCCAAAAGGTGGCAGGAGGTCGATCAAGTGAAGAAGATAAGATCGTTGTACAGAAGCAACGGAAGAAGTTTCTGAAAAACTTCTATCATCTTTACGCTTGGTTGATGGTCTGTGTGGGTTTCGGAGTCATTGTAAAAGCTCTTGTTGTAACCACAACAGAGCGACAAATCTGGCTGGAGAAAGATAAAATTCACCAGCAACCGGATGTATCGGTACTTCCTACACGGGGAAATATCTACTCGGCTATGAATACTGCCATGGCTGTAAGTGTACCAAGATACAAGGTAAGCATAGACTTTAAGGCTGCCGGATTTAAGGACTCCATATTCAAGGCAAATGTGGACTCTATGGCTTGGTATCTTTCCGGAATACTGGGAGATAAAAGTGTAAGGCAGTATAAGGAGTACTTGATGAAGGCTTACGCCGAAGGACGAAAGGGTAAACGCCGTACTCAGCGTATCATTCCCAAAGAGATCTCACACCTGGAACGACAACAGCTTGCTGCAGCTCCATATTTCAATATTCGGAATAGAAACGTCAGTGGAATCATAGATGAACCGGTGATTAGACGAGAGAGACCTTATGGTAATATGGCTTCTCGGACGGTGGGTTTTCTGCGTTCTGAAACAGATTCGACAGGATTGTCGCATGGTAGTAGCGGATTGGAGTTGGAGTACGACTCTCTGTTGTGTGGAGTGCCGGGTATCAATGCTAAAAAAAGAGTAAGCGGACAATGGGTCTATCCGGTAAAGAAAAAACCTGTAAACGGATGCGATATACATACAACCATAGATGTCAATATTCAGGACATAACGGAGCGGGCTCTATTGGAGAAAGTGAAGGAGTTTGATGCTCTATGGGGAACCGCCGTGATTATGGAGGTTGCCACAGGAGAGATAAAGGCGATGTCCAACCTCGACAGAAAGAGCAACGGAGAGTATGCAGAGACTGTCAATCATGCTTTAAGGGATCTTTTGGAACCAGGCTCCACAATTAAAGTGCCTTCCGTAATGGCTGTGCTGGAAGATGGACATGGATCTCCCGATGATATGATAGATGTAGGCAATGGAACATGGCTCTTCAATAAAAGGGTTGTTATGGACCACAACAAAGATCGCGGGGGATACGGAGATATTACTTTGGCGCAGTCTGTCTGGTTTTCTTCCAATGTTGGTGTTGCCAAGGCTGTAACAAGAGGATATGGGAACGACTATAAAGCATTTCGAGACCGACTGGTAAAGATGTCTTTGCTTGAACCGATCTCTCTGGAAATTCCCGGTACGGCAAAACCTTTTATAAAAGAGGCGAAAAATTGGGATAAAACCTCCATCGCATGGATATCTTTCGGGTACGAGACACAGATACCTCCTATATATATGCTACGCTTTTACAATGGTATAGCCAATAACGGAAAGGTCATGCAGCCGTATCTGGTAAGAAAAATCGTGAGGGATGAAGAGGTGCTGAAGCGTACAGAGCCTACGGTTGTAAAGGAGCGTATGGCAAGTGAAAAGACTCTGCGACAGATACAGCAGATGCTCAGAGAAGTGGTAACCGAAGGAACGGCAAAATCTGCTCTGTCTAACTCCGTAGAAATATCCGGAAAGACTGGAACGGCTTATATTTCCGAGGGACGTGGAGGATATGGAAGAGGTAAGAATGTAACTTTTGCCGGATACTTTCCTTCGTCTGAACCTAAATACAGTATAATTGTGGTGATAAGCAGACCACAAACCAGGCTGGGAGCAGGTGCTGTCTGTGGTCCGGTGGTAAAGTCTATCGCCGAACAGATCCATGCCACTACGATGTATGCGGAACTGAACGATATAACTCCCGACTCTCTGGCTACATTCCGTATGCCGATACATGGTGGAAGAGGCGATGTAGTGGAGAAGGCTTGGAAGTTTGTGATAGATAAGAATAGTATCGAGAAAGCAGATGGAGAGGTTTCCAACTGGATCAAGTATGGAAGAGATAGTTTAGGAAACTCTTTCCCTCAAGAGGTTAATATTGCAGAGGATCGGATGCCTTCTTTAATAGGCATGATGCCAATGGATGCCATTTATCTTGCACAGTCTTGTGGCTTGAAAGTATCCGTAGGCAATCATGGATCTAAAGTGGTGGCACAGTCCATTCCGGCAGGACAGAAAATAAAGCCGGGCGCACAACTCTTCATAAGACTGCATTAGCAGGTCAAGCAGATTTTCTTGAAGTGCTTAGTTTTGAATAATTAAAAGAACAGATACCAATATATGACAATTCAGCAACTATTTAAGGGAATTCCTCATGAGCAATTGGCGGATGTGGGGCATATAGAGATTAAAGGAATACAATCCGACTCAAGAAAGGTAAATTCGGGAGATCTTTTTGTTGCTATCCGTGGAACTATTTCGGATGGACACGACTTTATTTGTCAAGCAGTAGAAAAGGGAGCTGTGGCAATCTTGTGTGAAGAACTTCCCGAATATGATCTGCCGGAAGAGATTGCCATTATCCGCACAGAACATACCGATGTTGTTGTGGGAATGGTAGCTGCCAATTTTTACGGACATCCGTCTGATAAGATAAAGCTGGTAGGAGTTACCGGAACAAATGGAAAGACAACTACTGCGACACTACTGTATGAGGTGTTCAGAAAGTTGGGGTATAAGGTCGGCTTGCTTTCTACGGTTTGTGTCAGAATAGGAGATGAGCAGATAGAAGCTGTTCGTACAACTCCCGATGCTCTTACTCTTCAATACTTCTTGCACAGAATGGTGGAGGAGGGATGTAGCTACGCATTTATGGAGGTCTCTTCTCATGCTGTGGTTCAACACAGAATAGGAGGGACAACATTTGCCGGTGGTATATTTACGAACCTTACGCATGATCATCTGGACTATCACTTGACATTCGATAATTATCTCAGAGCCAAACAGGGATTTTTTGATCAGTTGTCTCAAGATGCGTTTGCCCTGACCAATGTGGATGATAGAAATGGTATGGTGATGGTACAAAATGCCAAAACATCTGTTTATACTTATGGGCTCAAGACCGATTCTACTTTTAAGGGAAAGATTATAGAAAAGCATTTGGATGGCACCGAAATGCTCATGGACGGCGCAGAGATTTTTACTCATTTCGTAGGAGATTTCAACGGATATAATCTTATGGCGGTGTATGGAGCTGCAAGACTCTTGGGTGTCGAGAAGGAGGTTCTACTTCCCGTTATGAGTAGTCTGATACCGGTTAATGGCAGATTTCAGACCATAATGTCTCCGAGAGGATTTGTGGCCGTTGTAGACTATGCTCACACGCCTGATGCTTTAGAAAATGTGTTACATACGGTTTCCGACTTGGTACAAGGCAAAGGAGAGCTGATTACAGTCGTTGGCTGTGGCGGAAATCGGGATAAAGAGAAGCGTCCTATCATGGCGGCAGTAGGAGCAAAGTGGAGTAGCAAGCTTATCTTGACTTCTGATAATCCGAGAGATGAAGAGCCAATGCAAATTCTTAAAGAGATGGAAAGCGGGCTGCTTCCAAATGAAAAAGCCCAAGTACTGACCATTGAAGATAGAAAGCAGGCTATTAAGACGGCATGTATGTTGGCGAAGAAAGGAGATGTTGTTCTTATCGCCGGTAAGGGACATGAAAATTACCAGGAAATACGTGGCGTAAAGTACCATTTTGATGATGTAGAGGAGGTTCTTGACTGCTATAAATCCATGTAAAGGTCTAATGCTTTATTTCCATTCTTAATCCTTATGCTTACTTATCTGATAGACTATCTGCAATCTTTGCAAGTGCCGGGAATCAATGCTTTTTCTTATGTTACAACTCGTTCCGGCATCGCTTTTGTCTTGGCTTTGTTGCTGGCAACCATCGTTGGGAAAAAAATTATAGCTCGACTTCAACTGCTGCAATTGGGGGAAATCATCCGTCCATTGGACTTAGAGGGAGAAAAGAGTAAGGCAGGAACACCTTCTATGGGAGGGATTATCATCATCGTGTCTCTACTTATACCGGTACTTCTTTTTGCCAAGCTTAATAATGTATACATCATACTGATGATTCTTACCACTCTTTGGCTGGGTGTTTTAGGATTTATAGATGATTATATTAAGCTTGTCAAGAAGAATAAAGAGGGCTTGAGAGGCAGGTATAAAATCATTGCACAGGTAGGACTCGGTACTATTGTTGCCGTTGTTCTATTCATGAGTCCGAGTGTAGTCATTTTGGAAAATCATGAGGTAAGACACCAAGAAACACAAGAGATAACTGTAACCTATAATCTTGTTCCGGAGAAATCCACCACAACAACAATTCCGTTCGTCAAGGAAAATAATTTCGATTATAGCTGGTTTGTTTCGGGTTTCAACAGGCATAAGGAGATGTTGACTTTTCTCATTTTTATTATTGCTTGTATCTTCATTGTAACAGCTGTCTCCAATGGAGCTAACATGACTGATGGATTGGATGGACTTGCAGCAGGTTCTTCGGCTTTTATGGGAATGGCATTGGGTATTCTTGCCTATGTCTCATCTCACCTCACTTTTGCCGAATATTTGAATGTCATGTTTATTCCCGGAGCAGAGGAGTTAGTGGTATTTGCAGCCTCATTTGTGGGAGCAACGATGGGATTTCTTTGGTACAATTCTTATCCTGCACAAGTATTTATGGGGGATACAGGAAGTCTTACCATCGGAGGTATAATAGCTGTTTATGCAATAGTTATAAGGAAAGAACTTCTTTTGCCCATCCTTTGTGGAATATTTGTTGTAGAAAATCTATCCGTTATATTGCAGAGATATTATTATAAATACACAAAGAAAAAACAAGGAGTGGGTAAGCGGATCTTCAAGATGGCTCCACTACATCATCACTTTCAGAAACCGGGGGACGAGGGGATAGATGCTATAATACAAAAACCTATTACACCTATTCCTGAAGCAAAGATTGTAACAAGATTTTGGCTAATAGGTGCTATACTTGCTATATTAACTATCATAACTTTGAAGTTGAGATGAAGAAGATTGTCGTTTTAGGAGCCGGAGAGAGTGGACTACAAGCTGCTCTTTTAGCGAAAAAGAAGGGATACGAAGTCTTTGTCTCGGATAAGAATAATATACCGACTGAAGTTAAGGAGTCTCTAAACTCTGCTGGAATACTTTTCGAGGAAGGAGGACACACTTGGGAAAATATAAGCGATGCAACAATCGCGGTAAAAAGTCCGGGTATTCCACAAACAGCTCCAATAATTTTACAATTAAGAGAGAATGGATGTGAAGTAATATCAGAAATAGAGTTTGCTGCGCGCCATATGGAGGGCGCAAATTTTATCGCCGTAACCGGAAGCAATGGAAAGACTACGACTACTTCTCTTATTGCTCATGTATTAAGGTCTGCCGGTTGGGATGCTGTCGAATCCGGTAATATTGGTTTTGCCCTTTCCAGATATGCGCAGGAAGATTCCCGAAGAGATATTTATGTGGTAGAGCTTTCCAGCTTTCAATTGGAAGATATGCCGACATTCTCTCCTTATGTTTCTATTATTTTGAATATTACGCCCGATCATCTTGATAGGTATGATTATGATATAGAGAAATATGCCGATGCAAAGGGAAAGGTTTTTTGCAATCTTGCTTCAGATGGTCTTGCTATCTATTTTGGTGAAGATGAGGAGATCAGAAAATTACTTGTGCGTTATCCCATCTCATCCGAAGTGGCAAGATTTAAGTTTTATACTCAACAACCGGAAGCAGATCTTTACTTTGCTGCACTAAGAGAGGATGATATTTTGGTGGCTTTGCCTCAGGGACGTTTTTCGTTCAAACTATCAGAATTGAGTCTAAAAGGTGTACACAACTACTGTAATATAATGGCAGCAATAGTAGCAACTCTGCATGCCGGAGTAGATCTTTTTGCTTTGAAAGAGGCTTTGAGAACATTTAAGAGTGTTCCGCATCGTATGGAAGATGCCGGGATTGTGGGGTCTGTCCACTACATCAATGACTCTAAAGCCACCAATATAGATGCAACGAAGTATGCTCTTGGAGCCATGGCGGATAAAGATATCATATTGATACTCGGAGGAACAGACAAAGGTAATGACTATACTACAATAGCAGAGGAGGTAAAAAGAACTTCTCTTGGTCTTATATTTATGACAAAGGATTATCAGAAATTGGAGCAGCAGTTAGGCTCTCTCGGTATTCCTTATGTGGTATCGGAGGATGTGGAAGACACGGTCAGAAGAGCACATGAAATGGCAAAAGAGTGCGGTGCTAATACGGTTTTGCTCTCTCCTTGTTGTGCAAGTTTTGATCTATTCAAGAATTATGAGGATAGAGGAGACCGTTTTAAGGAAGCTGTAAAAACCTTATTATGAAGTAGTGCTATGACAACACTTGAAGCTAAAGATCGATTGCCGGACACTCATTTTTCTCATCAAAAGAAACTATTTGCCGGAGACAAGACCCTTTGGATGATCATTGCTCTTCTGATGGTCATGTCTCTGTTGAGCGTCTATTCTGCCATTTCCAATGAGGCATTTGCTCATGATTCTTCTGTTTTTGCTCCTATGCTTAAGCACGTTGCTCTTATGATCATGGCGCTTGTTGTTTGTGTGGTCTTTTCTCATATTCCAACGAAGTTGTGGCGTAAGTTCGCTCTGTTTGGGCTTATTTTGGGTATTGTGCTACTTCTTCTTACCCAATTTATGGGTATTGAGCGTAATGGAGGAAAGAGGTGGCTCAGTATCTTAGGTTTTGAGTTTCAAACCTCAGAGGTGGCACGCCTTTGCCTCATCAACTATATTGCGTTCAAGCTTTCTGTCGAAGAGTATGCCAGCAAACGTTCCTTTATACATATTGCATTGGCGACCGGAGCTATCTGTATTCCTATTTTTCTTCAGAATATCTCCAGCGGGCTTCTTCTTGGTATGACTGCCTATATTCTCTGCTTCTTGGGAAAGGTACATAAGCGAACCTTCATAAAAGCAACCATAGGAATGTTTGCAGGAGTAGCTTTACTTGTCTGTTTATTGCTAATTCTTCCGATGGATGTTGTAAATAAGATTCCGGGACGCTTTGGTACAGGGAAAGCGCGGATAGAGAGCTTTATCGGTAAGAACGCGACCGAAAAAGAGAACGAAGATGAAGGAAAAGACTTTCAACGGATACAAGCCAATATTGCTATTGTAAAAGGAGGAGTAACAGGTGTTGGTCCCGGAAATAGCGAGTCTCGTCTTGTCTTGCCTCAGCCTTTCTCCGATTTTATATTTGTAATTATCCTCGAAGAGTATGGGCTTATTGCCGGGCTCCTATGTATCGCTCTTTATATTTGGCTTCTCTTTTATATTGGGAAGCTGGCCAGCAGACTAAAATTGTTCTACCCTAAATTCTTAGTCATAGGGATTGGTATAATTATATGTACTCAAGCTCTCATACACATGATGGTAAATGTAGGAATCATGCCTGTTACAGGACAGACCCTTCCTTTTATCAGCAAAGGAGGATCATCTTATCTTGTAACATCCATCTATTTTGCCCTCATTTTATCTGCAAGTAGAGAGCTTGAAGAGCAACAAGAAGAAGCCATTGCTCAAATGTCCGGGGCAGAAACCCCAATAGCCATTAACACAGAAGTTATACCGGAAGTTCCCATAACTGATGCATCCTATTATGATGACGAAAATACCGGATACCATAAACATAGAAAATCATGAGTAAAGAGCTAAAGAATATCATTATCAGTGGCGGAGGTACAGGAGGGCATATCTTTCCCGCTATCTCTATTGCAGACGAAATAAAGAGACGTTATCCCTCTTGTAAGATTCTGTTTGTGGGGGCAAAAGGACGAATGGAAGAGGAAAAAGTTCCTAATGCCGGTTATGAGATACTTCTCCTTCCTATAATGGGATTGCAAAGGAAGAAGGTTTGGAAAAATATCAAAGTATTTTACCGTCTCCTCAAAAGCCTAAGAATGGTAAAAGGAGCCATCAAAGAGATTAAGCCTCAAGCCGTAATAGGAGTGGGAGGATATGCCAGTGCCCCTACTTTAATAGCAGCCCAACGTCTTGGCATAACAACTTTGGTGCAGGAGCAAAACTCTTATGCCGGAGTTACGAATAAGATTGTTGGAAAGAAAGCAAAGGCTGTCTTTGTCGCTTATGACAATATGAAGAGATTTTTTCCAAAAGCTCCAATACACTTTACAGGGAATCCGATCAGAGCAAGTTTGACGAATCAACTTCCGGCTAAAGAAGTTTGTGCTGAAGCTTTTGGCTTATCTCCTGATAAACCGACACTGCTTATTATTGGAGGCAGCCTTGGGGCATTGAGCATGAATCAGGGAGTGATTGCAAAGATAGATATGCTTGCCAAACGTACAGACATACAAGTATTGTGGCAGACAGGGGCGGCATATTTCAAAAAAGTAGAGGCTGCGCTTAAAGCACACGGATCGCCTTCTAACATTGTGGCACGCAAATTTATTTACGAAATGGAGAAAGCTTATGCTTTGGCTACTGTCGTCATTTCACGAGCCGGGGCAAGTAGTATATCCGAAATTTCGGCATTGGGACTCGCATCTATCTTAGTCCCGTCTCCAAATGTTGCCGAAGATCATCAGACACATAATGCCATGGCTTTGGTTCAGAAGAATGCGGCATTGATGGTTAAGGATGCGGACTGCTCAACATCTCTTATCCCCACGGCTCTTTCTCTTTTGGATGATCACGAAAAGTGTCGTACACTGTCTGAAAATGTCCGTCCATTGGGCAGAGTAAATGCAGCAGAACAAATAGTAGATATTTTGGAAAAGATATTGCGAGAATGAATATAAAAGAGACTTATACTCCAATTTTCTTCATTGGAATAGGAGGAATTGGGATGAGTGCTATTGCACGATATTTTCTTCTTCACGGATTCAAAGTAGGAGGATACGACAGAACAGAGAGCCATATCACACGTGCTCTTGTCGCAGAAGGTGCGGAAGTTTTTTATGATGACAATTCAGACTTTATACCCGAAGCTTTTCGCTCGGAAGATACCTACGTTATCTACACTCCGGCTGTCCCGACTGATGCTTCCGTGATGTCTTATTACAGAAATAAAGGGATCAAATTATACAAACGTTCTCAGGCTTTGGGAGAGATTACGTCTCGTTCTAAGGCTCTTTGCGTTGCCGGAACACATGGCAAGACCACCACTTCTACCATCTTGGCTTGTCTTATGGCAGAAACAGTGATACCATCTGAACATGTCGGTGTGAATGCTTTCCTTGGAGGAATTTCTCTCAACTATAACAGCAATCTTCTCTTGGACGCAGATGCTTCTTTTACAGTTGCCGAGGCAGATGAGTATGACCGATCGTTTCATACCCTTCATCCTCACTATGCCATCATTACATCTACCAGTCCGGATCACTTGGATATCTATGGCACGGAAGAAGCATATTTGGAGGCCTTCTCGCATTTTACTTCCCTTGTTTCGCCTAAGGGAGGGTTAGTCATGCACAAGCATGCAACCTGTACACCTCGCTTACGCGAAGGTGCTCAGTTCTACACCTATGCTAAGAATGAGCAGGCAGATTTTTATAGTAATAATTTACAGTTTAGATCCGGTGAGCTATACTTTGACTTCCATTTCCCCGGAGGTGTTTACCGGGAGATGCACATTGGTGTTCCTATTGAAATCAATGTGGAAAATGCAACGGCAGCCCTCGCGGTAGCTCACTTATGTGGGAAAAGTGAAGCAGAACTCCGTTTGAATCTCTCCTCATTTAAGGGAGTTCATCGCCGATTTGAGCGAGTGCTTTCCGGGGGAGAAGGGGGCTTTGTCCTTATTGACGATTATGCACACCATCCCGAAGAGATAGCGGCAAGTATTCGTTCCGTGAGAGTCCTTTATCCCGATAGCAGACTCACGGCAATTTTTCAACCACACCTTTACAGCCGTACGGCAGATTTTTATAAAGAATTTGCCGAAGCTCTTTCTCAAGAGGCACAAGTTGTTCTCCTTCCCATCTATCCGGCAAGAGAAGAGCCTATGCCCGGAATTACATCCGAACTTATTTTGGAGCATATCTCTCCCAATGTTATTGCGACCTCTTGCTCCAAGTCGGAGTTGACGAAGACATTGGATCGTTTTCCGGCAGATGTCTATCTCATGCTTGGAGCGGGAGATATAGAGTTATTGGTACCGGAGGTTAAAGAATATCTCATCCAAAAACAGAAAAAAGCACTACCTTAGACCTCCATGAAGCAGAGACTCAAGCATATTGTTGTCATACTTGGTGTACTTCTTATGTGCGCTGCATTTGTTGCGTCCTATTTGGTTGCATCTCCTCAAAAATATGAGGATGGCAATAAAATAATCCCAAGTAAAACATCTGTGGAAATCTCTCATGAGGCAGAACGGGCATTCGTAACCCCTACTGATGTGCTTTCTCTTCTGAATTTGAGTATTAAGGATACTGTGCTTCGCAGTGTAGATACCCGAAAACTCGAACAGGAACTCATAGAAAAAAGCCCATATATCAAGTCTGCAACAGCCTATGTTGCACCTCAGTCTCACTCTTTGCAGATTGAGCTGGAAGAGAGACAACCTTTGATGGCTCTCTATTACGGGGAGAAAGCATCATATATTGATACCGAAGGCATTATTTTCCCCAATAGAAAGGGAGCTGCTTACGTTCCCGTGGTTACCGGAAATATTTCGGAGAAAACAGCGCAGACCTATCTTCTCGATCTTGCTCACTATCTTGAGGAGCATAAAAAATGGAGAAACTTCTTCGGCTCTATACACGTCGTTTCAGAGAAAGAGATCTATCTCTATCCCAGAGTAGGGGAGTTTGTATTCTGTATCAGTCCTAAGATAGACTTTGACGAACAGCTTGGCAAGGTCGATATCTTCTACGAAAAGATACTTCCGCGTACCGGAGTGAATAAATACTCCGTTGTCAATCTTTCGTATAGAAATCAGATTGTTTGTACCAAGAGAGGGGAATGATTTATTACCTCCTGTCTCTCAGTACAAATGTCAATCTTTCAGCACTAAACAGTTCCTTATGTGAGATGATATACCCTTTCTTATAAGGCTTTCCATCTAATAGAATCGCTTCAATGTACTTAGATTGAGGCGATTCTTTTTTTGCCTCTATCGTGAGTGAAGCATGCGGATAGTACTCTTGATCCAACTCGATAACCACCTCATCAAATCTCGGAGCCGTAAGAGCATATATAGGTGTTCCTGCAGAAACAGGATAGAATCCAAGCATTGAGAAAATAGCCCAGGCAGACATTGTTCCCGTATCATCATTGCCGGGAAGACCGCCCGGTGCTGTCGTAAAATACTTATCCAGCAGAGCGGGAATCATCTCCTGTGTCCTATAAGCATACTTAGGGAAATAGCAGTAGAGATAAGCATTATCAATATCCGGCTCGTTAGCCATGTCATAGTATCCTTTTGCGAAGGTCTCATCCAGTTTTTGGGTAAACACCCTTTCTCCACCCATCATCTTTGCCAGATTTTTGATGTCAAATGGAACGTAGAAGTTATAGTTCCATGCCGATCCTTCGTGGTAGCCGGTATTTTCTTGAAAGTCTCTGCCAATTCTTGGATCGAAAGGTGTCATGAAAGAGCCATCTTGCATTCTTGGTCTGAAGCAGTTGTACTCTTTGGAGAAGAGCTTGGTATAGCTTTTTGCTCTTGCAATAAGGGTTTTGTAAGTCTCTTTGTCTCCCATGGAAAGAGCAAACTGAGCCGCATTAAAGTCTGAGAGATAATACTCCAAAGACTGTGAGACACAGTTGTCGTGCTTCTTTTGGTTCGGAACATATCCATGTTTGACATACAGCTCTATATTCGGACGCACTTTGTTCTCTTTAGAAACATCCAAGGCGGAGCGTTTTATCGCCTCCAATGCCAGATTTGTATCAAAGTTTCTCAGTCCGCGTTGCCATGTGTCGTTGATTACAATGGCTGCAGGGTCCCCATCCATTGTGAAAGTCTCACGGCTGTATAGCTCCCATTTCGGAAGATAACCATTCTCTTTGTACATATCCAGCATCACATCAATCATCTCCAACTGCTTCTTAGGATCCAAAATACAGTAGAGAGGATGCACTGTTCGGAAAGTATCCCATAGGGAGAATACCGTATATCTCTTCTTTCCTTGTGGTAGTGTAATCTTTTCAAGAGTTTCCATCTTGTTGTAAGACCCGGAAACATCCTGCGCAATATTAGGATGGATTAGCGTATGGTAAAGAGCAGAGTAGAATACTATCTTGTCTTCTTCGCTGTCCCCTTTCACTCTTATCTTCGAGAGCTCTTTATTCCATTTCTTTTGAGCACCGCTCACGATGGTTTCAAAAGAGATCCCGTCAGGTTGCTCTGCTTCGAGATTTTTCATCGCTTCCTCTTCACTCACCATAGAGACACCGGTTCGGACAGTGATTGTGGTAGGCTCTTCTACATCGTAAGAGAAGAACACACCTATATTATCTCCGGACATTTCTTGGGTAAAGCCCTCATAAGGTTTGTACTGCCCTGTATATTTATCCCAAGCCAGGTCTATCGGCAAGAAGCGTTGAAGTTTCCAGAAGCCATGTTTTACGGGAGTTCTCTCTACTCTCATTGCAAAATAGAGACGGAATACAGCATCATGATGATAGCAGAAAGAACCGACCAGCTTACTTCCTGTTATGGTCTGCTGATCCTTAAATCTCGCTATGGCTCCACTCTCATTCGTTAGTCCCTCTCCGAGGTTTAGCAGGATATTTGCTTTCCCGGCAGGGAAATGAAAGCGCGCCATAGAGGTACGTTCTGTCGCTGTAACCTCTGCACGGATGGCATATTTGGCAAGTGTTACGGCATAATATCCCGGTTGGTTCACCTGCTCTTCCATTACCGATCCATACTTTACCGGATCGAATACCAACTCACCGGTTGTCGGCATCAAAAGAAGAGAGCCTAAGTCCGGACATCCTACACCGCTAAGATTTACTTGGGCGAAACCGGTAAGAAAACTATTGTTTGAGCTGAACGGAGTGCTCCACCACATACTGTCCTTTTCAAACTTATTAATTCCCTCTCCACCCATCACATTGAAAGGTGTGATGTTCATAAGTCCGTGGGGATGCTGTGCTCCCGGATTGGTTGTTCCGTAGTTGGAAGTTCCTATAAGAGTATTAACCCATTTAATAGGTTCTTGTGCTACGACGCCGGATACAAAAAAGCAGCACAGTAGCAGCTGTACAAAATATCTACGACTCTCTTTCATAACTTTTGGTGTCTCTATTCTAATGAACGCAGGTAAGCAATCTCTTCTGCCCAGATGGTATCATCGGGTGTTTCGAGGATAATAGGGATGTTATCCAGTCTCGAATCTTTCATTACATAGGAGTATAAATCCAATCCCATTACTCCTTTGCCCAAGCTGTGGTGTCTGTCCACACGAGTGCCGAGATCCTTCATAGAGTCATTCAGGTGAATGCCTCGAAGATATTGCAAACCGATAGTCTCCTCAAACTCTTTCCACATAGCCTCGTAGGCTTCCTTGTTCCGGATTTCATACCCCGAAGCCAACAGGTGAGCTGTATCCAGACACACTCCTATCCTCTCTTTATTCTCGACATGTTCTATAATGTATGCCAGATGAGAAAATCTGTATCCCATGTTAGAGCCTTGCCCTGCGGTATTTTCCAGAACAGCTATACAGGAAGAGGTCTCAGCCAGAACATCGTTGATGCTATGAGCAATATTCAGCAGGCATTCCTCTTCTGATATTTTGTTCAGATGGCTTCCGGGGTGGAAGTTAAGCAGGTTCAGACCCAGCTGCTCACACCGTTGCATCTCATCCAGAAACGCATTTTTGCTTTTCAGTCGCATATCTTCTTCCGGACTGCCCATATTGGTAAGGTAGCTGTTGTGAGGTAGTATTTTACTCAGATCAAAGCCATACTCGCGGCATCTCTCCTTGAACAGGTGGATGCTTTTATCTGTAAGAGGGTTTGCCACCCACTGTCTCTGATTTTTGGTGAACAGGGCAAAAGTATTTGCTCCTATCTGATGTGCATTCACCGGAGCATTTTCCACTCCTCCGCTGGCACTTACATGTGCTCCTATATATTTCATTGTTTATTGTCTGTGTTTGAGAATAAGTGCGATTGTAACAAGATCCCCTTGAAAAAACAGAAAAGAGAGACAATACTTTACAGCACGATCTCCCTTTCTTGTGAATTTTATATGTCGATCTTCTTCCCTTACTTGGGAAACCGTTATTTCTTTACTTCAGGCTGGACAAAGTCTATAAAGCAAAGTCCGGCAAGGGCAGTACCATATCTCTTTTCTATGGTGATACCTTCTGTGATAAAGTTTAGTTCGCCAAGATAGTATTGGGAGTAAGTCTTTTCGTGCAGGTCATTTATTACACGGATAAGACGAGCTTCAAGCTCTTCTATACGATACCTTCCGCTCACTTCGCACACAAGACCGCCGATCTTTTCGTCAAAGTTTTCATCCTTATACATCCATGCGTACACCACTCCGGCAGAAACGAACTCATCTTGCATACCGTGAGACACGGACATGATGGTTTTCAGCTCCGAGCCGAAAGGAGGAAGGTCTATCTCATCCATTGTTACCAACCTTGCCGTAGCAGGAAGTACGGAAGAGTAAACCATAATGTTAAAGTCTGAAATACCTGCATCGTAAAGCGCCATGTGGTATGACCCTGCGTGTAGTTCCAGATCCGATTCTCCACTACCCTTAGTGATGAAGAATGTGTTGGGGATTAAGTTTCCTACAATCTTACTCATCTGTTCTAATCGTGTTATTTCCTTTTCTCTGTTTATCTATCCTAAATACTTTGTGTTCGTGAACATACGCCTGTTCACTACGCCTTGCAAAGGTACACAATAATATTTATATCTCGAATAGTTGGTTTCGGGAAGAAAGGAAACATCATTCATCCGCTTATCTTTTCACGAAGAAGATCAGATCCGAAACATTTTCATCCTTGGCAGTATCCGGAGCTATAAAAATAGTCGGTTTGGTGATTATCTTTTTGTTTTCCAGCTCCGCAAGCAGATCCCAAAGTATTTCGTGATACAGGATGACGATTGCTTGCGACTTGTCTGCGAATCCAAACTCTTTCCGCAACAGCTCTATATCCAAAGATTGCTCCAGAAAATCCGCAATGCTGTCGGCTATTTTCTTTGACTCAAGATAGAGTGAGTTCTTATCGTTTTCCTCAAGGATTGGTACGGTTATATGCCCGGATTCATTGAATAAATTAAACTTGGAAAATACGGCAATGGTGTTCTCTTCCGTGATTTTCCCATTTTTCTCAAAGTCTCTCAAGAGAAGATCCAGTTGTCGGGTATTTGAGATAAAAGGTCTTATCCTTGAAAAAGCACCCTCACTCCAGTTGATTTTGAGCGAGTAACCCTTGCTTGACAGAGTATTAGTACCGCAGTAAAAATCTCTTTTAGGATAAAGCGTCCAAAACTCACCGCTCCACAAGGGTTCTTTCATGGAGAGTTCTTTTTTTCTGATAGCTCCTCTCTCCTCCAAACACTTCCATACCAGTCCATCAATAACATAAGAGAAAAGGATGCTGTACGAGTTCCGCTCTCTTCCTTCACTCTTCAACAGCTTCACAAAATCGGCAACATCTTTCCCGATTTTACCTGCCAAAGCCTCCGATAGCTCCTTAGAATGGTTGCGCAGTTTGAGGGTTTGCAGGCTGTCCAATATTATTATATTGGTTTGGAATTTGTTTTTGTTGTTTCGGATCAACTTCCAATCTGCAAGCAGTTGCAGCTGACTGTACGTGAACTTAACATTGATCGAATCCAATGCTTTAATGGTGTGAGGCTCTCTTAAAGCGAGAAGTATCTCCCAGTTGTTGTCAAGACGGACAATGTTATTGGGTGTACCTTTGGAGGTGATGCAGTAGGCGATGCTTTCGTTATGAGCAAACGAGTTGAATCTGCTGTTTTGAGCTTTCATCGTAGCAACCGATAATACCAGTAGTATTACACTTATCCAAAAAGATTTCATCATACCTGTCAAATCTGTTATTTCATAATTTGTACTATTAAGGAAAGGTGAGTAACTCCTTTCATCCGGTTTGCTAAGGTACTTAAATATTCCTTTCTATTATACTTTTATGCTCAAATTGTTGTATTCGATGTATATGATTGGGATCGGGGAGTGCTTATCCGTACAAAATATGTAATATCCGGAACCTTTACGGGAAAAGTTTGTCGGGAGTTGTTATCTTTGCCATCAGAGGTTGGAATATAATATATATCAAGCAGATCTATGTCTCAGTTAATCTCTATACAAGATTTTCCGCCGAATATCCCGGAAAGTAGTTTTACTTCCTCTCTTTACACCATTGTTTTTCTGGAGCAGGGGGCTACATTTATAGTGGATGGAACGGGCTACGAAGCGGAAGCCAACACGGTGTTATTCCTCTCACCTTACCAGAGTTTGGTGTGGTCAAAGCTCCCTGAGAGCTATCGACAACTCTCTTTTCATAGCGATTTCTACTGCATCGAGTACCATAAATATGAGGTGGCTTGCAATGGATTGTTGTTCAACAACGCCTATCTGAAACCCTACGTAACAGTTTCGCCCTCCTTGCTGCGCTATCTTTACGAGCTGACAGACCGGATTGCAGAAGAGCAGCACCGGGACAAAGAGGAGCTTCCCTTTACTTCCTCTATCATCAAAACCTATCTCCAACTTCTGCTTGCCTTGTGCAGCAGACAGAAAGATGCTTTGGAGGGGCAGCTGAACAGTGTTACGGACAGACAGGCACTCCTGTTCGAGCAGCTCTTGGAGAAGCATCATCTGGAGGAGAGGAGAGTGCTTTTTTATGCCCGTGAAGTGGGTGTCTCTCCCGAAGTATTGAGTCGGAAGAGCAAGCAGGTGTTTGGAAAAAGTCCTACACAGCTGATACAAGACAGGGTTATCATTGCTGCCAAAAGGCTTCTTCACCTTACGGACAAGAGCATAAAAGAGATTGCACTGATGCTGAACTTCCAAGACGAGTTTTACTTCAGCCGTTACTTCAAAAAGGCAACAGGACTTTCGCCGAAGCACTTCAGGGATGAAGTCGGTATCACCATCATTACTCCTCCTCAACCTCCTCACTGAATACCGGAAAATCTTTTTCGTATGGCTTTTTACCGGATGGGTGTCAAATCTATCCATGTTAATATCATGTTTATCCATTCCCTGCGTTGTTGAAAAGCCGGAACTTTGCAGTGTAAATAGTAAAATGAATAAGTTGATATGAAAAAGTTGATGGAACAGATCTTTCAGACATCCGGGAAAATTATTCTGAACCTGGAGCGCCCATTCTTTAACTTCATGCGTATATCCATCTTTGTGGTTATGGCGTGGATCGGAGGGCTTAAAGCTTGCCAATACGAAGCCGATGGTATCGTGCACTTTGTAAGCAACAGCCCTTTCATGAGTTTCTTCTACACAAAGTCCAATACTTATGTAGAGAATGATAAGGGAGAGATGGTCAAGGAATACACACTGCATAAAAATCCGGAAGGAAAGATGGTGCAGAAGAATATAGACTGGCACAAGGCTAACGGTACATATCCTTTCTCTTATGGCCTTGGTACGATGATTGTGCTTATCGGGCTTTCTGTCCTCCTGGGTATTTGGCTTCCCAAGGTCGGGTTGATAGGAGGATTACTCACCTTTGGTATGTCCATCGTTACGCTTTCGTTCCTTATAACCACGCCGGAGTCTTGGGTTCCCAATCTGGGTGGAGACTTACCGACGCCCCATTATGGCTTTCCATACTTGTCGGGTGTAGGACGGCTCGTGATCAAGGACATTATCATGAGTGCCGGCGGACTGCTCGTGGCTTGGGATGCAGCTCGCAGAATCGTGAAACGATAACTTTCAATCTCCGGTTTCTATACCGAAACAGGGTGTGTCATACCGGTATGGCACACCCTGCTTTGTATATCATGGAATACCCGGATATACTCTCTTTTTAGATTAAACGTATTCGCAAGATTTTTTGAACAGGTATAAAAGATGCTTTTATCCTGTATCTTTTATGGCATCAAGGCGCGATCTGCAGAGATCATGCCTTGATAGGTACTTTTCAAAGTTTGATTCTTGCCATTCAAGTCTTGATGCTTGGTTTTGAATCTGTTTAAGCAGAGTTTTATAGCCGTTAAGGTGCTTTTTTATTCCCTTATAGACGAATTATGAAAGCCTTGATGGAGACAGAGCCAAACTACTTGCCCTTTTGTTCGTTTGCAAAAGCTTCTATCCGCCGGCAAGCCAAATCTGCGCTGATAACAGCCATCGGCAGTCCGGCACCCGGTATCGTGGAAGCTCCTACGTAGAACAGATTGAACAACTTTTCATCAAAATTCGCCGGGCGGAATCCGCCTATCTGCATCATCTTGTGGGATAGCCCCAGACCGCTACCTTGATAGAGGTTGAATCTCTCCTCCCACTCCTTAGGTGTATAGATGGTACGCGACACCACCATAGAGGGTATATCTTCTCCTATTCTCTTGGAGAAGTCCTCAAGGATGCTGTCCACGATCTCATCTCTATCGCTCCAATCTTTTTTGTATTGCAGGTTGGGTACGGGACATACAAAGAACAGGCTCTCGCATCCTTCGGGGGCACAGCTGTCGTTGTGCTTGGATATGACATTGACGTAGTAGTATGGCTTTTGCAGCGTATCGGGATCTTTGAGGATATTGTGTGCATACTCCTCATAGTTTGTGCCGAGATAGTAGTTGTGCTGATCGAGCCGGGGCAGCTTTCCTTTAATACCGATGTAGAACGTCAGATAGCCCATGGTCCACTCTTTTTGAGCCAGCTTTTGCTCGCTGTACGCTTTTCGGTGCAACACTCTTCCTCTGAACAGAGCGGCGTCTGCGTTGCAAAGAAAAATGTCGGACTCGTATCTGTTGCCCTTTCCGTCTATCACGGCTGTGAGCCTGTCGCCATCGAAAGAGACATCTTTAATCTCTGTATCAAATCGGAATGTGGCTCCTGCCTTTTCCAGCTCCGATACCAGCCCCTGCACGATGTTGTACATCCCTCCTTTTACATTGTAATAGCCATCATGGCAAAACTCTGTGTGGGAGAGAAGGCTGTATATCGCCATGGTGTCGAAAGGCGTGCGACCGAGGAAGAACGCTACCAGAGAGATGATCTGACGTGCCTCCTTTGAGGAGAAATGCTCTGTAACATGCTGCCAGAATGTTTTGAGAAGAACCGGTATATGGCGTGGATTGACCTGCATCAACGTGGTGATGTAGTCGAACATATTGTCGAAGTTGTTGCGGATGACAATATCAAATGTGTCTTCAAACAGCGCTTTCGATTTCTTGAGATACCGTCTCATTTTGTTCTCAAAGTCCGGCTCCACTTCCTCGAACTGCTCGGCAAGTCGTTTTATATCCTTGTATAGGTGATAGGTCTTATCATCTCCTCGGAAGTTTACCGAATAGAGCGGATCGAGTTCTACAAATTCAAAAGGCAGCTCTACACCGCACTTGTCCAGAAACTCCTTGAATACATAAGACATACTAAAGAAGCTGGGACCGGTGTCGAAGGTAAAACCATCTTTCCGAATCCGGTTCAGACGTCCTCCCGGCTCGCTGTTTTTCTCAATGAAAGACACTTGGAAGCCTCTTTTGGAGAGTAGGAGTCCGCTCGCCAAGCCACCAAGACCTGTGCCTATAATCGTTACTTTCTTATTCATGATATGTTGTGCTTTTGTTTGAATTTGGAGTAGAGCTCATCCTTAACCCATTTGAAGTTTGGTTCTGCCATCAATATCTTTTTGTAGTATTCGTCTGCTCGTTTGACATCATCCAGTGCGTCATAGGTTTGGGCTATTTGTATCCAAAGTGCAAGCAGATTCCAGTCTTTGATTTCTGCACTGCTTCCTTTCTGCGAGAGGTATAGCCGCTCTGCCGTGAGGTAGTGCTTGAGAGCATTGGGCTTGGAACCACCGAAGAGCGCAGGGCGATAGAAGTCTATATTGCCAAGCTGCACGTATCCGAAAGCATTGTCGGGGTCTTGTTTTACAGACTTTTCGGCAGCCGATATACTCTTTTGTCCCAAGAACGGAGCCTTGAACTTGTTCAGTCCTACCTGGTATCCGAGATAGGCGGACTCGTATGCAAGCATCAGAGCAGGGCGTACCTGCCGGCTCTTGAGCATATTCATTCTCTCTTCCATCCTCTTCATATAGGTTTTGGCAAGGCTGTTTTTCTTATTGCCTATACACCATCCGATGTAGCCGTATTCAAAGTTGAGAAGCTCCAGTTCCTGCTCTGTGTTTTTCTCTTTAATGGCATGCATTCGGTCTATGATGCGTTTCCACGAGTCCATATTATTATATATGTATGCATTGTAGATGCTCTCCTTTTCCGATGCAGATAGCAAAAGAGGAAGAGGGAAGAGCAGCAGGAGGAATAGTAGAGTGAAGTGTTTCATCTGTTTGAGCTGTTTATAGAGTACGACCTTTCCATCTGAACTCCCGGCGTCGCTTATTGATCCACGATTTCAGAATGAATGCTCCAAGCATGATCTGCTGAGGAATGATGAGCAGTATATTGTAGAAGGAAGACTGTTTGGCAGTCAGAGAGACCATCAGCCGCGTAACAATTACGATTCCGATATAGTACAGCGCAAAGATAGGTGAGGATGAGAGCAGAAGTGGAACGATACCGAAGGTGGTTACAGACCAGAACAGCAGAGCGGGGGGATAGGCATTAGCTCCGCCGAAGAAGTAGGTAACATTCTTGGAAAAACCGTCCAGTGCTCCTTGAAGATCGCTGTACATCTTGCAGTGGATGCTTTTTATTCCGGTAAGACACGCCACTTTGCGCCGTTTTCTCTTGAAATATCGGGCGATCTCAATATCTTCCGCTTTGCTGTGGCGATAGGTATAGTGGGGGAGGAGTGCTTGATAAGCGTTTCGTCTGAAGAGCATACACTGTCCGTTTGCCGCCGATAGCGATGAGAAGCATGAGAGTCTCACAAACGGCAGAAACAGCAACGTGAGCAGAATGATGTGCATATTGGGAACGGAAACTTTCTCTGCCCATGTCTCCATATCCTGTGTAGGAAAGACGGTGAAGAGGTCTGTCTTTTTCTTTTGACAGTATGCCATGGCTCTGTCTACGAATCCCGGCTCTATTCGAACATCGGCATCGAGGAAGAGGAAGAAGTCTCCTTCGGCTTCTTTGGCGAGAGAGTGGCAGGCATGATTCTTTCCAAGCCATCCTTCGGGTAGCGATGAGGAGGAGATCAGACGCAGACGGGCATCGTCCCGGCAGTAATGAGAGACGATCTCGGCAGTGTTGTCTTCGGACTGATCGTCCAATATGATGATCTCTCGGATGCTTTCATCGTTTACTCTTTTAAGGTCGGAGAGAAGGTGTGAGATGTTGTCGGCTTCGTTGCGAGCAGGTATAAGGATGGAGACTTTCCCTCTCTCTGCCTCTCCGATGCGTGGATGTTTGGGCAGAGTTTCGAGGAAGAGCATGTTGAGGGATGCTATCAGGAATCTCAGCAGAGCGAATCCGAAAACGGCGTATGCGATATACTCGATCATTCTTCCGTGTGGAGCTGTCGGGAGAGACAGTCGGCATAAAATCTGTTATACTCTCTTTCCAAAGTGTCGAGGCTCATCTCTCCGGCAAACTCTTCTATATACATCGTTACCGTAGGCTTAGGATGGGCGAGATAATCTATAAGGTTGGCGGAGAAGATCACCTGTACGCTTTCTCTTTTATCTTTTAGGATGCGTTCGATGCCCTTTTGAAAAGAGAACTCGGATAGGTAAAGGGACTGCAGTTTCCCTTGCGGATAGATCAGCAGCATATTCTCTTTTTCTTCGAGCAACCGTGTGGCGTATTCCAGAGAACGGATCACTTCCCTGCTGCCTTTATTGACGGAGAATGCTCCGGTGCGGTTGAAGAAGCGGTAGCGTAGCAGCTGATCTTCCTGCATCATGAAGTAGAATTTTCGCTTGAACACTTTCCGTTTCAGGTACATTGCCCAAAAGCCGTCCCACCATCCGATATGATTGGCTATGAGCAATACAGGCAACTCTCTGTCCGTGAATGTCCCGATGATCTTGGCAGCATGGAATCTTCTCCGGATGAGGTACTCCGTGTAGTACTGAAAAAAGGGATAGACGATGGGATGATGTCGGGCTTCGAGCATATTATGCGATAAGAATGATGAGGAAGAACAGGACTTGGATGGTGAAGAGAAACAGTGCCATTCTGTTGCGGACAGTGATATTCATCACGTATCTCAGGGTATGAAACAGCAGAGCAAGCACTCCCCATACGAGATAGTTCTGAACAGGGATTACATCACCGCCCCACGACCACATGTCCATACGTGGTGCCACCTGCTCCATAACCATATCGTAGCCGACCATGAGTATAGATGGCAAGATGATCCAAGAGAGGATGTTTCGTGGCAGGAAGCTTGATATGGCTGCACTCAGATAGAGTAGCAGCACCCAGTTGAGACCGATGAGCAGAGGTGTTTCGGCTATCTTTACCCCCAGTTCACTGCCGTAAGAGTAGTTTCCGAACACATCTCCCGTTGCCACTCCCCATACTTCGACGCCGAAGCTGAGTACTGCTACGATGAGGGAGAAGAGCAGCAGCCCGGATCTTTTAGGGGTTTTGTCGTACAGCCCCAGGAATAGTACGGAGAAGAGCAGAACCCAAGGTGTCATCCCGGTATATAGGGTTCGGGTTTCGGGGTTAGCCAATTGGAGCGCACCGAAGATGTAGAAGATGGCGATGAGAGCCATGATTAGCCAATCTGCTTTTTTATGTTTTTGCATCGGTTGTTATGGTTGCTGAAGTGATTGTAAATATCTTGTTTTTCTGTTTCGCTTATCGTTCCCGAAAATGGTAATTACCATTCTTTGGTTTAGTAATTATCGTTTTTCAGTTTAGTAATTATCGTTTTTTGATTGGTAATTATCCTCTCCCGAAACAGCCCTCTATCTTGTCCGAATGCTCCATGGCTTTTTGGTAAATGATCCTGAACCAAGGGGTGTAAAGATCGGGATTGTTGCGGATGTCCGAGTCTAATGTCTCTTGGGACGAGTACTTCCAATCCATGACCTCATCAGGGTTCGGAACCGGCTCTGTATCGGTTATGTAGGCAAAGACTCGGTCATATTCGTGTTCGGTGAGCCCGTTGTCGAACAATGCAGTATAGGTAAAGTCGAACAGCCGGACAAGTCTCTTCGCTTCCACTTCTATCCCCATCTCTTCCATCATACGCCTGCAAGCGGCATCTTCGTAGCTCTCTTCCAGGAACGGATGCGTACAACAGGCATTGGTCCAAAGCCCTCCGGCGTGATATTTTTCCCGGGCTCTCCGATGCAGAAGCCACTCTTTTCGGGTGTTAAAGACCAGTATGGATACCGCTCTGTGCAGCACTCCCTTGCGGTGTGCTTCCATCTTTTCCATGGTGCCGAGCGTGTTGTCGCCCGCGTCCACAAGGACCACCATATCTGCTGTATTGTTTGAAGTCATAGAATGTTTATTCGGTTTTTGATGATTGCAGAGAGTAAAAGCAGCCCTTTCTGATAGTCCGGGACACGGATCCTTGTCTGAAGAAGTTTGTCCGCAGGGGTTTTCTTTATCTTGTTGAGCAAGCCTTTGTAATATTTATATGCGGTGAGGACGGCAAGCCGGGCATCTTCCGGGAGCTTCTGTATGCCTTTGTAGGCTTCGTCGAACTCTTGTTCGATCTCTTTTACAAGCTCCATCTTCGTGGCTTCATCGAAACTCTCTATGCGGAGATTTGGGAAATAAGTGCGCCCCAATCCGAAACAGTCGTCTTTCAGATCCCTGAGAAAGTTGACCTTCTGAAATGCCGAACCCAACTTCATGGCCGGTTGCTCCAACTCCTTGAACAGCTTCTCGTCCCCCTTGCAAAAGACTTTCAGACACATCAGACCCACGACATCCGCCGAACCGTAGATGTACTTTGCCGTCTCTTCTGCTGTCTTGTACTCCTTCTTTTCGAGATCTGCACGCATACTCGCCAAGAATGCCTGTATGTGTTCTTCCGGAATACCGAACTGCTTTACCGTCAGCTGAAAAGCATAAAGGATAGGATTCGTGCTGATGCCATACTTGTGTGCCAGATGATAAGACTCTTCGAAGAGATCCAACAACTCCTTTTGGTTGTGCTCGTGAAAGGTGTCCACGATCTCATCGGCTATACGAACAAAACCGTAGATGCTGTGTATGGCAGGACGTATATCTTTGGAGAAAAGATTGGAAGCCGAATAGAATGATGTGCTATACATTTTCGTCAGACCACGACTCATTTCAAACGAGCAGATGCGGTACTTACGATAGTTGGAGGCATTGGTTGTCTTCATAGTGTCGGACGTGTTTATACTACAATTGAAAAGGATACCCGAAGACCATATTAAGCCTCTCCTGCAATTCCTTTTTCTCAAAGATAAAAAAAAATCATTCCATTTTCATTATACCTTGACCATATCCTGAAAAAGAGTTTTCAAAAGCAAATCTCAGACTAAAAACGTGTTGCCTGAAACAGAGTAGTGTCAAGAGATTTTGGAGACCGATTTTGCTTCTTTTTGACTGCCTTTTGAAAGGCGATTTTTATACATTCCATACATCGGCTTATGGCTCTCTCTATTTTGTTCAGACCCTCTCTTTTCAGAGCAGGACCGAACTGTTAAATCAGAGCCATTCTATTAACACTAATTTTGATAGCTGTTAAGCCCAAACAGTAAACGAGCATATTCTTTCGGCTTAACGTGTTTAATTTTTCAGTAAACACGTTTAGTGATTTCATTGAACACGTTTACCGGATTCGGTTAACGTGTTTAGAATTTTTTGCTTCTGTGCTGATTTTGAGGTGTTTAGCTGTTTTCTTCGTAAAAAGGTCGTTTTTGTGGCGATTTCCCTATTAGTATATATTTACAGTCAGGTGTGTTAGATTTTACATTGTTTAACCTAAGAGAGGGCGATGAAGCGCACAGAGAAAAAATTTTTTCGGAATTCGAGAAAATCTATATCCGTTTGATACTCTTGCTGTTCCGATTTTTCTACTCTTTCCTGCCTCGCTTCGGGACTCGTCCGAAAGGCTGATTCGGAGATTTTTTGCGAGACCATTTTTATATAAAAACTCCCTCCTAAAATCTCTTCTTCAAGGACACATTTTAGGTATCACATACCAAAGGTGTCAATAGTTTTCTCTATTTTTGTATTCTTAAAATATCGGAGTCTATGAATACACCCGGAGACAAGAGAAAAACACCCACTTTGAAAGGAAATCCTATTCAGGAGACTTATCATGTGCGAGAGGCAATGGAGCTGTTGCCATACCTTGTACAGATTTCTTCTCGCTCGCGTAGCTCTGCCAAGCAGCTGCTTTCGAGCAAGCGTGTGTTGGTAAATGGAGAGTACGTCTCTCAGGCAACGCATCTGCTCTCTCCGGGAGATTTGGTTCAGATTTCGAGGGTCTCTCAGCCGGAGGAGTTCAATCATCCCAAAATCAAAATTCTTTGGGAAGACTCGGACTACGTGGTCATCGAGAAGCTCTACGGGCAGTATACGGTGGACACCACCGGTAAGTATGGAGATCGCACGGCTATCCGCCTGCTTAGCAACCACTACAAGAAGTACGATCCGGATGCAAAGCTCTTTATGGTGAACAGGCTAGACAGAGAGACTTCCGGCATTGTGGTCTTTGCCAAAGGGTTGCAAGCGAAAGAGCTTATCATCTCATCTTGGAACAAGATTGTGCAGGAACAGATCTTTGTTGCCGCAGTGGGAGGCGTGCCTGCCGAGAATAAGATGCAGATCTCTACACTTGCAAGAAACAAAGAGGATAGCTCCAAGAAACAGAAGAGTAAGAGTGAAACCAGAGAGCGAAACGCATCCGTGGTGGAGCTTTCTCTGCTTCGGACCGATGGCGAAAGCAGTGTCGTCCGGCTGAATGCCTCTCTTGGACGGATCTTCTCTCTGCGTCAGGTCTTGGCAAACAAAGGATTGGTGATCATGGGAGACAAGAGAAACTCTTCTCCGTTCACGCTTAAAGACAGAATAGCGTTGGAGCAGATCTCATTGGTTTTCACGCATCCCAAAACCGGCAAACGGATCTCTTTGAAACGCTCTTTCCCCACGCATCTGTTCGGTTATCTGAAAAACAGACAGTCCGACAACCAAATATAGACCTATAAATACCGTTCTAAATTATCTTTATGAAAAAAGTATTCCTATTCTTTTCCCTTGCCCTGCTCTTGGTAAATACAGCATTGGGGCAGATGATTACTGATGCCGTAAAGTGGGATATCTCTATCTCGGACATTGCAGACGGCAAGGCGCGTATCTCCTTCACTGCAAAGATGAAGAGTGGATGGCACGTGTACGACATGAATCTACCTGAAGGCGGTCCTTCGTCAACAGAATTTCTGTTTGATACCCTCGCTGGAATGACCCTCTCAGGAGAGGTAGCACCGGACAGAAAGCCGTTGGATGTTTTTGATAAAAACTTCGAGATGAACCTTCGTTGGTATGCCGATGAGGTTACGTTCACGCAAGAGCTAAATGTCGAAGACCCTGAAAACTACAAGGTAAGCGGGGAAGTGTTCTTCATGGCTTGTAATGATGAGAGCTGTTTGCCGCCCGAAAGAGTGGAATTTAACTTTGAAAAAGGTAGTCCGGTAATATCCGGAGCGGAAGGTGAATCTGCCAACACAGAGGCGGCTTCTGCTGAAAAAAGCGAAGATACCGTTATCGGCGACCTGTGGAAGCCGGTTGTGGAGGAGTTGAAATCGTTTGGAGATACCACTCTGTCCAGAACAACGGATACATCTCTTTGGAGAATATTTATATTTGGATTCCTTGGCGGTTTGGTGGCACTCCTTACACCATGTGTCTGGCCTATGATACCGATGACCGTGAGCTTCTTCCTCAAAAGAACCAAAGATCGTAAGAAAGCCATCAAAGACGCTATCACTTATGGCCTTTCCATCATCGTTATCTATCTTCTTCTCGGATTGACCATCACTTCAATCTTTGGAGCAAGCGCGCTTAACGACCTTTCGACAAGTGCCGTATTCAATATTATCTTCTTCTTGCTACTGGTTGTGTTTGCGGTTTCGTTCTTCGGAATGTTCGAGCTGACACTTCCACAATCCTGGACCAATAAGTTGGATGCAAAGGCGGATGCCACAACAGGTTTGTTGAGTATCTTCTTCATGTCTTTCACGCTTGTGTTGGTCTCTTTCTCTTGTACCGGTCCTATCATCGGGACACTGCTTGTACAGGCTGCCACCATCGGTAATGCCGTAGGACCTGCAGTGGGTATGTTTGGTTTTGCATTGGCGTTGTCCATTCCGTTCGGACTCTTTGCCGTGTTCCCAAATATGCTTCAAAGCATGCCGAAGAGCGGTGGTTGGCTCAACAGCGTAAAGGTTGTTCTCGGTTTCCTTGAACTTGCATTGGCATTGAAGTTCCTTTCCGTGGCAGACCTTGCATACGGTTGGGGCATCCTCGATAGAGAAGTGTTCGTTTCTCTATGGATTATCATCTTCGCCCTTCTTGGTATGTACTTGTTGGGTAAGATCACTCTACCGCACGATTCCGAAGTGAAACGCATATCCGTTCCTCGCCTTCTCATGGCCACCATATCCTTTGCTTTTGCGATGTATATGGTACCCGGCTTGTGGGGTGCACCTCTAAAAGCGGTCAGTGCATTCGCTCCTCCGCTATACACTCAAGACTTTAATCTTTATGAAGCAGAGGTACATGCAGAGTTTGACGACTACGAAACAGGTATGGCCTATGCGGCTAAACACAATAAGCCGGTAATGATAGACTTTTCCGGTTTCGGTTGTGTGAACTGTCGTAAGATGGAAGCAGCCGTTTGGACAGACCCTAAAGTGAAGAGCGTTATAGATAACGACTACGTTCTCATTACACTTATCGTGGACGACAAGACCAATCTCCCTGAACCGATGATCGTTACCGAAAATGGTAAGGAGCGCAAACTCAAGAGCATCGGAGAGAAGTGGAGCTATCTGCAACGCGTTAAGTTCGGAACCAACTCACAGCCTTATTACGTCTTGTTGGACGCTCAAGGCAAACCTCTTGCACCATCTTACGCATACGATGAAGACGTTGCGAAGTATTTGGATTTCTTGGAATCCGGTAAGCGAGAGTTCAAAGAACGAAACAAGTAATCTTAATGACATATGACTAAACATACTCCCGAAGAGAAGCAGCAAGCTCTCGGACGGGTGCTGAATATTCTCGACATCCTGCGGGCAAAGTGCCCGTGGGATCGGGAACAAACTTATGAGTCTCTCAGGACAAATACGATAGAGGAGGTATTCGAGCTTTCGGATGCGCTCCTTTCTCGTAATATGGCAGAGCTTAAAAAGGAACTCGGAGACGTCTTACTGCATGTCGCTTTCTATGCGAAGATAGGTGAAGAGGATGGTGAGTTTGATATTGTCGAAGTGTGCGACGCTTTGGTGGACAAGTTGATCTTCAGACATCCTCACATCTTCGGGGATAAGAGCGTGGACAACGCTGCTGAAGTGGAGAGCAATTGGGAGAAACTCAAACAGAAAGAAAAGGGTGGAAACAAGACTGTACTCTCCGGCGTGCCTCGAAGTCTGCCTTCCATGATCAAGGCATACAGAATACAGGACAAGGCTCGCAATGTCGGATTCGATTGGAACAATCGTACAGATGTTTTTGCCAAAGTGAAAGAGGAGCTGGCAGAAGTGGAAGAGGCATTCCGTTCATCGGAAGGAAAGCCCTCTGCGGAGCTGGAAGCCGAGGTTGGCGATCTCCTTTTCAGCATCATCAATATGTCTCGTCTGTGGGGACTCAATCCGGACAATGCTCTCGAAGCCACCAATAGAAAGTTTATCCATCGTTTTACTCACATAGAGAAGCAAGCCAAGGCGCATGGCGTGGAGCTTAAAGACCTCTCTTTGGAAGAGATGGATGTCTGGTGGGAAGAGGCAAAGCAGATTCCCGAAACAGAGTCGTAAACACCTCTTTTAACGTTCTTCCGTCATGTCGAATACCCCACTTTTCTCGCTTAAAGATGTTACCTGTGGCTACAGTACCGGCTTTGAAACCGCAGGAGTATCTCTCTCTTTGGAAGAGGGTGCTTTTGCCGGGATAGTGGGAGCCAATGGTTCGGGCAAGACAACGCTTTTCAAAGGAATTTCCGGCACGCTCCCTCTGAAAAGAGGCACGGTGGAGATCAACGGCAGAGACCTCTCTTCCTTTTCCTTGAAGGATAAAGCCAGAGAGATGGCGATAGTAACGCAGTTTAGAGATCCCGTGGATCTCACAGCACAAGAGTATGTGCTGATGGGGCGACTCCCATACAGAGACCGCTATCAGTTCTTCGATAAAAAGGAGGATATAGCTTTGGCGGAGCACTATATGGAGCTGACCCAAACCACTCATCTCCGTAACAAGAACATGAAAGAGCTTAGCGGAGGAGAACAACAGATGCTTAGCATTGCCTCTGCACTCGCACAGCAGCCCACCGTACTGCTTTTGGACGAACCCACAGCCCATCTCGACATCAGGCATCAGATGGCATTCATGAATCTGTTGCAGGAGTTGAACGAGAGGGAGAAGCTCACCGTCCTTATGATCCTGCACGATCTCTCCATGGCTGCGGAGTATTGCGACTATATCCTGATGATGAAGCGTGGCAGACCTTATGCCCAAGGTCGTCCTCACGATGTGCTTACGTATGAAAATATCGAAGCGGTTTTCGATACCGTTGTAGTGGTCAGCAGCAATCCCGTATCGGGCAAACCTATTATTCTTCCCATATCCGCACGCTATCTCAAAAGTGCGGAGCGATCATAACTGCCAGTACTGAAGATGGAACTCTACATTATCAGACACGGAGAAACCCTCGAAAATGCCCGGAATATATGCCAGGGGCAGCTGGACGGGACACTTTCACCCAAAGGAATAGAAGAAGCAAAAGCGGTGGGAAAGCGAGTGGCGGAAATACCTTTCTCTGCTATCTATACCAGCGATCTGGGTCGGGCGCACCACACGGCAGAGCTTATCCACTCCTTTCATCGGGGTAAGGCTTCTCTCTATTCGGATAAGAGGTTGCGAGAACGCTACTTCGGGTCGTTTCAGGGACAAGCTTTTCCCAAAGACTTTTCCACCTTCGCCCCACCTCCGGAGACGGAAACACCGGAAGCCATAACGGAAAGACTCTCGGACTTTATCTCCGAAATCAGCCGGCGATACCGGGGAGCGGAGGAGAAAGTCCTGCTTATCTCCCACGGCTTCACCATCAAGGTGCTTTGGTGTCTGCTCAACGGCTCTTCTCTTACCATGTTGGAGAGTACTACGGAGATAGCCAATACATCGTTGGGAATAGTCGAAGTAAAAGACAATGGGTTTATAATAAAAATGTGGAACAATACAGACCACATAAAACAAGAGGAGAGTTGATCTCCTCTTGTCGTTTATGGGGCTCTGCTGTCCTGCTTTTTTGCCGGACGATGCCTACTTATTGGCTTTCGGATCGTTGTTGTTGTACCACTTGAGATACTCCTCTGTGTAGGTGATGCCCGACTGCAACAACTCTTTCTTCTTATCCTCCTTGATCGCAAAGTCCGTAGCCTTCACGCCCAAAGTGTCTATGTAGATGGTTCTTTGCCAGTCGTCGCAGTGAAGGTGCACATTATCCTGCGCATCTATCAGCGTACCCAGCAGAGCCAGAGTATAATCCCAGAAGTTTTTTATCTCCCTTTTCGGAGGCTCTGCCTGGTCTCTAAACATCGCAACTTTCTCCTTGCTGTCGAGACGGAATCCCAATGTCTGTTTGTTATAAACGTACTCTGAGATCTTCCTGCTCCGCTCTTTCAGATTCTCATTTATCTTTTCGTAGTAGTCCGTTCTGTTCCAATTCGATTGGACATACTTGCGTCTGTCGAAGATTTTTACCGGATAGTTCTCCAGCAGACCACCGTCCACATAGAGGTCTCCCCGCATACTCCGCTTGCCGGCAAAGAAGAGAGGGATAGACATGGATATACGTGCCGCATCCGCTATACAGAATTTCGGCGTGTGTTCATGCGAAAAGATTTCCGAAAAACCTGTGGATAGATTGGCTCCGATAAGATAGATCTCTTTTGTGTTCAACTCTTTAAGCGAGTGTTTCAGATCATCAAAAGTCGCTTCGCTGTTGCCCAACTTTTTAGCGATGAGATTGCCAATCCATGAACGGAAAAAGTCTCCTTTGTACCAGCCGAACTCGTTGATCAGTCTGTGGCTATCTTGAATAATGCCCCAAGAATCGTCCATGAAGCTGTTGAAATTAAGGTCCCACAGGATCTTCTTAAGCTCCTTGGGAGTATATCCCACGCCAAGCAGAACCGCCACGATAGCCCCTGCGGAAGTCCCGGCAATGCGTTCGATGTTTTGATAAATGCCTTCTCGCTCCAATACTTCAAGAGCTCCCACGTAAGATATTCCTTTTACGCCTCCTCCTTCAAACACTAAATTCTTAAAAAAGTACTCTTTTGACTTCATAGTTACTTGTTGTTCTAAAATTAGATATTACAGTTCCTCACTTGACGGTTGGTCAGTTTTTTCACTTCTTAAATGTACACACTTTTTATGAATACACCACTCTTTTTCTCTCTTACCCTGTCCAAAAGATCCGTTTGACGTGTTTACTTCTTTCTCTTATCGTATTAAGAAGTATCATTTGAGCTTCGATTGGTGGAAATCAAGGCTTGAGTCCCACATTTCACGGCTTGAAAACCACACTTCAAGCCTTGATGTTTGTAAACCAAGCCCTGATTTCCAACATTTTAAGGCTTTAGCCATACTTTTATATAGGATCAATCTGTTTTGTGAGCAGGTTCATTCTTTTTAGGAAGAGCTATTCTGTAATTAAGAAGAGGAATTTTCAGGAAAGCATATTCGGTTTATCTGCCGGTATTTTACTATTTATTCCTCATAAATGTAAGTTGGAGAAAAAACATCTGTCAAGATATTCGTGGCTTTTATTAGGAATTTTTATGTAGCTTGGGGCTGCATGAATTGAATGAATTATTACTCGGAATAAGAGAAAAGAGATTAACTATGAGAATTTTAACCATATCATTTGCACTACTATTCCTTTTTGCAGGAGTTACTGCTCAAAATCGCCGTCTTTCACGAGCCGTTTGGCCCGATACGTTGGATTTCGCAAAGCTGGAGGTGTTGTACGAGTTTTCTCGACCGGAAGCAGCGGATCACTCTGTTATAGAAAAGAGTGAAGATATTCTGATTATCGGGGATAAGGTCTCGGCTTATATGCGTTACGGCTATTACCGTTCCGATTCCGTTTTTATTAAAATGAAGATGGTTGAAGGTCCTCAAGATTTTGTATGGAAGACGACATTCGATTATAACAGGCCATCTCTTAAGACTGCAAAAGTTTATAAATACTACTATAAGAACGAAATGGAAGTAGTGCAGGCTGTAAGTTATAATCCTTTTTCTTTTGAAGAACCGCTGGGAAAGATCCGTTGGAAGATACTGGATGGCGAGAAAAACATACTCGGTTACAACTGCAAAAAGGCAGAAGGCACTTTCCGAGGGCGGATCTGGGATGTTTGGTACACAGAAGAGCTGGATGTTGCAGATGGTCCCTGGAAGCTAAACGGGCTGCCGGGATTGATACTAGAAGCTGTGGATAGGACAGGACAACTGGCTTTTCAGGCATTTGGTGTACGGAAGTCCGATGGCGGTATCGTCTACAAGGATAAGTTTTCCAAGCCTGCCAAGACCACTTATCCCAGATTTCAAAAGCAACTCAAAGCATACCACAGCAACCCTGTCGCTTATTATCAGTCTTTACCAAACTCATCTAAAGGTGGCACTTTTGCCAAACAGCCGAAAAAAGATCACGTCTATTTGGAGCTGGAAGATGAGTAAAAGCTCTGAAATATAAGAGTACCAAAATCTTACTTTATGAGATCCCTTTTTCTATTTTCTCTGCTTCTTTTCTCTTGTGGAGCTTTATCTGCGCAGGTCAGAATATCTGGAACGGTTACGGACAATGCGACCGGCAAACCCATTCTTCGGGCTGCGGTAAGGCTTAAAAGGGGCGATGGCACCGGGAAATATAGGACGATAGCCTATACATTCACAAATGAGAAAGGGGAGTATATGCTCTCTCATAAACCGGAATCTGAAGACTATATCTTGGAGTGCGGTTTGTTGGGGTACAACAAAGAGAGCATAAAACCGGACTGGAGGGATAAAAGCTCCATTGAAGTAGACTTCCGGCTTCGCGAAGAGCGTCTTGTGCTGCCGGATGTTACCGTAAAGAGCAACCCGATAAGGCAGAGCGGAGACACCATAACGTACAGCGTCGGACAGATTGCACGCAAAGTGGATCGAACCTTAGAGAGTGTCCTTAAACGTTTGCCCGGTATCAGTGTCGAGCCTTCAGGGGAGATAAAGTATAATGGAAAAGAGATCAGCAAATTCTACATAGAGGATCTGGATCTTCTGGGAGGGCGATATGCTCTTGCAACTAAAAATATCAGACCGGAAGATGTAGCTTCTATTCAAGTGTACGAGAACCACCAACCCATCAGGGTAAAAAAGGATACGGATCCGTCCGACAAGGCTGCTCTCAATATCCGTCTAAAGCAAAAAGCATTCGGTCATTGGTTAGGGATTGCCGAAGCAATAGGAGGATTGAGTGGAAAGAAGGCAGAATACGGAGGCGCTGTTACGGCAATGTCTTTTCATCGGAAGAGTCAAACGCTTTTGGTAGGTAAGGGTAACACTTTCGGGCGAGAGTATGTGGCAGAGCAGACGGACTTCTTAAGCCCCGATGTCGGAAATGTTGCAGCTACTGCCTTTAAGCTACCATACTCAAGACCGCCTGTGGATAAGGAGAGATATGAACGAGGACGCTCCGGTTTTGCATCCGGTAATACGCTCTTCAAAACAGGGACATACACGACCCTAAAGCTGAATGCCCAATACAATGGATCCGATTATGGGTATAAGTCGCAGGAGAAAATCGAGTACATAAGTAAGAAAGGGAAAGATGCCAATGCTACTCTCACAGAAGATATAGCAGTCTCTTTGCCGGAGCATTCGTCCATGATGGGAGTGGAATACGATCATAACTCCCCGTCTCTTTACCTTTCATCGGGCACCAAGCTGTTTTGGGGCAGACGAAAAAGCGGGGCAGAAATCAACTCTTCCAAGGGTCTCTATTTTCTCGAAAACAGCAAAGCCAATATCTATAATGTGTACAACACCACGAAGGTAGATAAGAAGTTGGGCGATGGAGTCTTTTCCATCTACTCGACCATCGGCTATAAATCCATGCCCGACTACCTGTTGGAAATCTTTTCAAAGAAAGAAAAGTATGCCGATCAGAAGATAAACGACCGGGATTTGAACTTTAAGATCAGCTCCGGGTGGGCTTGGATCTTCAGGCAGAAGTTTGTTCTGGATCTCTCCGGAGGTATTGCCGCTCACTCTTCCCGTATTCACACCATCGGAGAATACACCAATGGAGATAAAATGGAGAACGACTTTGAGGGGTTTGAAACAGATGCAAGGCTTACTCCGAAAATATCTTTTAATGGTATCAAGAGCAGATTTTCATTCACTTTGCCTTTCCGGTATCGTTTGAGCAATCCGAAGAACCGGTTGGGCAAATCGCTTCCCATGGCTTCCGATTGGGCTGTGGGAGGGAATATGAATGTGCATCTTACCCCCTCTTCTTCTAATACGTGGAGGATAAATGCCGGCTTAAACAAGTCTCTGACAGGGATAAACAGGTATCTCTCCGCTCCAATAATCCGCACTCACAGGTATCTGCATACTTCGGGAACAGGCTTGGATATGTCCGAATGGCGAGGTAACACTTCGCTGACATGGAATTATAAGAATCCGGGCAACGCCTTTTTCCTCAATGCTTCTGCCGGATACTCCATTGTTTTGAAGAACACACTCTCATCTCTTTCTGTGGATGAGAATATGAATGAAGTAGTATCCGTACACTCCCGAAAAGGCTCTACCGACCAGATGTATACGCTTTCGGGAGATATAGGGAAAACATTCTTTGATGCCGGACTGACCTTAAAATTGAACGGAGGAGTTCTACTTAGCCACAACGATGTACTATTCAACAACGAAGTTTTGAACGTAATGTCCGGAAGGGTAAATCTCAGCCCTGAAATCTACTATTTCCCATTAAAAAATCTCTCTTTCCGGTTGGATGCGGATCTTTCTGTTTCCGATATGAAGATATACCAACAGTCGGAGGGTCGGAGAAGGCGTTTTGATATGGGAGCGGAGTTTTTCGTGGATTATTCTGTAACCGACCCTTTGCAGCTCTATGGCATTGTCAAGTATCTCGCTCTTACCTCTGAGACAGACCAATTAGAGAACAATTTTGATATTTCCATTGGATTAAGATATAAGAAAGAGTTCTGGGAAATGTGGTTTGAAGGGCGAAATCTGGGACGAGAAAAAGAGCTTGTCCGGCAGTTTTACTCGGATCTCATGATTCGCTCCATGAGATATTCTCTCAGACCGTTTACCTTGGAAGCCGGTATTCGATTCAGTTGGTGATCCCGGTTACAGCCCATCGTGGATGTGGTAAACACGTTCACAAGTTTCTCCGAATAGCTTTACTTCTTTCTCTTACCGTATTAAGAAGTGTCATTCGAGCTTCGATTTGTGGAAATCAAGCCTTGAATGCCACGCATCAAGCCTTGATCTCTGCAAACCAGCCCCTGCTTTCCAACATTTTAAGGCTTTAGCCATGTTTTTATATAGGATCAATCTGTTTTGTGAACAGGTTAAATAGAAAAATGAGAGCAGAAAAGAGGGGCAGATAGGGGAGAATTTAGAAGATTTTAAGAGGCTGTCGTGAGTAGAAAAAAGCGCGTTCTCTGTTGGATTTTTTGTATCTTTACACGATAAACAAAGGGTGGGCTATCTTCGCTGCTCAATATCAAGGAGCGAGACGGCCTGCAAGAATAAAAACAAACACAAGATACAATCAGTGGAGCATATAGACAAAATCATCAAGGTGAATGTCGAAGAGCAGATGAAGTCTGCTTATATAGACTACGCCATGTCCGTGATCGTGAGCCGAGCTTTACCGGATGTGAGAGACGGCTTTAAGCCCGTACATAGAAGAATACTCTATGGGATGAACGAACTCGGAAATACACCCGATAAACCTTATAAGAAGTGTGCCCGTATCGTGGGAGATGTTATGGGTAAGTATCACCCGCATGGAGACTCTTCCATATATATGGCTTTGGTGAGACTTGCTCAAGACTTTTCGGTGCGTTATCAGCTGGTGGATCCTCATGGCAACTTTGGTTCTGTGGATGGTGATTCGCCTGCAGCGATGAGGTATACGGAAGCACGTCTTCACTCTTTGGCGATGCAGATGCTCGCGGATATCAATAAGGATACGGTAGATTTCCAGAACAACTATGACGATAGCAGCAAAGAGCCTTCTGTTTTGCCTACTCGTTTCCCGAATCTTTTGGTGAATGGAGGTCAGGGTATCGCCGTCGGTATGGCTACCAATATGGCTCCTCACAACCTTACAGAGTCTATCAACGGAGCACTTGCCTATATAGAGAAGCGTGGAGACATAACCATAAAGGAGCTGATGGAGCATATCAAAGCTCCCGATTTTCCGACCGGAGGTGTCATCTACGGCTATGACGGAGTGGTGGAAGCCTATGAGACCGGTCGTGGCAGGATAGTGATACGAGGAAAAGCAGAGATAGAGACGGAAGCACAACATGAACAGATCGTGATAAACGAGCTTCCGTACCTTGTGAACAAAGCCGAACTTGTACGACATATATCCGAACTCGCGGCTCAGAAAAAGATAGACGGTATATCGGATATAGCAGATGAGACCAGCAACAAGAACGGTACACGCATCGTAATATCTATAAAGAGGGATGCGAATGCGAATGTTATTCTGAATCAATTATACAAATATACTCCGCTTCAAAGCTCGTTCAGCATCAACAGCATTGCGCTTGTGAATGGCCGTCCGCAGCTGTTGACGTTGAAGGATATTATTGGTGAGTTTGTGAAGCATCGCCATGAGGTGGTGATTCGTAGGACTCGCTTCGATCTTAAACGTGCAGAGGACAGACTGCATATCCTTGAAGGGCGTATCATCGCTACCGATAACATAGACGAAGTAGTGGCTATCATCAAGGCTTCTTCCCGTCAGACAGAGGCGATGGAAAGGCTTATGGCTCGCTTCGGTCTGTCTCAAATACAGGCGCGTAACATTGTCGAGATGCGTTTGGGACAGCTTACCGGAATGGAGTTGGAGAAGCTGCATGAGGAGTATGAGGAGATCAAGAAACAGATCGAGTGGTTCAATAAGATATTGACAGACGATGACACTTGCTACGGAGTGATTTCGGATGAGCTGATTGAAGTGCGTGAGAAGTTTGGCGACAACAGACGCTCCATTATAGACTACTCTTCGGGCACAAACTTCAATCCGGAAGATTTCTATGCGGACGAAGAGATGGTGATCACTTTATCCCATCTCGGATATATCAAGCGTACTCCGCTGGCGGCATTTCGCCAGCAAGGCAGAGGCGGTGTCGGGGCTAAAGGCTCTGAGACAAGAGATGAAGATTTCGTGGAATATATCTATTCCGCCTCCATGCACGCCACAATGCTCTTCTTTACAGAGAAAGGAAAGTGCTTCTGGCTGCCTGTGTATGAGATTCCGGAAGGTTCTCGACAAGCAAAAGGAAGAGCCGTGCAGAATCTTCTCAATATTGATCCGGATGACAAGATCAGTGCCTGCATAAGAGTAAAGCACCTTACAACGGATGTGGACTTTGTTCGTTCTCACTACATTACCTTTGTAACGCAGAACGGAACGGTGCGTAAGACTTCCCTTGAGGCGTTCTCAAGACCAAGAGCAAACGGTATCATTGCCATAAAGTTGGTGGAAGACGACAAGGTAGTATCCGTACTGCTTTCAAACGGAGATTGTCAGTTCCTTCTTGCAAGCCGTAACGGTAAAGCGGTTCGCTTCCATGAGGAGCACGTAAGACCGTCTCTCGGTCGTAACAGCATAGGGGTAAGAGGTATTCGTCTCGATGATGACGGAGAAGATCATGTGGTTGGGGCGATATGCGTGAAGCATCCTGAGAGCGAGTCTATACTCGTTGTCTCGGAGAACGGATTCGGAAAACGCTCCGTGATAGAAGATTATCGCCAAACCAACAGGGGCACCAAGGGGGTACTCACACTAAAGGTTACACCTAAGACCGGAAAGCTTGTGAGCATGAAGAATGTAACGGATGATAATGATTTGATGATAATCAATAAGTCCGGTATCGTTATTCGGATCTCCGTGGACAGCATTTCAATGCTTAGCCGAAACACTCAAGGCGTCAAGCTGATCAATCTTCAAAGCAACGGCGATGAGATTGCATCCGTTACCGTTGTGGAGGCAGAGAGAGAAGAAGAGTACGAAGAGACGGACTCCGAAGAGCAGATTGAAACAGAAGAATAAATGTTAAAAAGATAGGGATACAAGATAAATCGCTATATTTGGGCGAAAGAATGTATTCGTTAACCCAGTATCAAAAATTCAATTGATAATGAAAAAGACATTAGTAATAGCCATTTTGAGTGCAGCTTTTGCGATTCCCGCGTTGGGACAAGAGAAGGTGGTAAAGCAAGTGCAACGACTTATTAAGTCGGACAAACCTAATATCAAGGAAGCTCGCCAGCTTATCAAGCCGACACTCGAAAATGAAGAAACAAAGAACAGTGCCTTTGCATGGTTTGTTGCCGGAGAGGTAGAGAAAACAGTGGTAGAGGGCGAGAAAGTGAAGATGGCTCTTCAGCAACCATACGATGAGCTTGCATTCTATAATGGATTGAGAGATATGTATGCTCTTTATATGAAAGCCGGCGAACTGGATGCGATGCCAAACGAAAAGGGCAAAGTGAAGAAACGCTATGAGAAAGGTATCAAGTCTGCTCTTCAAGACAATCACGGCTTCTATATCAATGCCGGTTCGTACTATCTCAATCAGCAAAAGAACGCGGAGGCATATCCATTCTTCAAGATCTATATGGATATTAAGAGCCTTCCTATGTTCGAGGATACACCTATTGCCAAGCAGGATAGTGTGAGTATGCAGGTGGCTTTTTTCAAGGCTTTTGCTGCACAGAGCGTAGACCCTAAGTTGGCTATCGAAGAGTACGAAGCTATCAAGGGAGAAGATTATAGAAGAAGCGATGTTTACCAACTCTTGGCTGAAGCATACAAAAAAGCTCAAGACAGCGTAGGTTATCAACGTACCATCCTTGAGGGTGCAAAGATATTCCCGAAGGAAAAGTTCTTTACATTCAACTTGATCAACAGCTATATCCAAAGCGGTAAGAACGATGAGGCAATAGAATATTTGACCAAGGCGATCCAAAACGACCCTCAAAATGTTGAGCTGATCAACGTTCTTGGAAAGGTTTATGACCAAGGTAAGCAAGACTCCGACAAGGCATTGGAGTACTTCCAAAAGGCATTGTCGATAGATCCTAATCACTCCGAAAGTATCATAGATACAGGTAGAGTATATTACAATAGAGCTGTGGCTCTTAAAGCAAAAACAACAGAATCCGGAGTTTCTCCTGCAGATGCAAAGAAGTATGACGCTGAAGCGATAGAACTATTCAAGAAAGCACTTCCATACTTTGAGAAAGCGGTAGAACTCGAACCGGATAGCACACAATACCTGATGGCTTTGAGAGGTATCTACTACAACTTGGGTAATGACGCTAAAGTTGCAGAAATCTCTAAGAAATTGGGCGAATAATTTGAATAAAATACTGCTATAAAACAGAAAGCAGCTCTGAATGATATTCCTATTGTTTGGAGCTGCTTTTTTATATCTGTGAAGTCGTAATAGATAAGTAGATGAGCTATCTTACCTCCCTGTTTTCTGCCCGATTTATACGAAAGACAGATGGTCGCGGTATCTCTCCCATAGCTGTGTTATCGGCTATGGGTATAGCTTTGGGGTTAGGAGTGATACTCGTGTCCGGGTTTATCATATCCGGCTTCAAGCATGAATTGGAGAGTAAACTCACGGGAGTAACAGGCTCTGTGCAGATACTCAGCTCGCAGAATGCCTACTCTCAAAATACGATACCTTTTCAGGCTTCTCCTGTCGCACTCTCGTCTCTCTCCGTAAAAGCATCGGAGCTGGACGGCTATGCCACAGGTTTTTGTACTCATACGGGTATCATAAAGACGGACTCATCTTATGTCGGCATCGCATTTACGGGTGTAGACAGCCTTTTTGTTGCGGAGTCGTTTTATCGTTATGCTCATCCGAAAGAGGTAGAGACGGCTCTGCGGAGTGGAGGATATCCTACTCTTTCTCTCTCGTCAAAGACTCTTGCCCAACTGAATAAGCAACCGGGAGATACGGTCCGTGCATTCTTCCACACCGATATGGGCTTTAAGGTTCGGCCGTTTCGCCTCTTAGAGAGTTTCGATACCGGGCTTCCCGACTTTGACAACTCATTCGGACTGACGCAGATAGATGTCATAAGAGGCATTCTTGAATGGGACCGGAACAGCTACGGAGGGCTTAAAATTGTGGCATCTTCCGCTTATACCGGAACGGACGTAGAGGCTCATGTTTACAACACAGTACTGGAACAGATCGCACAGAAAGGAGAACTCATCTCTCTTTTAAGGGCAGAAGACCTCAATCCGGTAATGTTCGGCTGGTTGCAGATTCTGGATACAAACATTCTCATAATCTTCTCTCTTCTGATTTTTGTTGCCGCTACCACGATGGTTTCAGGCATTATAGTCCTTATACTGGATAAGGTTCAGGCTATCTCCACACTCAAAGCAGTAGGAATGAGAAACCGGACTCTTCGGAAGATTTTCCACACCGTAGGTCTTCGTATTATACTGTTGGGTGTTTTAGCCGGTAATATCTTTGCTCTTCTTTTAGCTTTTTTGCAGCTTCGCTTTTCTATTCTGAAGCTGGACTCCACACAGTATTATATGTCATACGTTCCGGTAGAGATCAACTGGTACAATCTCATATTGCCAAATATTATTTCTCTTTTGGTGCTGTATCTGATCGTATATCTTCCTACAACAATCATCATCAACATCAAACCCTCAAAGGGCATACGTTTCGACTAAATGAAAACCTCTTGTTTCATATCTCTGCTTCTGCTCTCTGTCTTCTCTTTATCTGTTTTCTCTTGTAATACAGGAGAAAGAGTAGAAGAAGTACAACACGATCCTGTGGACTACGTCAATCCATATATGGGTAATATCAGCCATCTCCTTATTCCTACCTATCCTATGGTGCATCTGCCCAATAGCATGATGCGGATGACGCCAAACCGGTCGGACTATACCGATCTTACTTTCGAGGGACTACCACTCATGCTCACCTCTCACCGTGGAGCGGTGGCATACTCACTCTCTCCGACACTGGACGAACCGCATCTTTCCGTTCGCCCTGTCCTTTATACCTACGATAGAGAGGAGTGCAAGCCGTATAGCTATCAGGTTGCTTTGGAGTTGGGACAAGAGAACATAGAGGTTGGGTTCGTTCCATCTCATCAGTCTGCGCTATACACTTTCTCACTTCCAAAGGAAAGGGAAGATATCTATCTCTCTTTAATGTCTCACAGTGGAAGATTCGAGCAGACTTGTGAGCACGCCATACAGGGAACGCAAGTGCTTCAGGACAGCATCACGACACTCTACATCTATGCTGAGTTCAACACCAATATCGCAAACTATCAGGGGATAGAAGAGGGGAGACGCTCTGCCGTAGCTCTTACTTTCCACAAACCGGTCGGCAACAAGCTGTGTATGCGTTATGGGGTTTCCTATATCTCTCACGAACAGGCACGGAAAAACTTACAGCGTGAGATCGTCTCCTTTGAGAGTCGTCCGCTTGAAAAGAGAGGACGAGCCATTTGGAACGAAGCATTGGAAAAGATTAAGATCACAGCAGAAAGCGAGAACGAAGCTCGTCTTTTCTATACTTCTCTCTATCGCACATACGAGAGAATGATCAATATTTCAGAGGATGGCTACTACTATTCCGGTGTCGATAAACAAGTGCATCCCGATCACGGCAGTCCGTATTATACGGACGATTGGATCTGGGACACTTACAGAGCCACACACCCTCTGCGTCTGTTGATCGATCCGGTAAAGGAGCTGCAGATGATACGCAGTTTTCTCAGAATGTCCGATGAGGACTCCAACGGTTGGCTTGCGACATTCCCGGAAATAACGGGAGATAGCAGACGGATGAACAGTAACCATGGTGTGGCGGTTTTGGCGGATGCTTATGCCAAAGGACTCAATGATTTCGATCTTGGCAAAGGGTATGAGGCTGCACGCAAAGCGATACAAGAGAAGACTCTTGCTCCTTGGAGCGATAAGCCGGCAGGCGAACTGGATGCGTTTTATAGGCAGCATGGCTACTTCCCGGCACTACCCGAAGGAGTGAAAGAAAGTGCTCCGGAGGTGCATTCATGGGAAAACAGGCAGGCGATTGCCGTAACCTTGGGTACGGCTTATGACTATTGGTGCCTTGGACGGATAGCGGAAATGCTCGGCAAGACAGAGGAAGCGGAAGAGCACTATCGCCTTTCTCTCGGATACAGAAATGTCTTCAATCCTGCCACCAACTTCTTTCACCCCAAAGATCAGAACGGCGACTTTATCATGCCGTTCGACTATACATTTTCCGGAGGACAGGGTGCGCGTGCCTATTATGGCGAGAATAACGGATGGGTGTACCGCTGGGATCTTCCTTTTAATGTGGCAGACCTTATAGACCTGATGGGAGGAAAAGATCGGATGATTGCTGCTCTCGACAGCACATTACAGACTCCGATGACGGGATGGAAGTTCAACTTTTTCCATCGTCTCCCCGATCACACCGCCAACATAGGGCAGTTCTCCATGTCCAACGAGCCGTCTCTCCATGTTCCTTACCTCTACAACTATGCAGGTCAGCCGTGGAGAACACAAAAACTTATCCGCACCATCATACACGAATGGTTCAGAAACGATCTCATGGGAATGCCGGGAGATGAAGACGGGGGCGGTATGTCTGCTTTCATTGTCTTCTCCATGTTGGGCTTTTATCCTATGCCGGTCGGTCTTCCGGTCTATGTCATAGGTACGCCCATGGTCAAGTATGCCGAAGTCTCTTTGAGTATCGGGAAAAAGCTGGTCATTCATGCCAGAAGTGCCTCCTTGAAGAACAAATACATCAAGAGTGTGCGCCTGAATGGACGTCCGCTTTTGCAGCCATGGTTTACACATGAAGATATAGCCGATGGCGGTACACTTGAGTTTACAATGGGACCTGAACCCAACTATACATGGGGTACAGAGACTCCTCCGCCATCATTCAAAATGCCTAAATAAGAGATGGGAAAAACCATACTTCACAGACCTTTCTTTGCCCAGCTACTCAAGTATAGTGTTGTAGGGGCGTCTAATACTGTCCTAACAGCCGGAGTCATCTGGATTGTTCAGGAAATTCTGATCTGGTCGCCCTCCATAGCCAATGCATTGGGCTATTTGGCCGGGCTTATCAATGGATTTATCTGGAACAGCCGATGGACTTTCTCCAGCCGGATGAGTGTAAAGAGGCTTGTCTCTTTCGTTTCCATTTTCGGCTTCTGTTACGTCATACAGTTTTTTGCATTCCACTCCTTCAATGCGTGGGAGGCTTGGTGTGATCTCATCAGACTCGTTACGCCGAAATATATTTTCGTGAATCAGCTGGCCTCTATGGGTGTCTTCACGACTTTCAATTTCTTATTGAACAAATTCATTACCTATTCTCGGAGAATGGAGTAGTGAATTTGAAAGAAAAACTGCATAGCGATTTTTATATATTCCATCCCGAAAAACACCTCCAAAACCCCGATTGATTTTTTCGCTCTCTCCTCTTGTTTTGAGAGGGTGAGCAAAATGTTAATTTGGGGTCTTTTTGTTTACATTTATTGGCTGTATTATTGAGAAAAAAGAGTGAACGTACTAAACGTTTCGGCTTAACGTGTTTAATTTTTCAGTAAACACGTTTATTGATTTCATTAAACACGTTTACCGGATTCACTTAACACGTTTAGAAATTTTATTCATAGTGTTGATAGTGAGATTTTTACCTGTTTTTGAGCGCAAGATGATGGTTTTTAGGAGCTTTTCTTTATTAGGAAATGTTTACACGAGATCGGGATAAAATTCACCTCTATTAACGCGAAAAAGGGCGATGAAACGGACGAAGGAAAAATTTTTTCCGAATTTGAGATTTTTAGTATCTGATTGTTATTCATATGTTTATGATTTTATCTCCTCTTTTCTGACGAGCAGGCAAAAATTTTTTCGCCCTGTCCGGAAAGTTTTTCGAGCCTTCATTTTTATATAAAAGTTCCTCTGAGGTTCCTTTTTATTCAGGATCTGGATGAGTAGTTTTTTGTACTTTACATTCCGCTTTAATATCTTTGTTGCAGGACTGCCAAACCATTTTTCGGAGAGTCTTACCGATGAAGAGTATCGGTAAAACAAGTGCTCCGAACAAGATATAAACAGAGAAAGCTATGAGGCATCTTACACAGAGTGAGATAGAAGTGCTGTTGCGGAATGGATGTACTTCGGAGGATTGGGATAAGATTACGGTATCGGAGAACTTTTTGCCGGATCGCTGTCGGAGTGTAACCTTTATCGGGGAGTGTCGGATAGGGGATCTGTCCGGGTTTAGATCTTCCGAACATGGTTTCCATATCCCGAATGGTATCCGCAATGCCCTTATTCACGACTGCACCATAGGAGACAGAGTCTGTATAGAAAACGTGCATGAGTGTATCTCCAAGTACGATATAGGTAATGATGTGACGATAAAGAATGTCAATATCATAGCCATGAAAGGGGAGAGCTCTTTCGGGAACGGCTTGCCTGTGAGTGTGCTCAGGGAAACGGGAGGAACGGAGGTGATTTTGTGTGATCTGCTCACCTCCCACACGGCTTACCTGATGGCGGTGACGGCAACGAGAGACAGTCTGCTTCGCAGCCGGCTTCACGAGCTGTTCGCAACCTATGCAGCACAACGGCGGAGCAGTAGAGGGAAGATAGAAGATGGTGTCCGGATCAAGCATACGGGGAGTATCCTGAATGCCCGCATCGGAGCCGGAGCAGTGATAGAAGGTGCCACGTATGTGGAGGAGTGCAGTGTGAACAGCAGACCGGATGCACCCGTCTATATCGGACACAGTGTTATGGCAAAAGAGTTTATAGCCTCTTCGGGTTCGAGTATGAGCGGAGGGGCCACGATACAACGCTGTTTCATAGGGCAGAGTACCCGGATAGATCACCTTTATTCCGCACATGACTCTCTTTTCTTTGCCAATTGTCAGCTCGAAAATGGCGAGTCGTGCGCTGTGTTTGCAGGGCCTTACACGGTCTCTATGCACAAGAGCAGTCTGCTTATAGCCGGGCATGTCTCTTTCCTTAATGCCGGCTCGGGCTCCAACCAGAGCAATCACTTGTATAAGCTTGGTCCTATTCATCAGGGCGTGATAGAGCGTGGATCCAAAACGACGAGCGACTCTTACATCCTTTGGCCATCGCGTATAGGTCCTTTCAGTCTCATTATGGGGCGACACGTGCACCACGTCGATACGTCAGACTTCCCCTTTTCTTATGTGATAGAGAACAACGATGAAACCTATCTTGTCCCCGGTGCCAACCTTAGAAGTGTGGGTACAATCCGCGATGCAAAGAAGTGGCCTGCACGAGACAAACGGGAACAGGAGGGGCGGTTGGACTGTATCAACTTTAATCTTCTCAGTCCGTACACCATTTCTAAAATGGTAAATGGTCATCGGAAACTGAGTGAACTGAGAAGCTACATCGGTGAGCATGGCAAGACCTATATATATAGGAATATAAATATTCGCTCGGCTGCTCTGGAAAAAGGGCTCGAAGCTTATCGCATGGGTATTGTAAAGTTTATCGGAAACTCCCTTATACAACGGTTGCAGGAGCGTATCCCGAAAAATGGAGCGGAGGTAGATGAGGTGCTGAAGCCGGATCATGATACCGGGCTGGGCGAATGGGTGGATCTTTGCGGACTGATAGCTCCTCAAAGATTGGTGCAGGAGATATTGGAAAATATTCGCAGTGGTCTCTATAAAACGCCTGCGGATCTCAATAGGGCTTTTGAGCATCTGCACGCTTCCTATTATGATCTGGAGTGGGACTGGTCTTACAATCTGCTCAGAGAGTGGTACGGACTCTCGGAAAAGGAGGTGCTCACCGTGCCGTTCCTGATAAAAGTGGTGGAGGAGTGGATGCAGGCGGTTCTCTCTTTGGATAGAATGCTCTATGCGGATGCCTGTAAAGAGTACAATATCGCTTCACGCATATATTTCTCTTCTGTCCCGGATGCCGAAAGAGGGGAGAGCAGCGTGGAGGATAATCCTTTTGTGCAGGAAGTATTAGACCATATCCGGCGAAAAGAAGCTTTGGGAAACGAGACCATCCAACGGCTTAAATCCTTGTGAATAGTAGTGTAAATGCTCTATGAACCCTCTTTATATCCTTCTTTTAGTAAGGAAAAACAGTGTGTCGGATAAAAAAGAAGGAGAGGGGTTGCAGAATTAAAATATCTATCGTATATTTGCAACGTAGATGGTTCAATTGGGAACTCTCAATTGATTAAAAGGGAATCCGGTGAGAATCCGGAACAGTACCCGCTGCTGTAATCTACTTGATGTTTTATCTTCGGATAGCATCACAGTTTGCAGAGAAACCACTGGTAGATGCCTGAAACGTAAAGACGTTCGAGACGAGGCTATCTCTGGGAAGGATGCAAATGGAGTGTAGAGAGTCAGAAGACCTGCCTTTTACGACTGATGGACACCTGCGGGAGACGGGCCTACATCAAACAAAGACATAGTTACGCATAAGAAACAGTAGTTTTTTGTTTGATAATGTTAGTGTTGGTCCCCGATAGGCTGTGGTTAGTCCGTCGGGGATAATTTTTTATATACGCACACGTAATTCATATATACACCATTGATGGACCAACACTAACGGTCATTCAATTATTTTTCTACTTCTTTAGTCGCGGGTGCCTACAACAAGTGTGATACTCCTTGTAGGCCCCCTTTTTTTAGTCGTTAATTATTTGTACGTGTAGTTGGTTCTTTTGACAGGAAGGAGCAGCTCGTAAAGAAGAGGTTTATACCTCGAAAACAGAATAAGAGAAGGTCGAGGATTTGGCTCCACAACGCCTAATCCCGACTTCTCTTAGTTTGCAGGATTGCGTGTGGGTATATGGTTTGGTATGAATGACAGTATGACAAAAAGATATTTGGCTTTAGTGTTACCGGTGCTGGTCGCTATTTTTTTTGCTTTACCTCTTTTGGCGCAGGGTAAATCCGTAGCTCTGCACGGTGTGGTGTATCTTGATGGTAATCCTACGAAGGGTATAGATGTCCGGCTTGAACCTGTGGGAAAACAGGTGAAGACCAATAAATCCGGCAGATATATCTTCTCTCCTGTCGTTCCCGGTACTTATACCGTTGTGGCTCAACTGCCTGGAGGAGATAGGGAAAAAGCTGTGGTAACCGTAGGGCAGACCAATAAACTGCAACACTTCTACTTCAACACCAAGACAGGAGTATTGGGAGAGGTTGCCGTTACTGCTGTTCGCAAGACGGATCGTTTGAGATTGGATCCCATAAAAACCGAAGTGATAGATGTCTCTCAATTCCACGAAAAGGCAACGAATATCCAGAATCTTCTTAATGCAAGTCCCGGAGTGCGTCTTCGTAATACGGGAGATGTCGGGGCAAGAAATGAGATCACCATCAATGGTTTCAGTGGCAGGTCTATAAAACTGATGCGGGACGGTATCCCGATAGACTACCTCGGCTCCAGCTTCGGACTCACAAAAATTCCGGTCAATGCCGTAGAGCGCATAGAGGTTTATAAGGGTGTGCTACCAACCGAAATAGGGATAGATGCCCTCGGAGGGGCTATCAATCTGGTCAGTAAGACCCCTCAAAGCTCGGAAGTCGAGTTGTCTTATAATATAGGTAGCTTTGGTTCCAATATTGCGACTCTTAATGCCATGAGAAGAATGGGCAGGCATATCTCCGTTGGAGTGTATGCTTTCGGCAATTTGGCTAAGAACGACTATCCGGTAAAAAATCTTCCCATCACGGATGAGGCCACCGGACGAAATATGCTTATAGAGGCAAGACTTTTTCATAATGGATTCAAGCAGTACCATGCGGAAGGATTTGTGAATGTGGAACAGCTAAGTTGGGCGGATCTGATACAGTTCAGGCTGACATCTTTCGGTCTACACCACGATATTCAGAATGACTTTACTACACGCAATCAGCCTTATGGACAGGCCTTTAGAAGAGAGCATGCCAAACTGATACCCTCTTTGACCTATCGTAAGAGCCTGTTTGAAGGCAAGCTCAATGCTACCCTGTTCGGAGTTTATAGCCATATCAACAACAATATGGTGGATACTCTGAGAAACACCTATTACGATTGGCGCGGAGTTCCGCATAAGGGCGTTGCTTCCAGTGGAGAGATGTCGGGAGGGCAGAAATCCATACCGGGTAAAGTGGGACTGGAGAGTAACAGCTACAATACCATACTAAGATCTCTTCTGAATCTTGCTCTCACTTCGGAACAAAACCTGACACTGAATGTGATGTACAATCATGTCCGATTTATCAGAGATGATTATGACGCTCCTTCATACTTGGGTAAGTATCGTTACGATCGTTTAATCACCGGACTGGGACACTCTGGAACATGGTGGAATGGAAGGCTAAATACGATACTTCAAGCCAAACTCATCACGGCTCAAACGCATGATGATACCTATAACGAACCTGCCGTATTTAATAAAGGAGTGAGTCTTTCTCTTTCCGGAAAGTATGATATTACACCGAGATTCCTATTAAGATCATCTTTTGAAAAGACCTACCGGATGCCGGACAGGGCGGAGATCTTTGGAGATAATTCATTTATAGTACCCAATCTCAAGCTTGCCCCGGAACAGAGTAAGAATTTCAACATCGGTCTGAAGTGGCACAAGCCGGGACAGTATAATTTTGAGTTGAACTCCTATTTCAGGCATACGGAAAATCTTATCAAGATGAAGGAGATCAACCAATATCAAGGACAGTTCTTAAATTTACAGAGTGTCAAAGGTTTTGGCTTGGAAATGGATGGATATATCAGGTTATTTGATGCAGTAAAAGTGCATGGGAATCTGACCTACAACGAGTTCCGATACAATGGATCCATGAACAATGTGCAGAATGATAATCACTACAAAGATGCGAGAATAAGCAATACACCATTTTTCTATGCCAATCTTGGGATAGAGTATGCGTTCAAAAGTCTTTTTGGAAAGCGGAACAATACCCTGAAAACATACTGGCAGTACAGCTATGTACACCAATATTATCTCGATTTTATAGAGCGACGTTTTGAACCGGATGGATTTCTGGGTCTTTTCGGAGAGTCTAAGATCAATACGAACAGAATTATTCCCAATCAACATGTACATACCATTGGAGCATCTTACGATACCGAAATCAGAAAGCATCGTATCAAACTGGGTTTGGAAATACGTAACCTCTTCGACAGAGAGGTGTATAACCATTTCAAGATGCAGAATGCCGGACGAAGTATTTGGGCTAAGATGGTCTATCTGATAAGATGAATAGATATACAACCACATTAAAATTAAACACACATTATGATGAACTTTAGGAAAATTTCTTTGGCACTTCTAACCATGTGCCTTTTTGCATTTACCGCTTGTAATACCCAAGGTCCGGACAAACCGAACAATGGAGACGAGCAAGAAGCTATTCCGTACATTTTATCGGCAGAGGATGCATCCAATGCGGACATTACCCGCTTCTATGCGTTTGATCCGACAAAAGTGTTGGGTACGACAGAGACTTATGATCTCATAGCTAAAACAGATCTGTTTACCAACTCGGATCCTTCCACCTCCGCAGGGCACCACTCATTGGGAAAGTATTTCTTTGCCATGGCAAAGGATAAAAAAGGGATGTCTGCCACTCCCGGTGTATTCCGTTTGACTCTCAATGACAAGAAGGAAGTTGTGATAGATGAGAGCTTGACGATAGTGAAAGGAAGCTTTTACCCTAAGCGCCTTGGCTTTTTGGATAAAAACACTGCATTTTACAGCAGAGAAGACAAGCCAAGGGTAATAAGCATTTTCAACCCTTACACCATGCAGCTGACAGGTGAAATAGACTTTAATGAAGCTATCAAAGCATTCAAGCCGGATGCCAAGTATGTGGACGAAAAAGGGAATAACCTTGTTCGTACCGGCTCATTCTCGATAGATGCAAGAGCAGGTAAGCTCTTTGTCAGCGTGGTATTTCTCAATGGTAAGTCTTTCAACGAAATTGGCGAAGAGTACGACAGTTATTATGTAGCTGTTGCCGATATTGCCACTAAAAAGGTAGAGAAGATTATTTCTTATAAAGGTGTTCGCAACGTGGGTATTGTGCAGGCAGAAAACTCACCTACAAGCATAGACGAAAAGGGTAATATCTACTACCTCTCTTGGGGATGGAATGGACGAGGAGTTCAAGGAGACTCGAAAGTTTTCCGCATAAAGGCGGGAGCTACCGAGTTTGATGACAACTGGGAGTTCGATATTCAAAAAACATTCGGCAACCATCGCATAGCACAATCTATGATTGCTTATAACGAAAAGATCTATCTTCATATTTCCAAAACCGACTACAGGTTTGGAACAAAAAATACAGATAAGATAGAGATGGAGTATTACGAACTCGATCCGGCAACAATGACCTACAAACAACTTCCTATACCGGCATCCAATATCTCTTCACGTATGAATGTCTTCAGCGTGGTAGATGGTAAGCTGTTTGTCTGCGTACCAAACAGAGAAGAAGGTAAGTTCAACGGACTTTACTCCGTAGATAAGGCAGGTAAGGTAGAGAAGGTCATGAGTGTGAAGAATCAATACCGCCCCGTACGCCTTTATAAGCTCACAAAGGAGTAAGATCCTTTATTTAACACATCATCAATAGGAGATACCATGTCATCTTTGCTTTTAGATTTCCGGCTGTGAAAACAGTCGTGGAAAGAATAAAGAGGATGACATGGTGTCTTTTTTCTTTTTGAAGGAGATAATCCATACATTTACTCCCATATAATTACTTTTTGCTACGGATATGATGCGTAGCTAATACTTTTTTCTTTACAGATTACAATATGAAGTCAACAGTAAAGATCTCTCTGATAACTTCGGTGGTTTTGCTTCTTTTTGTTGCAGCCGGTTGGTTCATCTGGGCAAGGTATCTCTCTCCTACCCGTATAGCTCTTTACGCATTCAAGACATACAGGGCGACGGATATAGCTTTGTCGAATAAAAACCCGATGATACACTTCGATGCTTACGAGCAGGAGGATGTGGACAAGCTTAAAGGGTACGACTTTATCATCTGCAATGGTATGGGGCTTCGGCTTTCTGCGGAGGAGCGTGATGCTTTGCAACGTTTGGCAAGTAAGGGTGTCCCTATCATTATGCACGCTTCCACCGATAGCAGGAACGAAATGTGCAGCATGGATAGTATTCACTGTGCTACCATTTCGGCTTATCTCTCTGCGGGAAACATGGTCAATTACCAAAACATGGCAAGCTATGTCCGGAAGTATATAGACCGAAAGAGTTTCCGAGTCACGGATCCTGAACCGCCTACCGAGAGTATAGAGGAAGTTTTCTTTGATCTTGAAGAGGGTGTGCACTTCTTTACGATAGACGAGTACGATGCCTACACCAGGAAAAAAGGCTTGTACAAAGAGGGTGCAAAGCGAGTGGCTCTCGTCATCGGCTTGCACAATCCTTTCAGAGGAAACAAGCAACACCTCGACAGCATCATCGTCTCCATGAGAAACGCAGGGCATAATGTCTATCCTATTTTTGCCAAAGACAAAAGGCTGGAGATGCTAAAGTCTGCCAATCCTGATGCTGTCATTTACACGGCAATGGGTCGTCTTTCCATGGGAGAAGGGGACGAAGTGGTAGAGTGGCTCAAAGAGACCAATATCCCACTGTTTACACCTCTTACCAGCTTGGAGTTGGAAGAAGATTGGATGGCTAATCCGATGGGACTCGTTGGCGGTATATTGGGACAGGGAGTGGTGATGCCGGAGATAGACGGAGCTGTTTACCCTTATGCTCTGATTGCACAGGAGAAAAACAGAGAAGGCTTTTATCTCTTCAAAACCATACCGGACAGACTTCGCACTTTTACCGATATTGTCTCCCGGACAATAGCTCTCAAGGGCAAGAAAAACTCAGAAAAGAAGCTCGCCATCTACTTCTTCAAAGGAGCCGGACAGCAGACACTTTTAGCGCAGTCCCTCGAAACCATTCCATCTCTTCACAATCTCCTTTTGCGTTTGAGAGCAGAGGGGTATAAGGTAGAGAATCTTCCCGAAACACCGGAAGAGCTTGGACGAATGCTCATGTCTCAAGGCGTTATCCTTGATCCTTATGCAGAGGGAGTACAGCAGGAGTTTCTCCAAAAGGGCAATCCGGCTCTCATCAAAAAGTCTCTCTATGAAGAGTGGGTGAAAAGCTCCATATTCCCGGAGAAGTACAAAGAAGTAACAGACCTTTACGGCGAAGCTCCGGGAAGCTATATGAGTACTGAAGCAGATGGAGAGCCTGCCATTGCAGTGGCTAGACTCGACTTTGGAAACGTTGCGCTGCTTCCACAACCAATGGCAGCCGTGGGCGACGATGCGTTTGCCATCGTTCACGGAGCAAAGTCTCCACCTCCACACCCTTATATTGCCTCATACCTCTGGATGCAGCATGGCTTCAAGGCAGATGCTGTTTTGCATTTCGGTACACATGGCAGCCTTGAATTTACACCGGAGAAGCAGGTTGCTCTCAGCAGTGCAGACTGGAGTGATCGTCTTATCGGCTCAGTTCCCCACTTCTATTACTACACCATAGCAAACATCGGAGAGTGCATCATAGCCAAACGCCGCACCTACGCAGCCATAACCTCATACCTTATGCCGCCGTTCATGGAGAGCAATACGAGAGGGCAGCTGGCGGATCTTCAAGGCAAGATACGCGCTTACTTCAAGTCCCCCGATCCTAAAGACAAAGCTTCGATAGCGGTAAAAGAGAGTGCCATGGCACTTGGAATACACCGCTACCTCCGTTTGGACAGCATTCCTGCCAAGCCTTATACTCAGGAAGAGATAGAGCAGATAGACAACTTTGCCGAGGAGATTGCCAATGAGAAAGTAAATGGCGAGCTGTACATCACCGGCGTACCTTATTCCAAAGAGAAGATTCTTACCACCGTCATGGCGATGAGTGCGGATCCCATTGCTTACAGTATTGCACGCATAGACCGCCTCTCCGGCAAGGTGGATACGGAAAAGCTCCGCAGCAACGTCTATTTTACGGAGCATTATCTCGCTCCTGCAAAGTCGGTCGTTCGGCAGATCCTTTCCGGCAGAGCTGTCGATTCTCTTTTCGTTAGCAGTGTTATCGGAGTCTCTCCGGCTGAAATCCGTGAGGCACATACACTATTGGCACCGCCCAAGCGAGCAATGGGGGGAGGACGTATGCCGAAAGAGGTGCGCCAACATACTAAGGAGGAGAGAGAGAAAGCTTTTGCCATTGTTGAGGCGGAGCGTACTCTCTACGATGTGACAAAGTATAAGAACGCATTGGAAGAGAGTCCCGAAGCCGAGCTAAAAGGAGTATTGAATGCTCTTGCCGGCGGATACAATGCTCCCTCTTCCGGAGGTGATGCCATCGCCAATCCGTCTGCCGTCCCGACGGGCAGGAATCTCTACTCCGTGAATGCCGAAGCCACTCCCACCGAGAAGGCTTGGGAAGATGGTATCTCTCTGGTCAATGCCACTCTTGCCCGATACAAGAAACAGCACGGAGACTATCCGAGGAAGGTGAGCTTCACGTTCTGGAGCGGAGAGTTTATCGAAAGCGAAGGTACTACCATTGCCCAGGCTCTTTATATGTTGGGCGTGGAGCCTGTGAGGGACTCTCACGGACGGGTAACGGATCTCAGGCTCATTCCTGCTTCCGAGCTTGGACGTCCCCGTATAGACATAGTGGTACAGACATCCGGACAGTTCCGCGACCTTGCCGCATCTCGTCTGATGTATATCACTCGTGCGGTGGAGATGGCAGCCGAAGCCAAGGATGAAGGCTATGAAAACAAGGTGAAGTCTTCTTCCGTCGAGGTCGAGCGTCTGTTGGTGGAGCAGGGCGTCTCTCCGCAAGAGGCACGGGAGCTTTCCACCAAGCGCGTCTTCGGAGGACTCAATGGCATGTACGGCACCAAGATCAAGGAGGTCATTGCAAGTAGCGATCGCTGGTCTTCCGATGAGGAGATCGCCAATGCCTATATCAACAATATGGGAGCAATGTATGGAACAGAGGAGGAGTGGGGAGCATTCAACGAACACCTCTTCAGGGCTGTGCTGCATGATGCCGATCTGGTGGTTCAGCCTCGTCAGAACAATACCTGGGGAGCGTTGAGCCTCGATCATGTCTATGAGTTCATGGGAGGGATCAACGCAGCCATCCGCAGCGTGACGGGGAAAGATCCGGACGCTGTCTTTGCCGACTATCGCAACCGCAACAACATCCGCATACAGGAGTTGAAAGAAGCCATCGGAGTGGAAGCACGTGCCACCATACTCAATCCGAACTTCGTGAAAGAGACCCTCAAAGGCGGTGCGAGCAGTGCTCAAGGCGTGCTCGATGTCGTCTCCAACACATTCGGCTGGAGTGCCACCAAGCCCGATGTGATAGACAACGAACTATGGGACGAGATGTACGAGATGTACGTGAAAGATGTTCACAATCTCGGCACGAACGAGTTTTTCAAAGAGATAAATCCGGCATCATTCCAAGAGATCACAGCCATCATGCTCGAAAGCAGCCGCAAGGGTATGTGGAAAGCCTCGCCGGACAAGGTGGCGCATCTTGCAGAGCTGCATGCCGGGTTGGTCAAAGAGTTCGGATCCGCCGGCAGCGGATTCTCTGCCACCAACCCCAAGCTGCAGGAGTATATTGCACAACAGCTCCGTCCGGACGAGGCAAAGAGCTACAACAACGCGCTCTCCAAGATGAAAAATGCCGCCGCCGTTCCCGAAGCAGACAAAGAGAGTGTCCGGCTGCAACGAGAAAACCTCACCCACTCTCACCTCTCGGACACAAAGACCATCCTCACCAACAGCATCGTCATCGCCATCGGAGCCATCCTGCTCTTCTTCTTTATTCTTGTCGTGATAAAGAAAAGACGCCGATAAGCAACATCCGAGAGCGGCACCGAGCCGATCCGAACCCCAAAGAGACCTCGAACAGACCCCTTCGAGGTCTCTTTTTTTTCTCCCGAAAGATCCCATGAAAAGCCCAACCGTCATACCCTGAAAACGGACAAAACTTACACCTCGGCGCAAGTCAAAAAAAACTGCCTGCCGAGAGAGAAAAACTTTCATACCCGTGAAAAAAATCTCCATACGCACAAAAAATCCCTTCCATACGCACAAAAATCTCCTCCCATTCGCACAAAACCTCCTCCCATTCGCACAAAAATCTTCTCCCTTTCGCACAAAAATCTCCTCTCTTTCGCACAAAAACCTCCTCCTTTCCGCACAAAAACCTCCTCCCATTCGCACAAAAATATATTTTTGTGCGCAGCCAAAAATATGTCCGCAAGCATAAAAAATATTTCCCATTCGTATAAAAATATATTTTCCTGCCTATGAAAATATATTTTTATGCCCGGATCGCCACAACTCTTATGCTAAAGAAAATACTTTTTCTGCGCACGCAGATATTTTTTCGTCCGCATGAAAATTTT
>NZ_JRAP01000012.1:0-221874 GCF_000768895.1 Porphyromonas sp. COT-108 OH2963 | reverse complement strand
AAAAATTTTCATGCGGACGAAAAAATATCTGCGTGCGCAGAAAAAGTATTTTCTTTAGCATAAGAGTTGTGGCGATCCGGGCATAAAAATATATTTTCACAGGCAGGAAAATATATTTTTATACGAATCGGAGGTATTTTTTATGCTTGCGGACATATTTTTGTCTGCGTGCGGAAATGAATTTTCATGATGACGGGAGATGAACGATCTCCTCTCTCTCCGAAACTTTTTCCCGTTTTTGGAAAAACTTTTTGGCTTGTTTTTTTGAGTTTTTTGGCTGAGAAGAGGTGCTTTTGGGGGAGAAAAGTTGGTTCGTGTCGGTATTTATGACTAAAGTTTTGGTTCTGTTTTTGAATCTTTGTACCTTTAGGACATCACGATATGCGGGAGAAGCCACACCTGAACATATAACCTGCCGCGGGTGGCGATCCTTGAGACTTTATGCGTTGTTACGAATGAATGAGAAACTAATGAAAACAAAAAATCAGATGGAACGTATTTCTATTAAATCTTTATTCGCGCCGGTTCTGCTGTTTGCCCTGCTGGCAATCGGCTGCCAAAACGAACGCGAATCACTATTACCGGGAAAGAGAGAAAGGCAGCTCACCTTTACGGCTTCCATGCCGCAGGATGGCATGACCACGCGTGTGGCTTTGGAGAAAGATCCGGGCAAGAACATCCTTTCGGCCCGCTGGGAGTCGGGAGATAAAGTAACGTTTGTCTTCGAGCAAGGAGCACGGCTTACGGAACCGGTGGAGGTGGTCGTAGGCAGCATCGGTCAGGAAGGCAAAAGTGCGAAGCTGGACATCGAAGTGCCCGAGATCATAGACACGGCGGAAGAGTACACCATTCACGCATTCTGCGGAGTTCCGGGAGAGGGAGTGAGTATTCGTAACAAAGAGATTCTTTTGGACATTCTGCCCTTGCGAGGCGATCGTCTGTCGGATATTGCCGTTCCCGTCCTTTCCAAGCTCAAAGTGGAGCCCGAAGATATGGCGGCTTCGGGCGAAATGCTTCTTCCGTTCGCACATCTCGGAAGTGTGGAGTATGTCGATCTCAAGAACAGCTCGGATGCGGAGCTGAAAGTGCTCAACTGTCATCTCTACGGCACCGATCCGGGAGCGGATGAGTGGCGCTATCTGCCCGGCAACGGGAAGCACTATCTCTACAAACCGATGACTGACGAGGTGGTGTCAGCAGACGGAGACAAGCCAAACCCTTTGGAAGCAGCGGGATCCGGCATCGGCATTGCACCGGGAGCGACTCACACGTTTGCCGTTTGGCATCGCCCTACGGGAAAGAACATTCCGGAGTTCGGCATATCCATGCAGACGGAGCATGGCACCAAACTCTCGGCCAACAAAAAGAGAGCCAAAGCGTTCTCGATGACTGCCGGCAAGGCTTATCGTGTGCAGGCGGAGTGGAAAGAGAACAGCCTGAGAATCCTGGGCGATGGCGTGGAAGAGGATCTGCCTTCGATCTCTTTGACCACGGAGAGGGCAGTTGGCGGGAAGATTTGGCTTTTGGTAGATGCAGATGACGCAGACCGTCCGGATGTCTGGATAGACCTGAACAACAACAATACCAAAGATGCAGGAGAGAGTGTAACCACGTTTGACGAAAAACAAGTATACACGCTCGGCTCTCAGACCATTACCGTGTACGGAAAGATAACTGTTTTTAACTGCTCCGCGGCAGGAATCAAAACGTTAGATCTTAGTAAAAGTCCGGCTTTGAAAGAATTGCTCTGTTTCGAGAATCCTCTCGCTTCGTTGGATGTGAGTAAGAACACGGAACTGGAAAAGCTGGAATGCTGCGATATAGATGAACTTACTGCTTTGGATGTCAGCAAAAACACAAAGCTGACTTATTTGGACTGCTCTGGCTCTTCGATCAGCTCTTTGGACGTGAGTGAAAATATACGGCTGACCAAGCTGGTCTGCCACTCTAATCCTCTCAATTCGTTGGATGTGAGTAAAAACACGGCTTTGTCCGAACTTTTATGTAACAAGATCGGGCTGAAATCTTTAGATGTGAGCAGTAACGCAGACTTGCAAGAGTTGTATTGCAACGGCAACAGCCTCACCTCGTTGGATGTGAGTAAGAACCCAGCATTGATTGTCTTGTCTTGCAGCGAAAATTTCCTCCCTTCTTTAGATGTGAGTGGTAATAAGAAGATGACTTATTTGGATTGCAGGGACAACAAAGAGTTGAGCTCTCTGAAGATTCCCAACAGTATAAATAATGCACTGTTCAGCCTCAATTGTAAGCTGGACGCAGAGACACTGGACGAAATATTCAAAACTCTTCCCGATGTAACAGGGCAAAGCATTGGCGATAAGAAGGTCTTTGTTGCAGGAAATCCCGGAGCGGACGCCTGTCATCCCGAAATAGCCACCCAAAAAGGATGGAAAGTGGATGTCGTGGGGCTTCCTCTTATCAATAGCATGGTGCTGACGACAGAGAAAGCGGTCGGAGAAAAGATCAATCTTAGCATAGATGCAGATGACGCGGACCGCCCGGAAGTCTGGATAGACCTGAACAACAACAAGAAAAAAGATGCGGGTGAGAGCGTAACCAAGTTTGGCAAAAGCCAAGAGTACACGCTTGGAGCCAAGACCATTACCATATATGGAAAGGTAACCACGCTGCGGTGCGAGAAAAATGGCCTCACGGCACTGGATGCGAGCAAGAACATTGCTTTGAAAGACTTGAACTGTTGGGAGAATAAACTCTCCACATTGGATGTAAGTAAGAACCCGGCTCTCGTCCGGCTCTCTTGCAATAATAATCTTCTCAATGCACTGGATGTGAGCGGGAACGTTGCTTTGAAGTATCTGTATTGCGGTAACAATAAGATCTCCCGTTTAGACTTGAGCAACAATAAGAATCTGACCTATCTGGAGAGCCGTGATAACAAAGAGTTGACATATCTGGAAGTTCCCGGCACCCTAAACTATGGCTTGGTTCTTTCCAATTGTAAGCTGAGCGAAAGCGTATTGGACGAGATCTTCCGGACACTTCCCGATGTGAGAGGACTCACCGACAACCAGAAGATCCTTATTGCAGGCAATCCCGGAGCGGCTGCTTGTCATCCCGATATTGCAACATATAAAGGATGGAAAGTGGATGTCGCGGGGCTTCCTTCTCCTTGGGAGATGGTTCTGGCGACAGAGAAACCGGTCGGCGCCAAGATCACACTTCTGTTGGATGCGGATGCGCCGGATCGTCCGGATGTCTGGATAGACCTGAATGATAATGATGTTAAAGACGCAGGCGAGGCAGTAACCACATTTGGCAGTTACCAGGAGTACACTCGCGGTAGCGAGGTCTTCACCATATATGGAAAGGTAACCAAGCTCGACTGCCATAATCAAGAGCTCTTCGGCTTGGATGTGAGCGACAACCCGGCTTTGGCATGGTTGGGCTGCTACAATAATAAGCTCACGGACTTGGATGTGAGCGACAACACGGCATTGAAGGTGTTGTACTGCGACGGCAACCGGATAGAAACATTGGATCTGAGCAAGAACACCCTTTTGGAATACCTGAACTGCTTCGATAACCTCCTCACTACACTGGACATGAGTAAGAATCCGGCATTGAAAGGGCTCCGTTGCAACCACAATGAGCTTTCCGACTTGGATGTGAGCGGCAATCCGGCTTTGGAAAGCTTGAAGTGCGAGAACAATAAGCTCTCCGCCTTGGATGTGAGCAAGAACACGGATTTGATGGTGCTTTACTGCGACAAGAACAAGCTCACCACCCTGGATGTGAGCAATAACATCTTGTTGAAGGTGTTGAACTGCTTCAAGAATCAGCTCGTCGCGCTGGATGTGAGCAAGAACACGGCTTTGGAACATCTGGACTGCTACGTAAACAACCTCACCTCCCTGGATTTGAGCAACAACAAGAATCTGACCGTCTTCGGCTGCGACAACAACAAGGATCTGAGCTCTTTGAAGATCTCCGGCAGCATAAACAATATGTTGTATTGCCGCAACTGTAAGCTGAGTGCCGAGACACTGAACGAGATATTCACCATACTTCCCGATGTAACCGGGGTGGCGGGAGGCAAGAAGACCATCTACATCCACGGCAATCCGGGCACGGATGAGTGCGACAAGAAGATAGCCACGGACAAGGGCTGGACGGTATCTCTTGACCCCGTTCCATAATCTCTGTTCTTGAGGAAACAGGTAGAAAAAATGCAGGCAGCGCCGGTACGATGATAAGTGCCGGCGCTGCTTTTTTTTGTGTCGCAACGGAAGAGGAACAGCAGGGTAGAAGAGCAAGCGGAGCGGGACACTTTTTCTGGGGCTGTAAGTGCTTCATAATAAGTGTTTTCGGAGGCGGAAAGAATTCTTTGCGGAAAGCGTCAAAATTTCTTGGCCAAGAAAAAATATTTTTGTGGCCAAGGAAAAAAAATTGCGTGGCCAAGGGGGGAATTTTTTGTGGCCAAGGGGAAAAATTTTTGTGGCCAAGGGGAAAAATTTTTGTGGCTAAGAGGAAAATTTTTTGTGGCCAAGAGGAAAAATTTTTGTGGGCAAGGGGGGAATTTTTTGTGGGCAAGGGGGAAATATTACGTGGCCAAAGGGGAAATATTTCCTTGCGGAAAGAAATTCGCCCCCATACGAAAGGAGTTGCAGATAACCCTTAGGAGAGATGAAAATAAGGAGAGAAAAAGCTGAGGATGGAGGAGGAGAAGATGGACTTTAATCCGGCTTAATTCCCAATGGATAGCTGCTCCAAGATTTCCCGGTATCTATCGGAAGATATACGGGGAGTGGAGGGGATTGTCGGGGCGTCGATCCATCTTTTTTCTATCTCGAAGTAGTCCGGTGCTTCGGTTCGGATGCCTTCAGCTTGCCATACAGACCATTCTTCTCCCCAAAGTTGCTGACATTGCACCGGAGAAACGGAGTGTCTTCGTAGCCCTTTCTTTTCTCCCAATTGTCGGTGTTTTCCCCGAACAGCTCGATCACAAGCGCATGCCGTTTGTCAAGACCCTGCAAGAGCTTTGTGCCGGGATTCTCTCCCCACCCTTGCAGCACCCAACAGCTCTGCGGAAAGGCTTGCATCATCTCCTTTTGGATGGCGGACGAAGCAAGGGCAACATCTACTCCGGAGCTATTCCCTCCCTCATGGAATGGATCTCCTCCAAAGTGTCTGAGATCATCACCATACAGCCGCTTCATCTCCTGGTAATAGATCTGCGCCACTCTTTTGAAGTTCGGATCCGTGGGAAGTAAAAAGTCGGGGCGTTGAAATCCTCCTGCCCATCTGCCTTGAGGGATGATGCCGGCAGAGAGTTTATCCTTGAGCGTCGTCGGCACCATGCCATAGAAGCCTTGCATGACCGGCTCGATACCCAACTCTCTCATCCGTTCGAGAATCTTCTGTTGCAACTCCTTCTGCTGCTCTATCAGAGTATCGCTTACGGGACCTCCCCAGCCCTCCAAGTTGCCCATCAGCCACCAGACACCAAACACAGGATGCGCAATGAAGTCTTTAATCTCCTCCTTATAGAGAATAAAGTTTATTTTTGCGGAGAAGATAAAAACGAAAGACTTATGAACAAGAAATATCTCGTTGGTTCGCTTTTTCTAAGCTTTCCCTTGGCGATGTGGGGACAGAGCAAAGATCGTCCCAATGTGCTGATCATATATGCCGATGACCTTGGCTACGGAGACCTGGGCTGTTATGGAGCTAAAGGCGTGGAGACGCCCAATATCGACAAGCTGGCAGAGGAAGGAGTCCGGTTCACCAACGCCTATGCCATGGCTGCGACGAGTACGCCGAGCCGATATGGTATGCTCACGGGAGAGTATGCGTGGCGGAAGCCCGGGACGGATGTTGCGGCGGGTGATGCAGGAATGATCATCAAGCCGGAGCAGTTTACCCTCTCCGATCTTTTCAAGCAGGCGGGCTATGCCACGGCAGCCATCGGGAAGTGGCACCTTGGTCTTGGGCCGGAGACAGGCAAGCAGGACTGGAACAAGCCTCTTACGATGGGACTGAAAGACTTGGGATTCGACTACCACTACATCATGGCTGCCACTGCAGACCGCACTCCTTGCGTCTTCATCGAACAAGATACCGTTGCCAACTACGATCCGTCTGCTCCCATCGAAGTGAGCTACCTGCGACCATTCGCGGGAGAACCTCTGGGACGGACACATCCGGAGCTCCTTCAGCTGCGCTCTTCTCACGGGCACGACATGGCGATCGTGAACGGCATTGGCCGCATCGGTTACAGTCGGGGAGGAGGTCGTGCGTTGTGGAAAGATGAGAACATCGCGGACAGCATCACTGCGAAAGCCGTGCAGTTCATCCGCGAGCACAAGGACCAACCCTTCTTCATGTACTATGCCACGAACGATGTCCACGTCCCCCGCTTTCCGCATCCTCGCTTCCGGGGAAAGAGCAGCATGGGACTGAGGGGAGACGCCATCGTACAGTTCGACTGGGCTGTGGGCGAACTCCTTCGCACCCTTGACGAGCTCGGCATCAGAGACAACACCATCATCCTCATCTCCAGCGACAATGGGGCTGTCGTCGATGACGGCTACGAGGACAGAGCCGAAGAACTTCTTGGAGAACACCGCCCGTCGGGAGGTCTGCGCGGATTCAAGTACAGTGCATTCGAGGGCGGCACTCGCGTCCCGGCGATTCTCTCCTGGCGCAGAGGGCAGCAGGGCAAAGGCACCTCCGACCGTGTCGTGAGTCAGGCGGACTGGCTGGCGAGCTTTGCCCACCTCCTCGACATCACGCTCTCGTCCGGTGCCGCTTCCGATAGTCGCCCGGCGCTCTCCGCATGGCTTGGTCGGCACGATGCTCCGCACCGCTCTCATGTGATCGGGCAGGCTGCCAACAAGACCCTATCCGTCCGCACACCGGAGTGGAAATACATAGAGCCGTCCAACGGAGCACCCATGATCACGTGGGGGCCGAAGATCGAGACCGGCTACCTCCCCCGTCCGCAGCTCTATCACCTCCCATCCGATCCGGAAGAACGACACAACGTTGCCGACAAGCACCCTGACATCGTCCGTCGGATGCAGGCAATCCTTCAGAAAGAACGCAATCCCTAAAGCCACCGGCTGTTTGGAAAAAAGGGGAAGAGGCTCACCGATCATGGCGAGTCTCTTCCCCTTTTTTGTTTAGTAGTAAACGAAAAATTAACTTCCGGAATTGGACAGATTGCTTATTGATTAGGCAATTTTACCTCTAAATATCAAGCTGAGAATTGTATTGAAAATTCGGACATCGGAGTAGAAATGTACTACTTCTCCAAAGGTTCTGATGCTGTTATTTGATCTGTCCAAAAAGGTTTGTTGAGATAATGGATATTAGACGACTGCCAAACCCATCCGAAAAGGACTATCTACGTCTCGACAGATACAAGCAGAGGTACGTATATCTTAGACAAAGAGAGCCGTGATCTTATTTTTGTGCATAAAAAGGGAGTATATCGCATGAGTCGTGAATTGTCAAAATGATACTTACGACACCTAAAAGCCGAACTCAAAAGTACTTGGGACAAAATTATCTTCCTTGCATGGAACAAATGAACTAACCTTCCGTTTTGCAATTAGCTATTTAAGCGCAAGATCTGCACCTAAAGATAATCATCTACCTTGCTTGATGTGGATAGTGATAGGAATTACAGCTGAAAAATGAGCGATGCCAGAGAGATCATGATCATACACATGGTGTTTTGTTCTTTGGAAGGTTTTGCCTCCGTATTCGTATTGCTGGGCTGTGAGCCGTGGCGAGCAAGGAAGAGCAATTCCTCGCCTGTCATCTGCCATACGGGCTTGCCCAAAAGTTCTTCTAAAATCATACTTCATTGCAGTTAAGTTGTGAATACTTTTGCCCTTGTGCTTCGGGCTATTAGTCAGCTCTGACACTGCGAAAGTATGAGCTAATTCGTTGTTTATGAAATGGTAGGGAGGTGTCAGGAAATACAAGGAAGTCGCGGGAAATCAAAGCTCCTCATAGATCCCCCCTGAATACGCATTTTCACACAAAAAGAGGCTTGCAGAGCATCACTGCCCTTGAGCCTTTCTCCACTTCTTGTCCTCCCCAAGCCCCACTTCTTCGTTTTCAGTGTTAAATAGGGAAATCCCCTCGTCCCTCTGCAAGCTTCTTCGTACCTTTGTAAGATAAATAGGATTTATAGATAGAATATATGGCAAATAGAAACCTCAAAGATGCTAAAGCAGCTAAGAATGATGAATTCTATACGCAATATCACGACATAGAGGCTGAGATGAATGCCTATTTAGAGTATAATGCGGAAGTATTCCGAGGCAAGACGGTGTTGCTCCCTTGTGATGATCCCGAATGGAGTAACTTCACACGTTTCTTCGTGGCTAAGTTTGAAGAATTGGGACTAAAGAAGCTCATTAGTACGAGCTTCGCTCAAGAGAGCAAGAACTACAAATCTGATTGGCAACCCTCCCTATTCGAGACAGAAGATCCTCGATACAATGCAGAGAAGTCGGCTATTTGTGGTAAAATATTCACCCTTACACATGACACTAATCATAGTGGCAAGATTGATATAGATGACTTGGAATGGGAATATCTCGAGGGCACTGGAGACTTTCGTAGCCCTGAGGTAACGGCTCTGAGGGATGAAGCCGATATTATCATTACCAATCCTCCGTTCTCGCTCTTCCGTGAGTTCCTCGCTTGGATTATGGAGGGAGATAAGAAGTTTGCCATCATAGGCAATATGAATGCCATTACCTACAAAGAAGTCTTCCCTCTCATCAAGGATAATAAAATCTGGCTGGGAGCCACTGGGAATGGGAAGGACATGGTATTTGCAGTTCCTAAAGGTGCTAAGGTTGATGAAAAAGATAAGCAAAAAGCGGCTCGGTTAGGGTACATTGGAGACTATACAAGATTAGGCAATTCTTGTTGGTATTCCAATATCGAGCATGGACGTCGTCACCAGCCACTGGCTCTTATGACAATGGAGGACAATCTGCGCTATAACAAGAAAATGAAAGGAAAAGAGGGTTATGAACGTTACGATAATTATGATGCGATAGAAATTCCTTTTACTGATGCAATCCCTTCAGATTATGATGGAGTTATGGGCGTTCCTATCTCTTTTTTGGATAAGTATTGTCCGGAGCAATTTGAAATCTTAGGGATAGACCGATATATAGAGGATAATCCTATTCCAGGTAAACGATTTAGTATCAATAATAAAGAGGTCTATGCTCGAATACTCATTAAGTTCTTACTCTAATAAAAATGCGTTTGTAGATTCTCTGACTTTGAATAAAAGGCTGTGCGATACCACTTTCTCTATGCCAAAGTCCGTTAGAAAACCCTTTACCTTCGCTTTCAGTACACCCTAAGATTTCAACTCAGTTACATAAATACAAAAACAATAAATGAAAACAGAACTACATACAGAATGGACTATTGCAGATATCTGCAAAGGGTTTGTTTACAATGAGCTAGAAGGAAAGGGACTATTTGGTCTAGATGGAAGGCTAACGATACAGCCCGAATATCAACGGCATTATATCTATAACGATGGTAAGAAAGATGTAGCCGTTATTAAGTCCATTTTAAGTTCCTATCCTCTGGGGTTGATTTACTTTAATCGTACAGCAAACGGCCAATATGAAGTGCTGGACGGACAACAACGCATCACATCTATAGGACGCTTTTTTACAGGTAAGTTTGCTATAGAAGATGCCAATGGTAATATGCAATATTTCTCTGGTTTGCCTGTGGAACAGCAAAAACTCATCTTAGACTCAAAACTCTTGGTGTATGTCTGCGAGGGTGAGGAGCGAGAGGTCAAAGAATGGTTTAAGACCATCAATATTGTAGGCGTACCTCTTAACGAACAAGAACTGCGTAATGCTATTTATTCAGGTTCGTTTGTCAATGCAGCAAAGCGAGTTTTTAGTAACTCACAGAATGCCGAAGTCCATAAATGGAGTCACTACATCAAAGGAGATGTCAAGCGACAAGATTATCTCAAGGTTGCTCTCGAGTGGGTCAGTACAAGCCATCAGCAAACTGTGGATGCCTACATGAGTATGCACAGGCATGATAAGGTAATTACAGGGTTAGAGTCCTACTTTCGATCGGTAATTGATTGGATTGCGACCACCTTCACAATGACAGATCGAGAAATGTGTGGTCTCGAATGGGGGCGACTCTATGAAACATATCACACAACACCCTATAGTATCGATCATATTACAGCACGGGTGAAAGCACTCATCGCTGATGAAGCCATCAAGTGCCCACGTAATATCTATGAATATGTATTAGGTGGGGAGCAGCATACTCACCTCTTGGATGTGCGTTTCTTTGACGAAAAGGATAAGAAGGTGGCCTACAAGCAACAGACAGAACGTGCAGAGAAAGAAGGGAAATCAAACTGTCCGCTGTGTGCCATTGGGGAAAACGCCAATAAAACACGCATTTACAAACTCTCAGAGATGGATGCCGATCATGTAACAGCATGGAGCAAAGGTGGTAGTACAACTCTTGCCAATTGCGAAATGCTCTGCAAGACGCACAACAGATCGAAAGGAAATAAATAGAAGTTCCCATCTTGTACATGTTATTCTATGAACTAAAAACAATGTACAAGATGCAAACAACATTTCATCAAGTCGCACAATCGTGGTGTGAGGCCAAGCAACCTCTGGTCAAGTACTCCACGATGTGCGCTTATCGGCTTATCCTTCGTACACATTTGTTGCCCCAATTTGGGGCAATGACTCAGATTGCAGAGTCTGATGTCCAAGATTTTATTATTGATAAGATTAATAAAGGACTCTCCAAGAAAACCGTTCGAGATATCATTGCCGTACTTAGGGCTATTATCAAGTATGGAGCAAGACAAAAACTATTTGAGTCGGAGAACTGGCATCTAAGTTACCCAACAATAGAGAAAGGTAGTAAGTTGCCTGTGATGTCGGTTAAGCACCAACGCAGGCTTATGACTTATCTCATCGAGCAGCCAGACTCCAAGAATATAGGGATATTGCTCTCGATCTGTACGGGTATGCGTATCGGGGAAGTGTGTGCATTAGAGTGGTCTTGCGTAGATTTATCTCATCGAATTCTTCGTATACGGCAAACAGTAGCACGCATCTACGATTGCGAAAAAGGGGCTACCGAGCAAGTTTTTAGCACTCCTAAGACAAAACATTCGTTTCGAGAGATTCCTATGAGCAGACATCTGTTTGAGGCTTTGTGTATCTTGAAGAAGTCATCCGTTTCGCCCTTTGTTGTTGGTTCGTCTATCAAAGCAATAGACCCTCGCACTTATCGAGATTATTTTGCCCGATTACTCAAGCGCCTACGGATTCCTCCGATTGTTTTTCATGGCCTCAGACATACATTTGCAACACGCTGTATAGAGAGTCAGTGCGACTATAAAACTGTCAGTACTATTCTCGGACACTCCAATGTCTCAACAACACTTAATCTGTATGTACACCCAAACCTGCAACAAAAGAAACGTTGCATTGAGAAGATGAGTCGATTCCTTGAGACAAAATAGCAAATGATCTCAGTATAAGGAATGATAATTTACCTGTATTTCTTGTAGGTTGCCTTTATCGGTGCAACCGCATAACCTTAAACAAAATCACCACCCAAGCTGTAGTCTTAGGTGGTGATTTTATTGCCTCTAAATTTTTGGGTGTAATAAAGGGTGTAAACCGCATACTCTTGCTGATTTACACCCTTATTGCGGAGAGAGAGGATAATGAACTATATTCTTCAACTCCTTGTATCGTAATCTTTTAGTCCTTTTTTCTTCTTTTGGTGTAGCCAAATTGTAGCCACCAGAGAGTTCTTAGAGAGTACTCATAGATACTGCTATTGGAAATACTCACTTGTATTTCTTTGGTTCAAAAGTACTCAAAACAGGAACACTTTCCAAACTATTTGATAGGAAATATTTTATCAGCCTCTTGGCTACAATTTTCAGTGCACGGTGCAAGCCCTTATATATAAAGGGACTTGCACCGTGCACTGACTTTCATTAACCTATACATGGCAAATCCTCCTCAATGGTATCATAATACCAAATAATGGTAATATAATATTCTGTTTCTGAGCTTTTCTCTATGGAACTTTGCAGTAAAAAATATAAATACTTATACGATGCCCAAAAAGAAATGCCCCAAAATGGAAGAACAAGGATGCCTGTTTATTGTCTGTCCAACTTTAGAAATGAGACTTCGAGCTTCTTCCAATCTCAAGAGAGTTGCAATGAATGCAAACATGGAATACTCCAATTTTATTAAAGCTTGTAAGTTAGAGAGCAATCTCAATCTTCGCACCTATCTAAAGTGTGCAAAGGCATTTGACAAGGAGGTTGTTTTACTTCATCTCCCTTCAGGCTTTGTGGAATCTATTACGACTCCTCAGAAACATCAATGGTTCTCTACTATCGAACAAAGAGACCTCATGGAGATTGTACGCAAGCTATTCCAAATAGACACAGAAGTTATACTTTTCCACATTGAGCACTTTGTGCATCAAATGAAAGAGCAAGGAGATGATGAGAGCATGAAGCAACTATTCGCATCATTGTTCGAAGTTGTACAGAAACTTTTGAAGAATTATGGACACAAATAATCCTCTATCGTTGCTTGACGAAGTCAGAGCTCTTCGTGAAGATATCAGACAGGTGACAGGCTTCATTCTGGAACTCAAACGTGACTACTCGGTACTGGAGGATAAAATAGAATTGAATAGTTCTGATGTTCTTCGCCTTTTGGGCATCTCGAAAGCATCATTGGCGCGTTGGCGAGAAGCTAAAGTTATTCCCTATCGCTACCTGTCGAGCAATCATGTGGTTTATCCTTTTAAGGGCTTATATCTTGCTATCAAGACGGGACGAGCAACTTTCAAGGGCTTTCGCAGGTTAGAAGCTTTGCAGAGAATGAATGCTTACAAAGATGGTATCATTAAAGGCTATATGGGAGAGGATACGGTAATATTTGAAGAACTATGAATCTGAAAGAAGAAATCTTAGCTCGCACCAATCGGGGTTTAGAAGTATTCTGCTTTTATATGCCGATTGACTTCGTACCCAAACGTAACTTTAGAAACCCTCTGTACGACGATAGGCGTGCCTCCTGTAACATCTATTTGGATGCTAAAACGCAGTGTTACCGTATGAAAGACTTTGGTAATGATATGTATTCGGGAGACTGTTTTTGGTTTGCTGCTACTATTTTGGGATTAGATGTAAAAGCAGATTTTCGTAAGGTCTTGGAGTGTATTATTGAAGATCTACATTTGAATATCTCAGATGATAGTAGTGAAAGGAAGAGATATTTGCCACGTCCCTCTCCCCCTGTTATCAAGCCTAAGCGACCTATAACAAGCACAGAGCACCTCAAGCGATTCAAGTTATACGAACAAGCCTTTACGAACGAAGAACTAAAATTTTGGATGCATTATGGCATCAACAATAAGACCCTTGAACGCTTCCATGTTCGCTCCTTGGCTCGTTATGAGTCCATTTCATCTCAAGGGAAGCCCTACTTCCTACAATCCTCTCTGGAGGAGCCGATGTTTGCCTATATATTGGGAGATTTTGTAAAACTCTATCGCCCCAAGAGTAAAGTACGCTTTCTTTATGGAGGAGAGAAAACAGAGGATTATATTTTTGGATTTGAGCAGCTCCCCAGTAAGGGAGATGTACTCTTCATTACGGGAGGAGAGAAAGATGTACTCACTCTTGCTGCTCATCATTTTCATGCTATTTGCTTTAACAGTGAAACGGCTCTTATTCCTGAGCCCACTATCGAAAGTTTACAACTCAGATTTCGACACATTATCCTCCTTTATGACACGGATGAAACAGGACAAAGAGAAGCCGAACGCCAGGCAGAATTACTCTCTCATCGCAACGTGTTGAGCTTGACTCTACCTTTGGCAGGGAGCAAAAATGAGAAAGATATATCAGACTTTTTCGCTTCGGGTAAAACTGAGGCAGAGCTTAGAGCCCTGATAACTCATAGGCTATCGGAAATATATACACAAACAATGATGATGCTACGTTCTTGTGAGATAGATTATGACAACCCGCCGGATGCTTCCAAAGCCATAGTGTCCGTAAAAGGTGTCCCCCTTGGAACACAAGATAATCTTCTCTGTGTTACGGGAGGTGAGGGTACAGGGAAAAGCAATTATATCTCGGCTATTCTTTCCGGAGCCCTTGGCATAGAGCGTTTGAATCCCGAACAAACCTTGGGCTTGGAGATTACAGCTAACCCCAAAGGCTTGGCTGTATTGCATTACGACACAGAACAATCGGAAGCTCAGCTGTATAAGAATTTAGGCAAGACCTTACGAAGGGCTTCTTTATCAACTGTACCTGAATTTTATCACTCGTTATACCTTGCCTCCTTCTCTCGAAAAGATCGTCTCAAACTGATTCGCGAGAGTATGGATTTGTTTCACCATAAACATGGGGGTATTCATCTGGTTGTAATTGATGGTATTGCAGATCTCATACGCTCGGCCAATGACGAAAGTGAGAGTATTGCCATAGTAGATGATCTCTATCGTTTAGCCGGGGTTTATAATACTTGCATTATTTGTGTGCTTCACTTTGTTCCCAATGGTATCAAACTCCGCGGTCATATCGGCTCAGAATTACAACGTAAAGCTGCGGGAATTTTATCTATTGAGAAAGATGATAACCCCGAATATTCAGTGGTAAAGGCTCTGAAGGTAAGAGATGGCAGTCCTTTGGATGTGCCGATGATACTTTTTGGCTGGGACAAAGATTTAGATATGCACGTTTATCGAGGGGAGAAATCAAAGGAGGAGAAGGAGAAGCGTAAGACCGATGAACTTATTGCTGTTGTGCGAGAAGCGTTTAAGCATAGCCACAGACTTTCATATCAAGAACTCTGTGAGGTGCTGATGCGAGAGATGGAAATCAAGGAACGTACTGCCAAGAAGTATATTGCTTATATGAGGGAGCAGGAAATTCTGACTCAGGATACAAGTGGGTATTATCAAAGAGGAGAGTTATGTCGAATTTAGAGAATCAAACCGAAGAACTCTGGCAAAAACGCCTGTTTGAACGTATTTTATCTCTGGAAGAAAAAGTCGACCATCTGCTCGTTCTACAAGAGCAATGGATCGACACAAAGATTCACCCTCCCTTAAAGCCCGAGTATCTTGACATTATCGATGTATCTAAACTTCTTAAAGTGGAACAGAAGACTGTCTACAACTGGGTTTGGTCTGGTAAAATACCCTATCTTAAGGCTAATGGACGATTACTCTTTAAGCGAAATGAGATTGATGAGATGCTAGAAAACGATAGAATATTGGAGTAGATGTTGCAACAAATAGAATATCAGAAGTTTGCATGCTCGAACTTAATTGTCTAAATTTGCAAATGGGGACGAAAAGTGTCCCTATTTGCAAATTTGAACAATAGGTAGATTGCCTGAAGATGGTTTACGGAACTTTTATTGAAAGTGTGCTTGCAGAGGGACGACTAACATTCTCTCGCGAGAAACTAATTAGTCGTGGAGTATCTCCTGAGTTAGTAAAGAGAACTATCTCTAGATATACTCAGCTGGGTAAACTATATTCTATCAGACAAGGTTTTTATGCAATTGTTACTCCAGAGTTTAGTACTCAGAATAGAGTACCAGAGGTGTTATTCATTGATGACTTAATGAAATACCTACATACTCCCTACTATGTTTCTCTATTATCTGCCGCAGCTTTACATGGTGCCGGTCATCAACAACCAATGAGTTTCTTTGTAACACAATCAGGCACAAAAATTAGGAATATTGAGACAGGAAAGCATTTGATAGATTTTACTTTATCCCAACATTGGGAAAGTGAGTCCGTTATGTCATTAAAAACAAGAACGGGATATATCCAAGTTTCCACACCAGAAGCAACAATCTTCGATTTGGTTATATATCAAAAGAAAATCGGTTTAGGGAGAAGTATTGAGGTTATTCAAGAACTGACTGATATTATACAAAAGTCTAAAATGAGATCACTAGTTCGTTTCTACCCTGTTGCGATACGACAAAGAGTAGGGTACATCTTGGACTTCATTGGTGTAGATTCAACAATAATAGAATCTTCTCTAAAATCTGAAATCCTACATAAGGTACCTTTTTCTCTGTCTAAACCAAGAGTTGGTACAGCTGACGAAAAGTGGAAGGTTATAATGAATGAGACAATAACAACGGATATCCTATGATTCCTCAAAGATATATTATAGAGTGGCGACATATAGCTCCGTGGACAAATGATGCCCAGATAGAGCAGGATTTGGTAATTAGTCGAGCTTTAGTTGAGATGTTTCAATCTAAGCTGTTGCGCAATGCTTTGGCTTTCCGAGGAGGAACAGCCTTGCATAAGCTATTTATTGCTCCCCAAGTGAGATACTCTGAGGACATTGATTTAGTTCAAATCTCATCAGAGCCCATAAAGCCAATCCTTATGGAAATCCGTAAGCGGTTAGCATTCTTAGGGACAAAACGTGTCGTTAAGCAACACATTCATAACAACACGATATTGTATCGATTTGAATCAGAGATGCCTCCTATTGTCAATCTCAGACTTAAAATAGAAATCAATACACGAGAGCACTTCAGTGTTCTGGGACTACAAGACTTCCCTTTTCGTGTTGAGAATTCATGGTTTTCAGGAGAGACCACCATCAATACATACAAATTAGAAGAGTTATTAGGAACAAAGTTGCGTGCATTGTATCAGCGTCGCAAAGGTCGAGATCTCTTTGATTTGTATTGGTCTCTCAAGCAAGGAAATGTTGATTTAGAACAAGTATTGGCTTGTTACCAAAAGTATATGGAGTTTGTCGTAGACAAAGTCCCTTCTAAAAAACAGTTCTTAGCGAATATGGAAGATAAGATGCAGGACGAGGAGTTCCTCTCAGATATGAGAGCTATTATTCGTCCAGGGATAAATTACTCTCCGCAGGAGGCTTGGACACTGGTAAAAGAGAAACTAGTTGATTTGTTATAATGAATCTTGGCACAATCATTAGTAAAACAAATTGTGGCAAGCCTTTACTATTAGGCTTGCCACAATTTATTTTTATATTTTCCACTTGGGCTTAGAGATTACCACACGACTCATGATGCCCGGGTTTTCTGGCTCGCTCTTCTTAGGAGCGTGCATAGAGGACTGCGGCGTTGTCATGTGTTGGGGCAAAGTGTGAGTAGACTCTTGCGTTGCCCCTTGAGAGGTCGTGTTTTGTACTCCTCCTTGTCCTTGCCTCTTCTTCTCTCCATCTTTGATTTCTTCCTTCTCAGGCTCAGGCGGAGCAAGCTCTAAGGCAATTTTTCGGTCGAGTTCGGCAGCTTGTCCTTTGAGCAAACGCAGTTCGTTCTCCTTCTTCCACGATCCATTGGCAATTGTCGTGTACACCCCAATATCTGCCGTCGCCTTGGCAAGTTCCTTCTCATGTGTCTCAATGACCTTAGGGATACGTTCGAGGGCATTGACAAAGTTAGCACAGGCAAGTTTAGGATCACTGGCGAGCTTACCATTGTTATAGGTGTAATAGATACCTTCCTGCCCTTTGACAAAAAATCGATTGGACGACATCTGAAAGAGGTCTTTCATGGAGCTTTCTGTCTTTACCATGATAGAGAAACCGTAAATTTCTCCGATTTTGTGGTGTTCACCGTTGGTGCGGGCTTTCTCTTCAATCTCCCGCAAGCGTGCTACCATCGTCTTGATGTCGGCACCCTCTTCTACGCCTTTGAGGACAAGTTTATTGATGGGATTGCCTTCTTCATCACGCTGTACTCGGCTCTCAAATGTCACCATATCGGCTTTTGCCTCTTCAACACGCCCCGTGTGATACTCCACTGAGTGCTGCATCTCAGCCAATTTACCGCTGGCGGCATCACGCTCTTTGAGAAAGGACTTACGCTCTGACTCAAGAGCTGTTATCTTCTTATCAAGCTTGGCTTTCTCCAAAAGGTCTGTATTACCCGAGAGTACGGCCACATATTCCGAGAAGTTCATACCGCTATCCTCGTCCATAGAACCCTCGTCAATCGTACGAGAGCCGAGCGTATTCGTTTTGAGCTGATTGATGAAGAGCTGCTTGTTGTGTAACAGATTGAATTTGTAGCTATCTAATGAACGCTCAACGGCATAGATAATGACATCAACCTTATTGTCGGCAAACTCTTTGGCTATGAGGTTCCCCTTACGGATAGCTCGTCCGTTGCGCTGTTCAAGGTCTGAAGGACGCCAAGGCGTATCGAGATGATGAATCGCTACCGCTCGCTGTTGAGCATTAACTCCCGTTCCAAGCATTTCGGTGGATCCGAACAGGATGCGTATACTCCCCTTATTCATGCCCTCAATTACTGCTTTTTTAGCTTTCTCATTTTTGCATTCTTGAATGAAGCGGATCTCTGATGAAGGTATGCCATAGTCTTCAGTGAGCTTACGCTTGATTTCGCTATAGACATTCCACTCTCCGGGCTTGTAAGTGCCTAGGTCGGAGAATACGAACTGCGTACCTTTCTGCGCGTTGTACTTTTGATAATAGTCATTGAGCATTTTGGCGCAGTGAGAAGCCTTGTTGTCGATGTGGTCTTCGTAGGCAGGATCAATCATGCGTAGGTCAAGGCTCATCTTTCGGGCGTAATCGGTTGCGATAAGCATTTTCGCCTTTTCCTCTCGTTCGCTTAGCGGTTCCCGCCCTAAGACAGTCGCATTCCCTGTCTTGGCAAACTCCATCAATCTCTTAATAAAATCCTCTTGCTCAGGTGTTGGAGGGATGTTGTGCAAGATCTCATTCTTCTCTGGCCGATCGATACCGATGTCCTTGGCAGTGCGGAAATCGCAGATCTCCGCATAGAAGGATGTTTGTGAGCACTAACCTATTGATTACGAGCTATTGGCTGGCTGTCAATTAGTCCAAGGGGAACGATTTGGAAACGAGCGAACTGCACTTTATCTCTACGTCCTGCTACAACTCAAAGAACGCTTAACTGCTCGTTGCAAAGGTATCTTATTCCTATTATCTAACCAAAAAAACTCTGATTTTATTTGTAGAAAAAGTATGCTCCCCAATAAAAATTACCCGTTTGGGTATTGTGAGTGTTCAAATAAGGTCTGAACTTTGTAATCGTAACTATTAAGTAGAGATTTCTATGAAAAGATATGAACGAAATCGGATATATCTGTCCGAAAATGACCAAAAGAAGATAAAAGATTATCGAGTTTTGCTCGGAGGTGCGGGTATCGGAAGTAACATTGCAGAAACATTATTGCGTTTAGGCTTTGAGCATCTTACTATTGTTGATGGTGATGTCGTGGAGGAGAGTAATCTCAATCGACAGAATTATCTATTTAGTGATATTGGACGTCCCAAAGTAGAGGCTCTTAAGGAGCGTCTATTAGGGATTAACCCATTGGCTAAGATAGTGGCGATCCCTAAATATATTGACGAAAACAACATAGAAGATATTATCAATGAACATGATGTCGCAATCAATGCTTTAGATTTCAAGAGTGACATCCCATTCATTTTTGACAACCTATGTACAGAAAAAGGGATGTATGTGTTACACCCCTACAATATTGGTTGGGCAAGTGCTGTAATGGTTATTGCTCCCAATGGACAAAAACTTGATAGTTTACTTTCCGAAAACGAAAGTATAATAGGTTTTGAAAAGAAAGCAGTAAAACATCTGACGGACTACTTCAATTATTGGGTCCGTCCAAAAATTTGGATAGAAGAGATAGTTCAGAAATATGAACAAGAAGAGAGCCTGTTGCCACCTCCACAATTAAGTATCGCATCTTCGTTAGCAGGAGGTTTGTGTACTGCCATTATACTGAGATTGGTACGAGGAGAGTTTGTCAAGACTTTCCCGAAGTTCTATTACTACTCCGATTGCGATGACTTAAATTAACTTACGGTGAGTTGCTATCGAGATTGCTTCTGTAATGTTGCTTACTTCGAGCTTAGCAAATAGGCTTTTACGATAGCCTTTCACAGAATCTTCAGATCTATTGATCTGTTGCGCAATTTCACTAACTGATAAGCCTTGGTTCGATAAACGAATCACGGCTTTTTCATTTAAAGAAAGCTCTATCGGTTCTATTTGCTTCCATCTTCCTAATTGAGGCTTAAAAATCCATCTGTTTTCAGGATTACACGAGGAAATATACGCAACTCCAACTTTGGTGGAGGGGGCTAATGAGACAACGCATAGAGCAAGCCAGATATTTCCTCTCGCATCAAGTTTAAGCGGTGTGATTTGATGATTGATTAGCATACTTTCTCGAGGTTCCTTTGCGTATAGATGAAAGTTGTAGGATATACTATACTTCGCTCTGTCTTGCACAGCTATATCACGAAAGAACTCAAACCCAGCACGATTTACTTGCTGTAGAAAAAGGAGATCCGGCTCGGGAACATGTTTCAGATAAAAGTTGTATCCTTCCTCAAGGACATCTTCTACAGCTTCATCACATAAGAATAACGGATTGTCGCATACGTAAAGGAAGTTCATGCGATAGTAATCTATAATGTAGAGTGATTTATAGGTTCCTCGTGCAAATGCCTTAACAGAATCAATATATGGTTGCAGGGTATGATACTCCGACTCCTCTATTTGTGGTCGGACATCACTCGGTAATTGGAACTGAATACTGTCATTTTCTTTCATATACCAGCTTTTATTGCTCTGTGATACAAATATACCAATATATAAGGATTTATTACCCGAAAGGGTGAAAAACATGATAGTTGAACCTTATTGAACTAAAATCACCCGTTCGGGTATTGCGTCCCAAATGCTTCATCACGAGCTTTGCATCAAAATAATATATAATCAATATATGGATAGATTTATAACGCATCAAGGCGACATCTCGCTATGGCAAATCGATAAAAAAGGAATTGCATCTTTAGCGAAGTTTGTGGTTGAAGAAAACTTTATGCACCACGAAGGAAAAATGCTTTCATCTTGTGAGAGTAGTGAAGAGTATCATCATGTACTACAAGAAGAACAGGCATTCTATGAGTATTCCTCCATTATCGTAGCTAAAAATACTCAAGGAGATATCATTGGTGCCATTCGTATAGCTTGTTGGGATAAAAATCCGCACACCATACCATTGGTAAAACTTTTTGGAGATCATCTCATAGATCTGGAGCAATTACGCCATGATCACAAGCACTTGTGGCATATAGGTCGTTTTGCAATCAACCGAAATTATACAGATAACGGGAGGCTTTTCAAACTCTTGATGCTATATGCTATTAGCCCAATATTTCGATACAATAGAGGTGTCTTATTGGCTGAAATTGATCAAAAACTATTGCGTACATTAGGGGCTTTGCATATTCAAGCGACCCCCCTATCCAAGGGAATAAGTTATCTCGGATCTACCACAATTCCTATCACTATCTACAAAGAAGGATTAGATGAGTTTATGCTCAAGTATGCTTATCTAGCTTTTGATATTCAGTTCAGAGAAACCCAAAGAGAATTACCCGAATGGGTGAAAATCAAGCCGAGAACACAGAATTACCCGAATGGGTATTGTCAAGATAATCAAGGTTATAGAACTTTGCAAATGTAAAACCTATCAATAAGCGCTGTTGATAATTATAAAGTGTGATACAACTCAAATAAGAAGGGCGTGCCCTTCGGATTTGCATCGATAATTTCTTGTCGATCGCAAAAATCAACTCACGAACAAAGTTGGCTTACTTTGGTATCAAAACAGTCCAGACCTTACTGTAAAGGCACAAAAATCCTTGAGTGAAGAATAGGAGTTATAACTTAAATAATCAATCAAAATGAGTAAAACAGATTTTGAAAGAATCAAGTTTGAAGAACTAGAAGACCGTTTCGAAATGGAAGCTGCAGGGGGATCTTGCGAAAGGAAGTGCTCTGGTGGCGATGGCGGTGATGGTGGTGATGGTGGTGGTAACGGCGGCAATGGCGGCAATGGCGGCACAATCGAAGTCAAGCCAGACATCAAAGTCAAGCCAGAGATCAATTCTGGAGGTGGTACGGGGAGCAATCCATCACTGGCACTATAAAAGATAAGTTAGATCTACTAAACCCCTAACTAAGTTTATGCAATCCTGGAGAGGAGGGACACTACTCCTCTCCAGAGATTGACTATAGAATGAAGGATTGTAGACTTCTTTATAGATTTTTGTAAAATGGAATCTGCAAAAAACGAAAGGGAAATTAGTGTTTCTCAGCAAAAAAAAGGTGTTTGGAATGTATCATACAAAGGAAGATATTTTCAGGTTAATGATATTACGAAACATCTAATTATTTGTATTATTAAGGGGCTTTCAAACGAAGATACTCTGCATAGTGTATCAAAAAAATTTAGCGATATACGATTAGAACACTCTGATATAGATTTGGTTAGAAAAAAGATGGAATCAATAGAGGAGAGTCATATTTGCCACAAAAGTGCATACATAAAATTCAAGAAAACATTAGTTCGGCTAGAAGAGAAGAGGTGTACGACTCTATTAAAAAGATTGTCATCGCTTTTTGACACAAAGGTTGTTGTTGTTGTGATGGCAACATTTTTTTCTCTTTTATTATTGCGACATAGGGATTTATTTTGCGTAAATCGCCATGAATTATTCGCTACAATAAAAAGTAATCCGTTTTTGGTGCTTCTCTATATTGTAATAAGTATTGGAATCATATTTATACATGAGATGGGGCATGCTGTAGCTTCTGAACGCTACAAGGTTTCCCCAAAAGAAATTGGTTTTGGATTTTATCTTTATTTCCCAGTATTTTTCACTGATGTCTCTAGATCATGGATGGCAACAAGACGCCAACGAATTGTGATTGATGTTGCAGGATTTTATTTTCAAATAATATCAATGACAATTCTTTTGCTGTTTTCTTTTCTGTATACAATGCCAAACCATATACTTTTTGCTATAATACTTGACAATTTAATTGTTATTATATATAATATGAATCCATTATTTCGATTTGATGGATATTGGATTTTTAGCGACATTTTCGGCATAACTAACTTGAGAAATAAAAGTTACTTTGCTATAGCGGAAATAGTATTGTGGATTGGGGCTAAGTTTCGACAATGTAATCAGAGAGAATTTTCATACCCAATTCTTGTATATCTCTATTCTTGTATTAGCCTTCTTTTTGTTTTTACGATGGTTTCCACCTTTGTCATATTTGCCTTTAGACGTTTAGTGACATTAATATCAATGCTAATGCAGAATTCTATTCCTTCTGATAATAGTATTTGGATATTCCTTATCTCTACAATACTATTATTTGTGGGAGTTTATTTTTCATCAATTTCGGTAATACAAACAACTAATACAATAAAAAAGTATGTCTTACAACTACGCAAAGAAAGTAGCATCGATTAACTCAATTATCGAGAAAAGATTAAAGGACGGAGAGAATACCCTTCAGAGAGCTATGATAATTGCGTCTCTAAAGCGTTTCTATCCCGAATTAAAAGAAGAACAGTATGATAGTTTTCTTCGTTCTGTTTTGATAAATCAAGAATTGGCATGGCAAGAACAGTCAGATGTAAGCATACTGACCTATTGCACAATATCAGACAACCTTGATCACTTACATACCCCCGCAATTTATTGTTCTTTTCATTTGTCTTCATACAGATTGAGTCTATTGTATTTGCTAACTCTAAAGAAACCTATTACATTATTGGCATCGCAAAAAGTAATTGATTCTCAGAAAGAAATAATTAGTAAATATTCAAGTCTTGCGTCAGGAAATTCTCCAGTGAAACTTATAAATGCAAATTCTCCTCATTCATTATTATCCATGGCAAAAGATCTCAAAGATGGAAGGAGTTTATTTGTATTTATAGATGGGAATACAGGAGTTGGAATTGCTACAGAAGAAACAAAGTTAACATCTGTTAGAATATTAGAATCGGAAATTCTTGCTCGTTCTGGAGTTGCCCATTTGGCTCTTATTACCAATACTCCCATTGTGCCAATCATCACTTTTAGAAATGAAGGAGAATATCCTTCAATTAAGGTGTTTCCTAAACTATTGCCATCTGAGCGATATACAGATCGGAGTATTGAGGCAGATTTGCTAACACGAAAAATATATTCTATTGCAGATCCTTTACTTAAGAAATATCCAGAACAATGGGAGCCGTGGCTGTATCTGTATAATTTTGTTTCAAAGAATCATTCCAAATCCAACAATGTGAAAATATTCAAATTCAACAAAAACAGGTATTTGTTTTGGAATAATAAAAACAAGTCATATTTAATTGACAATGTCGACTACTCTGTAATCGAATTAGACTCTAATACGACAGAAGAATTACAGAAAGATGTGATTTGCATAGAAAACATTCAAGATAGCATACTAAGAAATTTAATTAATAATCAGATCATCATATGAAAAGAAGTTTCATTGTATTCCTATTCATTCTCTCTTCGATAGTATCTCTATCTGCTCAGTCTGTAGTTGAGACAAGAGGTTCCATTGTCGACAAGGCTGGAGATCCTCTGATCGGAGCTGTCATCTTTTTTAGGAATGTGGCTGATAGCCTTGCTACATTCCCTGCGGTTACTGATAGAAATGGGTGCTTCAAGCAACTTTTAGCACCATCTCGGTACTCCTATTCGATCTCTTATTTGGGAGAAGAGTATAACCCGAAGTCCAATCTGTTGACCATAAAGGATCAGCCCATAGACATAGGCACTATTAAGATCTCTGTGAGGGCTGTTCAATTAGGGGAAGTCGTAGTAAGGGTAAATCGTCCCTTCGTCTCATATAAAGGGGTAAACCCTGTGTATAATCTAAATGCCAATCCAAGTATGAAGGGTAGCAACCTATTGGATGGTATCAAACATCTACCTGGCATCTATCAGAGAGAGGGGGCAGGACTGAGCGCTTATGGCATTTATGATGTGACTATTGCTCTGAATGGTCGTGTGTTATTGCTCCCAAAAGAAGAAGTTCTCTCCTATCTTACCACCTTTAACACGAGCGATGTCGAGAGCGTGGAGGTAATACGTAATCCTGGACCAGAATATGGAAACAACTTAGATATTGTACTCAATATCATAACCAAAAAGAAATCTTGGCAAGACGAGTCCAATATCTTTGTCTCCTCGGATATTACTTCTCAGAGAGGAGATCTTTTCTCAGAAGCATTAAGAGGAAGATTTAACCTAAACAAAGGGATCTCTCGCAACTATCTCTCTGCTTCGATCTCTAATCTCAATCGCAAGGAAACCTTAGAGACTACTTTTGGTGTTGATACCACAACGATCACTCCTCGTAGACTTTATGGCATAGAAGCTGGCTCGGATCTTCAGTTGTCCAAGAGTTCTCTATTAGGTGGTCGAATAGGCTTATCTAAGATTACGGAGGCTCTGAGAAACAATCACACGTCACAGGTAAATCTTGACAGGAATGTCGTAACGGGGACTCTATATCATCACTTTAACAGAGACAATTGGGCTTGGGATGTTAATGGGGATATGCTGTTTAGTAAGAGTGATATCTTGTATCAATCACTCCAAGAGGCAGCTTCCTCTGAGCATGATAATAGAACTCAATCTTATCGTGCCACATCAAACTTCTTCTATCGATTCTCTCCTTCTTTCAAGATACAGACAGGCATTATCAGTAGTCACACTTTGCTTAATGAGAGAGCTCAAAAAGGAGAGCTGGATCTGAGATATAGAGAGCATCAAAACTCCGTCTATGCCACACTCTATTATCAGCATAAGAGCATAAACGGACGAATGGGGGTACAGCTTAATAACGACATTCGAGCCTTATCGGGAGTCTTTTCTCAGGACAAAGCACAGAGATGGAGCTGGTGGAATTGGCAACCTTACTTTAGTGTGGATTATAGCATCGCTCGGCATCATTTACTCTCGTTAGTCTTATCGTCCTATTACAATCGCCCACAGTTTAGAGACCTACTACCATATACTTCAGGATCTTCGGGCTTCTTGAAGCGAAAAGGCAATCCCGATCTGAAGAACAGTTTTAGATACAACCTATCGCTCACTTACTCCTTTATGAGGGCTGCCAGTCTTGAATTCAGCTATTCGGACGAACGCCTTCCTATTGTCGAGATGATAAGTCGGCAAGGAAGTAACTACTACCTCTCTCGCAATAATTTGGATAGGAGTCAATACATCAGAGTCGTTGCAGGACTGCCTATTCCTATTATTAACAATCAGGATCTAGGGATAAATTGGCTTGCTTCCACCTACTTTGCATTTCATCGACAATTTGACAGAGGGGTGGTCAACGATAGCCACATAGATAGAACGTTCAATGCTTATTATCTGATGCACAGTCAGAGTCTAAGCCTCCCGAAGAATTGGAACATCTTAGCACAAGCAACCTATTATAGTCCTCTGTTTATGGGAGTATACCAGACTACCAAACCGCAATGGTGGATTGATCTGACCGTGAGCAAACGGATTGCCAACTGGAAATTTTCCCTCTCAGGGCGAGACCTTCTGAATAGCAATATAGCCGAAGGACAAGTCGTAGGACTACCCATGGAGATGCACTTCAAGAAGAATTGGCACCAGCCTTCTGTCACTCTTTCTATCTCCTTATTTATTGGGAATGATAAGCTAAAAGGGACCCGAAAGATGAACACATCAGAAAGTGCCGACAGAATTGTATCAACGGCTGATGAAAGCATTTCTTTGCAGAAAAAATAAAGATATCATCCAAATCTATCAGCATACTCTTCAGTCAGTTTGATCGCTTGCAGTTGGAGTTTGATGAGGAGAGCGGAGTACTTTTCTAGTTTGCGGAGCATCCGCTGTGCAGTGGCGATGGAATGGTAGCTATTAAGCGTTTTGGTTGCTTCGTTGTAGAGAATGCCAATCTTATAAGTTAGGGTTACTATACTAGAGAGTTCACGCAGATATTTCTCCGCTGACTTATCCTCTGTTATCACTTTGAATGTCTCTCCGAGGAGTCTTGCCCTAACAAAGTCACTCTTTGATTTTGCACCCGACCTTTGGTAAAGGTTAATGACCTTCTGTTGGTCTTTAGGATTGGGTAATCTGATGTGCCATCTGTCCCATTTGGGACAAGTGGCACATCTGCCGTCTGGCTTGTCCGTTTTCTTTTCTTTCATTGTTCTTTAATCACGACTTTGGAGTGATTTAATCCCCTTTCGGGTCAAGGGGCTTTGTGCGACAAATGTTAATTTGTGGTACAAAGACACACCTTGCCAATATCAAGATTGGGGTATGCTTGGGTCGCTGATTGCTCAGCATTCAGTAAGTCTGTTAGTTCTTGAGTTCAGAGTTTGCTGTGTAATTCCAAAACGCAGTTCAGAGGTCATTATATGGTTTCAAAATTGAGTTCAGAGGTAGTTGTATGAGTTACTCTGGGACTTGGTCTAAATAGACTAACTGACCAATTGACCAACTGACCTAAGTCTATTCTGACCTGAGTTGGTCTAATCCTACTTCCTGACTGTTAGAATGGGGTTATAATGCCTTTCGAGCATCGCTTGGATGTCGCTCTGCTTATACAATATCTTGCCTCCTATCTTGTAAAAAGCTAAGACGCCATTGCTTCGGTACTCTTGGAGTGTTCGACTGCTAAGTTTAAGCAATTCGCAGACTTCCTCGCCAGTGAGGAAGACCTCTCCGCCTAACATTGGGCGAGCCGAGGCACAATAACGCTCCAATTTGGCTAATACTCCCTCCATCATTTGAGTAAACACCAGTATCTGAGGGTCTTCTCTTGTAATCATTTCATTCTCTGCCATAATGGGTTCATTCAGTTTTTGAGTTCAATGCTTCTGTGATGTCACTCTCTTTGTAGTAGCACTTATGCCCAATCATTGAGAAGGGGATTTTGCCTGTATCTCTGAGCGTCTGCAAGGTTCGCTTGCTGATGCTCAGTCTACGGCAGACGGCTTCGTTGTCGAGCCACGCTTCTGTTTGGGGCGGATTACCAATGAACTGCTCCACTCGGTGGATAAAGTCGGCAAAGGAGGAACGGAGCATCTCCCACGCTTTGCCCTCTACGATGATAATTCTCATTGCTTCGGTTGGTTTTAGGTTGCGTTCTTGATTTAGTGCAAGCAAGGGCTATCGCTCTCGCCTGCTTTGTTATTTGAGGGCAAAATTAGGCGGAGAAATGCAGTCCTCAATGGGCTGTAGATGAAGGCAGAAAGTCAAGGAAATGACAAGAAACGAAGCCTCTCCAATAGGCTTGTATTGCGGTAATGAGATGAGGTGTTGGCTCGTTCCTATGGGCGAGAATTATAAGTTTGAGATGTCGATTTGTCGATAAATCGATAAATCGATAAATCGAACGTTCGATTTATCAAGAGTTTTATAATCTGTTTGAGCGATAGCCAGCACGATTGTTTGAGCTACCTCTCAACCGATAGTCAGAGCGATAGATAGCTTTAAGCCTTGCTTGCGTCCAAAGAGCCTGAGTCTGTCGTGTTCGTTCGGGCTTTTCTCTCGAGGGCGGTCTTGCCGAGCAAGGTGGGAGGGAATGAATACTACCGCTATAATACAAGAAGTCCTGCGGTAGAGATTCTTCCCTCCCTCCGCAGGACTTGACCTTGATAGGCAAACAGACCGCCCTTGTACCTTTGCCCGATATGAATACGACCCTTAGGCGGTGGACGGCTCGGCTTGGTTGGATATTGACTTCTTTCTTGGTGGACAAACTCGCAAGGCTTTGCGTAGCGTCTGTGTCTGCTCGCTTCCCATTAAGGGGAGCATCTCCTTGGCGATTTTCTGCTTGCTGACTTTGGCATATAGCTCCGTAGTGGAGATAAAGCGATGCCCTAACATTTTACTCACTGTCTCAATCGGTAAGCCGTTCTCCAAACAAATGGTCGTGGCAAAGGTATGTCGTGCGACGTGCGAACTTACTTCTGTCGATGTTGAGCAACCAGCCTTAACGAGCAGCTCACGAATTTTACGATTGAAATAGCAGTTTACTGGGAACTCTCGAAAGTATAGCCCCTCAGTGCGTCCTTGCCCTACAAAGGCGAGTATCTCCTCCGCAATAGGCAGGAGTGGTACAATGCAACAATTCTGCGTCTTGGTGCGGTAGAGCGAGATGTATCTGCGTCCATCGCTAAGGGTATAGATGTCCTCCATACGCAGTTTCTTGATGTCTGAGAAAGCCAAACCAGTGAAGCATCCCAAAAGGAATATCAGTCGGTGGTGGTTATCCATAGAGCGGTGCGGACGATAAGCCAATAGTTTCTGTAAGTCGTCTCCGCTAAGGCTATTTCGCTCGTAGGTGGGTGTTTCGATGTCTATGAGTTCAAATGGGTCTTCTCGCATATAGTCCTCCATAATAGCCCTACGGACAACTTGATGCAAATGCCTAAGACGATTAGCAACACTGCTTGCTTTATTACCTAAATCACGAAGCATATAGAGGCGATAGTCCTCTATCAAAGCCTTATCCACTTCGTAGGGTAAGCATCGCCTCTTTCCCTTGCTGTCAAGGAAACGAGCAAAGCTCTTGCAACTATCCCCAAAGGCTCTAATCGTAGCCTTGCTAAGCGTCTTACCGCTCTGTGCCTCCTTCTCTTGGAGTAGCGAGCTATAAAGCTCCACGAGCGTTTGTTGGGGCTTGTTCTGACGCAGATGCTGCTCTTTGAGGTACTCGGCTGTGATGTAATGCTCCTCTCGGAGAATACGCTCATAGAGTGCATTCAATCCCTGCTCAGTTGCATTCAGTGTGTTATTGATGCCTTGTGCTGTGGGAGCGGAGCTTTTTACTTGCCCCCTCTTGGCTTGCCAATCTTCGGGGGCAGTATATTGCTTGGTAGAGAATGAGGAGGTTTTACCATTGCAGGAGATACGACAGCGGATAAGACACAGCCCCTCCTCGTTAGTCTTGCTTCGGTCTATATAAAACAGAACTGAGAATGTACTTTTCATTGTGGTAGGCTTAGTTGGTTAAACGATAGTGGGCTATTTCGGGAAGAATACGCTCTACATCTCTAAACACACGCTCGGGAGAAGTCTCGGCATAGACTTGTGTAGTCTTGATTTGACTATGCCCTAACATCTTCGACACACTCTCGATAGATACCCCTTCAGATAGGGTCATCTGCGAGGCAAAAGTGTGGCGAGCCATATGGAAGGTTAATCGTTTAGAGATTTTGCAGAGCTTGGCAATCTTCTTGAGGTGGATATTGACGGTATCTGCCCCAGGAATGGGTAGAAGATAACCCTTGGGCGGTTCGTGCCGAAAAGCTCGGTTGTGAATACCTTTGTATTGCTCAATGAGGGCAGATGCCTCGGGCAAGAGTGGTATGTGGCACATATTGCCAGTCTTGACTCGTGGTTTGCGTATCCAAGTCATACCACCTTCTTCGATAAGATGCTCTGCTGTGAGGTGGTAAATATCCGTGTAAGACAAGCCCGTATAGCAAGAGAAGACGAACATATCCCTTGATACCAGCTCATAATCGCCCAGTTGCGTTTCGTCTAAGGCTACGATACGCAGGAGTTCCTCCTTGGTAATGTAGCGTGGCGAGCCAACATCCCAACGGATAGAATAGCCTAAGAAAGGGTAAGAGTCGATGATGTGCCGTTTGTGTAGGTCTTTCAGTAGCGATGCCAGCATAGAGAGGTAGCCAGCCGTGGTATTGAGTTTGTATCCCAGCTCACGAGAGAAATAACCCTCGAAATCCTCTATAAAGGCTCTGTCGGCTTTGGGTGCAGGCACATCGCCCATTCGATGGCGGTGTTTGATAAAGGCTTCGAGATGGTTGCGGAATTGCAAAAGGCACTTATACCTTCGCTCACTGCGGTCTATGCCCACACGCTCACGAAAGCGTGCGAGGTATTCCTCCAAATGATAGAGTAAACCTTGGCTACCGCTGTTTAGCCCAAACACAAGGGCTTTGACCGCCTCTGCCGTTACCGCTTCGCCTTGCTTACGCTGTAAGCCCTCAAAGGCTCGATGGACGGAAACTTGCAAGCGGTCGAGCTCAGTATTCACGGACACGGCTTCGGCACTCTTGCCTACAAGCCTATTCTTACGGCTATCCCATAGCTTGGGCGAGCAACTTGTCTTGCAACTAAACTGTACCATTGTTCGCCCCACACTTAGGCGAGCCATAATGGGGCTTTTGCCGTCTTTGCTCTGCGTACTTCGCTTGAGGTAGAAGAGCAACTTCAATGTCTTTTCTTTCATCGTTGTTTTTGTTTACAAAGTTAGACCTCTAAGAGATAGTTGTCGCTGCGCAAAACGCTGAAAACGAATGAGAAAGCATCGTTTTAGTTGCCACTTTTTTCCTCTTCTTGCCAAAGCCTCAAAAGGGGAACGATTTGGTAACTAAACTCGCTCCTTTTACCGCCCTTTTTCGCCTTTTATCCTCGGTGCAAGGTGGTGCAGATATACTCAATCTTATCTGTTAATCAGATAGATAGCATTTCTCTGCTATTCCTTGCTCCCAACTCTCATATTTCCGCATAGAACGAGGCGAGTTCCGGTACCTTAATGAAGGTGCGGAAGCGTTCCTTCTGAATGATTTCATTTGTTACTGAAAACTCATAGTCGGTGCTTTTCTTGGCAAAGACTGCTGCCCAAGCATCAAAGCTGTTGATACCTTGCTTCTCAAGGGCTTGCGGACGCAGGTATTTGAAGAGCAAATAAAGCTCGGTCAAACTATTGGAGATTGTCGTGCCGGAGAGGAAAGTCGCCCCCAAGTCCTTGCCCGACCGCTCCTGAATGGTACGAATTGCAAAAAGCATATTGAGGGCCCGTTGTGAGCCATCGGGGTTCCCCAAGCCTGATACACGGTCATGACGGGTATTGAACATCAAGTTCTTAAATCGATGCGACTCATCCACAAAGAGGTGATCAATGCCCATCATCTTAAAGTCTACGGCATCGTCCTTGCGTTCGGCTATGCTGTCTTGGATATCTCGGAGCTTAACCTCTAAGGTCTGCTTCCGTTTTTCCAAGCCCTTGAGCATACCCCGAGAGATGTCCCTACCCTGTTGGCGCAACACCTCGAGGTTCTCTTCCACCGAGTCCATCTCCTTTTGCAAGATAGCCTGCTGTATTTCGAGGGCTTGAGGGATCATTCCAAACTGCTCGTGGGTAAGGATAATACAATCCCAATCGTTGTTCTTGATGTCGTTGAAAATACGTTGGCGGTTCTGCTTGGTGAAGTCCTCTTTACCGGGATAGAGGATTTTGGCATTAGGGTAAGCTTTGCGAAAGGTATCGGCAATGTCAAAGACATTCGCCTTTAGGCCGATAATCATCGGCTTATTCACTAAGCCCAATCGCTTCATCTCGTAGGCTGCTGTACACATAATGAGAGTCTTGCCTGCTCCTACTTCATGGTCGCAGATACCCCCTCCATTGGTTTTGAGCATCCAGACGGCATCCTTTTGGCTCTTATACAGGTCGGGAATCCCTAACCTCTTGAGGTCGAGGTTAGGGAAAGATTGATGCGAGCCGTCAAAGTTTGGACGGACAAAGCAGTTGAAGAGTTCATTGTAGCGATCAGCAAGTTGCTCCTTAAAGTTCTCAGGACTTCTCCCCAGCCAATCAACAAATCCTTGGCGGATCTCTTCAATCTTGGCATTGGCTTGCTGTATTTTCTCACCATCTCTGACTTTGATGGTTTTCGTTTCCCCCGTGGTCTTATCTACCACCTCCTTGTTCTTATTGATGTCGGGGATGGTATTATGTAAGGCATGCTTGAGGAGATGTAAACCATCATAGCGACGAAATTCCCCTTGCACCGCATACTTGTGCCAGATACAGGCATTCTTCCTATCACAGCTAATCGTGTACTCATCCATGTTGGAATGGTAACTGATACGAATGTCCGTTTCAAAGAACTCAGAGGCAAACTTCTCATATACACTACTCGGAATCCAACGCTCTCCAAAATTAAAATCAAGGTCACTAAAAGGAATTGGCGTTGGGCGCGCTGCCATGAGTGCTGCCAAGCTCTGCTTACCTTCCTCATGGTCGGGGTGGTCAAGCAACCAAGAGGCAAGCCTATCGGCTTTCTCAATCACATTGCCTGATACGAACTTGTCGGCAACCTCGTAACCATCTATCTCGGGATTGAAATAGATGCGTCCTTCCAAGGCAGAGAGGATATCCGACTCTTCCATCTCAGGAAGCAGAGAGCTCATATAGTCAAGTTCTACCGTTCCGTACTTATTGAGCGAAGCACTGAGTGCTTCCAAGGGGTCTGCAGCAATGGTGAGTTCGGATGTGGAGAATGCCGTGGGATGGTCAAAGATATCGGCTTTGACAAATTGACCATTTTCTGACCTTTCGAGGAAGAGCATTTCCACCCCTGTGGCATCCATCTTGATGATATCGATATTGCTCTTCTGATTGAAATGTCCCCAGCGAGCGACATAGCTGTCATATAGTCGATTGAGTTTGCTACGCTCCTCTCTTTCTTCAGAGTGATTGATTGCTTCGTAGTCGTATAGGCGATGATAGCTCTCACGTACCTCAATATAGGCTTTCAGTCTTGACAGCTGCGCATAAGGCAAATCCATCGGATTGAAAGTCGGATGCCTTTTCAGATCGGAGATAAATCCCACTTGACCATTCTGCAATACGATAGAACCATTCCTCAAATGTGAATCGGGAGCAGAGAGAAAAGGACGAGGAGAAGCGTCAAAGATTTTCTTACTCTCGATAGTAGATGGAGCCGAATAAGACTCGTTTTCATTTGCAAAGTCGAAAAGACTACGTTCATAGCCACTTGTTGCTTCCTTTTTTTTGTTGGCTCTATGACGACGCTGTGTAGTTGAATGAGCAATCTTTGTCGTGGAAGTAGTATCTGATTTCTGCTTGGACGCAGAGATCGGTTCTCTAATACCCTCATTGAACAGTGCAACCTCTTGTGTCCATAGGGTGTACTCCTCCGGAGCAAAAAGAAAAGTTTCAGACCAATCAGGACTCTCCATTGTGGGATGGTGATCATCATCGAAGTAAACCGTTTGACCGTTCATCTCTCGGGGAGGTTCCACATCCGTTCGTATTTCGGGTACCTCCTTTTCGTATTGACGATGCAGTGTTAAAGTAGGAACTCCTTCGGGCGCAGGTTCTTCTTGGGACGTAAGACCGACCGTAGGTGTTTGCTTTTCTTCTGTATTCTGTACCTCAGTTTTTCCCACCTCTGTCTCTTCTCCAATCTCTTCTGATACATTTTCCATCGCGGGAGTAGCTTCCTTAGTATATCGTCCTCTAACAAGTTCCTCGAGTTCCGCGATTTCGTGAAGTTTCTGAGGTTTGAAGTATAGATCTCGCTCTATGCCTAAGCCATGTATATTGACTTCCGCCATCTCATCGAGAGACATAATACCGAGTTCCCATTCATAACCCATGGTTACCGCACCGAAGCCGATACGCTCTTTGGGGTCATATTCGAGCAAATAAGCTGTGTAAGCTCCCATCGGAAAGAAGTAGCGGGCATAGGCGACTTTATCTCCGATTAGTTCCCCTTCAGTGCTGTAGAGTTTAGGTAGCTGTTTCTCGATGCTCTTAGGCAGGAGCGTGTAGGCATCGTTAATCTTGTCATCCTCCTCTGCACCTTTGCCTTTTTCCTCTTTGGACTCAGACAAGCCTGCTGTTACCCCCAATTGATGGAGCTTCTTTTCGGCTTCAGCTTGTCGCTCTTCCTCTGTCATAGCAATGCCTGTCTCATACAATTTTCTGTCAAAACGCGTCCTTATATCCTCTGAGAGCTGAAAGCGTAGACTTTGAGCCATTTCCTCAATACCACCATCGAACTCATAGACCCACGTGGGTTTACCATAAGGGTCTGTACCCATCGTGCGACTTGTGGCGATGGTGTGTTTCATCACTTCCTGCCACTCCCCCTCAAAAAGAGAGCTATGATTAAAGGCAATAGAGAAGCCATCACCTTTGGGTATCGGGAAAGTGCTGATAAAGGCTTGCTCCATCCCTTCGCCAATATCTTTACCCGACTGCTTTTGCAGGACAATGAGGTCGCTTCCGACTTCTGTGCCGGCATTCTCACTGAACATACCCGAGGGTAGGCGAATAGCCGAGATAAGCCGACTGTTTTGCATCAGATAGCGACGGATAGGCTCGTTACGGGGAGCATCGAGGACACCTTGTGAAGTGATGAAGGCAAGTAGCCCACCCTCCTTGAGCGTATCCAGCCCTTTAACGAAGAAATAATTATGAATGGCTCTGGTAGATTCGCTCTTGAGTACATCCTTACCCTTGGTATAACTACGGTCGTAGACCATAAAGTCTCCAAAAGGGATGTTACTTGTCACAAGGTCGTACTTATCCTTGTCCTCCACTTCTCCAATGGCTTCAAAGGGTTGGTTCTGCACGAAGATATTCCCTTCACCATAGGGGTGAAGGGCTTGTGAAATGCGAGCCGTCAGGAGGTCTTTCTCCATGGTATCGACAAGACTTACCTGCTTGGCAAAGGTCTCGGCAAAAGCTCCCATGCCTGCGGAAGGATCCAAACATCGCTTGATGGTAACCCCGGTTGTCGCAATGGAGTCGGCAATAGCTGAGACAATATGTGTGTCCGTGTAGAAGGAGGTGAGTACACTCGCCTTTATACTATCCCAATAGCGTTTGGCGGTATGGGCATCTATCGCTTCTCGATAAATGAGTTGCTTGAGTTGTTGCGTGGGGACAAATAGGTTTTGCTCTGAGCCGGACCAGTGTCGGATGTCCTCGGCTTGGTCACATCTGTTGAGGACACACTTGAGTCCTCCAAAACCTTGGTAACCCCTCAATATTGTTTTTTCAGCCTCGGTTGCCTCTCGACGCTCTTTCTCTAAGCGGAGTACGACACGAATAGCTTCGGTATTAGCCTCTAAAACAACTTTCTTATTGTATGCCATGGTTGTAAATCAGATAAGGTTACACAGTCGATAGTGAAGAGCGTATCTTGCACTATCGACTGTTCGTTTTTTGCGGTGAAAGAAAAAAATGTTTTTATCCCTTCTTTTTCTTACCCTCAAACTCAAAGGTTGTACTGTTGTCGTCTTGGAGAACGAGTCGAGCATTGAACTTCTTACCGGCCTTGCTCACTAAGCCTTTGAGAATGGGTGTTCGTTTGGTATTGATCAGGTCTCTGAGATTATCCTCAGAAAGAAATGTGCCACAAACTTCTCGGAAGATGACGAAGCCACAGCCCTCATGTCGACACTTGGCAATCTTTGCATAGATACCGACACTTTCGTTACCACACTTGGGACAGCGATAGGTCGGGTAGCTCTTTTGGGGAAGCGATAGCTTCAAAAGCTCCTGACAGATTTGCTCGGTATACGCTGCAATACGCTGTCCGAACTCTTGGGTAGATGCCGAACCTGCTTCAATCGCAGAAAGAGCAACTTCCCACGCTCCTGTCATCTCAGCATTAGCGATACGCTCGTCTTTGACAATCTCATAGACCGAAAGCCCTTTTTCTGTGGGTACGATGCTTTTCTTCTTTCGTCGGATGTACTCTCTCAAAATCAGAGTCTCGATGATGTTTGCTCGTGTGGCAGGTGTTCCGATACCACATTCTGCCATTGCTTGACGGCTTTCTGCTTCTTCGACCTCTTTGCCGGCATGTTCCATAGCTGAGAGCAAAGTCGCCTCAGTATAGAGGGGCTTAGGTTTCGTTTTGTGTGTTGTGATTCCGACAGAGCTGACCTGCAGGGTTTCTCCTTCTGTGAGGTTGGGAAGAGATGCCAACTGCTCTTCTTCATTTTCTGTCTCCTCTCCTTTGTTCTTCTCTTTACCCTCTTGGGCAACGGCTTTCCAGCCGGAAGATAAAATATGACATGCTTTCCAAATATAGGAATGGGTGCCATCCATGAAGATGACCTGCATACGCTCCTCTTCTGAGTTCGGAGAGAAGGCTTCGATAAAGCGCGTACAAATCATCTGATAGATGGTGTTTTCATTTGCACTGAGCCCCAGTGCCCTTTCTCCGGTTGGGATAATGGCATGATGGTCGGTGACCTTACCATTATCTACGCTATGACGGTTGAGAGGAGCTGTCAAGCCCTCTCCAAGCATACTGAGAATAGCAGGAACTTCCTCGAAGACATCTTCACTGATGTAACGACTGCCTGTACGTGGGTAGGTTGCGACTTTCTTCTCATAGAGAGATTGAGCTATTGAGAGTGTCTTCTCTGCCGAGAAGCCATACTTTCGATTTGCCTCCTTCTGAAGTGTGGTAAGATCATACAAGAGAGGTGGTGGAGTAGCTCCTACCTTTCTTGTGAGTGATGATACAGTCAGTCGGCCCTGACTGCGGAGGGCACTGAGAGCAGTCTGTGCCGAGACCTCATTATCGAAGCTGTTTGTGCTAATGGCTTTGAGGAGGATCCTCTCCTTCTCCACTAAGGCATTCACTCTCCAATAAGGGACAGAAGAGAAGTTCTTGTTTTCAAGGTAACGACGGCATACCATCGCAAGCGTTGGTGTCTGTACACGTCCCAAAGAGTAACCTCCCTTACGAGCGATCGACAAGGCCCGACTGGCATTGATACCGACAAGCCAATCAGCCTCACTTCGAGCTTTAGCGGAATAGTAAAGGTTATCATAATCTCTCCCTGCTCTCACCTGAGCTAAGCCCTCACGGATTGCTTTATCTGTAAGTGAACTAATCCAGAGTCTATCGAATGGCTTGTGGCAGTCGAGGTATTGATAAATCATGCGAAATATCAACTCTCCCTCTCTTCCTGCATCGGTTGCTACGATGATGCGCTCTGCCAAACCAAAGCAATGACGAATGGCTTTCAGTTGTTTTAGAGCAGCAGGATCATCACATAGTTCTTTATCCTTGCGGACTTGGCGAACGATGAGTCGGAAGGGATTGGGACGAATGGGCAGGTCTTCGGCTTTATAGGTAGAGAAGCCATAAACTTCGGGCATGGCCAGCGTAATGAGATGCCCCATCGCCCAAGTCACGAGATAGCCACTCCCTTCAAGGTATCCCTCCTGTTTCGTATTTGCCCCTACAATACGGGCAATATCACGAGCTACCGAGGGTTTCTCGGCAATAATACATGTTATCATGGTTGGTTAATCTTGTCTTATTGGGTTACATCTTGCGTCCACGACGCTGTTGTGTCTTTCTCTCTTGCTTCTCTTTTTGCTCTGCCGAGGGCTGTGTTTGGCCGGATTTCAGTGGCTCTTTCACCTGCTTGGTAGCTTCGTTGGTCTTGCCGTGGTTATTGACGGCTACTTGCGTCTTGTGCTCTTCCGCCACGGCTTCGACCTTTCCCGTCCCTTGCTTCTTGTCTGGGTTCCATTTGTAAAAGCGTGGGCGATTTTGCTCTTTGTCCATACGGACATAGGCATTGAAGGGTTGCCCCTCTTTATCGATCATATTTTTGAGGTAAAGTGTGCGACCGTTGTCTAAGGCTTCTCGTTGCTTCTCTGACAGTTCTAGACCACAAAGCTTGCGGGGTGCCTTGCTTTGTTGACGATCTTGTCGCTGTTCCTGACGCTCTTTGAGACTCATGTTCTCTCCGAAGATGAACTCAATTCCTTTCTTCTCTGCATTGACCTGAAGCGTAGCATCGAAGGACTTGCCACTCTTAGCGGTCATACCTTCTACTTTCACTGCTTTGCCCTCCACTAGATCTTTGTATTGTTGGTCAGAGAGCGTGACGCCTTTGATCTCTCGAGGAATGCTTACACGGTCGGCACGCAAGGCGATAATCTCATTGGTCTGTGGGTCGATGGAGACGTAGGCTGCAAAAGGTTCACCGCTCTTGGGTGTTACTTCGATGGTTTTGCCGAGATTGCCGGTTGCGAGTAGTTGTTCCTTCTCTTCGGGTGAGAACTTGTAGCCCATATAGGGATAGTCGAGCTGTGGCTCTTTATGCATAGCGTGTACGGCTAACCCGATATTGCCCTCATTATCTGTACGGAAAGCAAGGCGAGCCTCTGTGTAGATAGTTGTATCTCCAATGGGGATAGCTATGGTCACGAGATTGCTCTTCTGCCAGTTGAGCATCTTCTCTAGCTCACCACTCTGCTCTAACCGATCACGGGAGAGTCCGAGATTGTCGAGCATCTTCCAGTCTACCTTTTCTGCATCAATGGCTGTACTCTTCTTCTGCCGTGGTAGATAGTCTTCAAAGGGTACACCAACCTCTGCCAACTGCTGTCTGCTTTCAGGAGTCTCTCGGTTTTGGAGCAGAGTACGCAGGTTATCTACGCCTTGCTCCACATTGTTTGCTAACACCTTGTATAGCCCGAAATGGGAGGGGTTATTGAACTGCTTGAGAAAGTTGGTCATGAAGTTCTTCAGCAGTCCATCCTTGCTGTTGAACTTCAGAAAAGCAGCCTGATTAGCGTCAAGTGGCTCAGTTGTTTTGAGCTTGCCCTTATCATCGATCCCCGAAACGATGGTGAGTTTCCCCGCCTCTTGCTCGTTCTTAACCTCCGTACGATCCTCCAAAACCAATACGTAGTTGTCATTGCTATTTGCTTCCATAAATCACTCTGTTTGATTTGAATAATACCTTTCAGACAGCAAATATATATAGGAGCAACTCTCCGCTTATCACCCGAGGATAAAGATGGAAATAATGGGAAACCGATAGTAATTAGGTTCTTGCAGTCAGAGTTGAAGCATTACATAAAGTAATCTCGTCTAAGTCTCTATAGAGGAACTCGAAAATTCAAGGAGACTATTTTTGACTATCCAGTGAGTAATGGGGAATTTCTTCGGACTTATGATTTCATTCTTCCGAAGTTTTATTTGGTTCATCCGAGATTCTGTGTGATGACTTAACTGTGGAACAGGAAAAAAGCTGGCTCGTATTTGGCTGTTCAAATTGTTGTTCGTACCTTTGCGAACAACAAAGAAGAAAGGAGAATTGGAGTGAAAGAGAAACAGTACACAACAGAGCAGGAACAGATTGCTCGGTTTGCCAAAGCAATGGGACATCCGGCACGGATGGCTATTCTTGCTTTCTTGGCAAAACAAGATAGTTGCTTCTTCGGTGATATTCACGAAGAACTACCTATTGCTAAAGCAACCGTTTCGCAGCATTTGAAAGAATTGAAAGAAGCTGGCTTAATTCAGGGGGAAATAGAAACGCCCAAAGTCCGGTATTGTATAAACCGGGAGAACTGGGAACTTGCCCGAAAATTGTTTGCAGCTTTTTTAGGGGACTGTAAATGTAAAGGTACATCGTGCTGTGAATAGCAGTACCTTTTTTTGGGAATAATTGTTCGTAGTTCTGCGAACTACGATTATTGTATTAACTTTAAAGTAGAATGACAATGGAAATTAAAGTATTAGGAACTGGGTGTTCAAGCTGTAAAGCCTTGTACGAAACGACCAAACAAGCTATTTCAGAATTAGGTTGCGATGCAACCCTTATCAAAGAGGAAGATTTATTGAAAATCATGGAGTATAACATTTTAGGGCTTCCGGCTTTGGTGATTGACGAGAAAGTCGTATCAGCCGGGAAAAAGTTATCCCTTGCAGAAGTGAAAGAGTTGATAACCAAATAAAAATGAACTATGAGAAAATTATTTTATCTACTGATTGCAACGCTGGTCTTAGTTTCCTGTGGTAACGGTTCAAAGAAAAAGACCGGAGAAAATCAAGCGGAAGAAATACAGTCTAACCGCATAGAGGTTCTTTATTTTCATGGAGCGCAACGGTGTATCACTTGCCGGGCGATAGAAACAAATACAGTAGCCCTTTTGGATAGCCTTTATTCAAAAGAAAAAGCAGACGGTAAAATTATCTATAAAGTGATAGATATTTCAAAGAAAGAAAATAAAGCGATTGCAGACAAGTACGAAGTTACATGGTCGTCTTTGTTTGTAAACGGCTGGAAAGACGGCAAAGAGAATGTAAACAACATGACCGAGTTTAGTTTTTCCAATGCGAAAAATGCACCGGACAAGTTTAAAGAGGGAATTAAAAGCAAGATTGACGAATTGTTAAAACAGTTGTAAGATGGATTTTCTTCAATCGCTATTAGACAACAGTTCTATTCCTGCTATTACAGCTTTTATATTGGGGATTTTAACGGCGGTCAGCCCGTGTCCGTTAGCGACCAACATAACGGCAATAGGATTTATTAGTAAGGACATAGAAAACCATCACCGGATATTTATAAACGGATTGCTTTATACTTTCGGCAGAATAGTAAGCTATACGGTTCTTGGCTTTATCCTTATCCCTATTCTCCGTGAGGGAGCAAGTATGTTTATGATTCAAAAAGCCGTAAGCAAGTACGGGGAAATGCTGATTGCTCCGGCGTTAATCATCATTGGAATATTTATGCTCGATATAATAAAACTCAATCTACCGAAAATCAATATCGGCGGTGAAAGTTTGAAAAAGAGGAGTAAAGGCGGTTGGGGGGCTATGCTATTGGGTATTTTATTCGCCCTTGCTTTTTGTCCTACCAGTGGAGTATTTTATTTCGGTATGCTTATGCCTTTGTCAGCAGCGGAAACGGGTGGGTATCTCTTACCTGTAATTTACGCTATTGCTACGGGATTACCCGTAATCCTTGTTGCATGGATTTTAGCGTACAGTGTTGCCGGACTGGGTAAGTTTTATAACCGGATGCAAATATTCGAGAAATGGTTTCGTAAAATAGTTGCCATCCTCTTTATTGCGGTAGGAATTTATTATGCAGTAGTCTTTTATCTATAAATAAACATAGAGTATCATTTTAAATAAAAACAGTATGAAAAAGATAGAAATTTTCGACCCGGCAATGTGTTGCCCTACGGGTCTTTGTGGAACAAATATTGACCCTGAATTAATGCGTATTGCGGTTGTTATTGAAACATTGAAGAAACAGGGTATCATCGTTACCCGTCACAATTTACGTGACGAACCGCAAGTGTATGTAAGTAATAAAACAGTAAACGAGCATCTGCAAAAACATGGGGCGGATGCACTGCCTATTACTTTAGTGGACGGCGAAATCGCTGTTTCAAAAACCTATCCTACCACCAAACAAATGAGTGAATGGACGGGTATCAATTTGGATTTTATGCCAGTAAAATGAGTATTCACCAGCTAATTATATAAAAATGAAAACATTTAATTTATCAGATATAGATTTGACGAAATACCTTTTCTTCACCGGAAAGGGCGGTGTAGGAAAAACTTCGATTGCTTGTGCTACTGCGGTAGGCTTGGCAGATAATGGAAAGAAAATACTTCTTATCAGTACAGACCCGGCTTCAAACCTGCAAGACGTGTTTAATCAAACACTGAACGGACACGGTACGGATATTCAAGAAGTACCCGGCTTAACGGTCGTTAATCTCGACCCGGAACAAGCCGCAGCCGAATACAGGGAAAGCGTTATTGCTCCTTTCCGGGGACAACTGCCCGAAAGTGTTATTCAGAATATGGAAGAACAACTTTCAGGCTCTTGCACGGTAGAAATTGCGGCTTTTAACCAGTTTTCCGATTTTATCACGGATGCCAATAAAGCAAAGGAATACGACCATATCATCTTTGATACAGCCCCCACGGGACACACGTTACGAATGCTACAACTGCCGTCAGCGTGGAGTACATTTATTAGTGAGAGTACGCACGGTGCATCTTGCTTAGGTCAATTATCCGGTTTGGAAGAACGGAAAGGTATCTATAAGCAGGCGGTTGAAACACTTTCGGATGCAAACGCAACCCGCTTAGTGTTGGTTAGTCGTCCTGAAATCGCACCATTAAAAGAAGCCGCACGTTCTTCACATGAATTGCAATTACTGGGAATTAAAAACCAGCTATTGGTAATCAACGGGCTTTTGCTGCAATTAGATGAAGCCGACAGCGTATCGAAACAGATATATGACAGGCAGCAAAACGCTCTGAAACAGATCCCTGCGGAACTGCTGGCATATCCGTCTTATTATGTTCCTTTACGGTCATACAATTTATCTAATATTGCGAATATCCGTCGGATGCTTCACGATGATAATTTAACAAATGATGCGAATTATCAGCGGATTACCGATGCCAAAGGGGTAGATGAACTGGTAAACGACCTTTATCAGTCAGGGAAAAGGGTTGTTTTTACTATGGGAAAAGGCGGCGTGGGAAAAACCACTTTAGCCACTGAAATAGCCCTGAAATTAACAAAACTTGGCGCAAAGGTGCATCTTACCACCACCGACCCGGCAAACCATCTGAATTATAACCTTGCTGTTCAGGCGGGCATTACGGTAAGCCGTATTGATGAAGCGGAAGTATTGGAAGCCTATAAAAACGAGGTTCGCAGTAAAGCTGCGGAAACAATGACTGCCGAAGATATGGAATATATAGAGGAAGATTTACGTTCACCGTGTACACAGGAAATCGCAGTATTCCGGGCTTTCGCTGAAATTGTCGATAAGGCGGAAAATGAAGTCGTAGTGATTGATACCGCACCTACCGGACACACGTTGTTATTGCTGGATGCAACGGAAAGTTACCATAAAGAAGTGCAACGTACACATGGCGACACTCCCGTTTCTGTAAGAAAACTGTTACCACGTTTGAGAAACCAGCAGGAAACAGAAGTCGTTATTGTGACCCTGCCCGAAGCAACACCCGTTTTTGAAGCCGAACGTTTGCAAATGGATTTACAACGTGCCGGGATTAATAATAAATGGTGGGTCGTGAATGCTTGCTTGTCATTAACAGGCACCGAAAATTCTTTCTTGCGGGCAAAGGCGCAAAATGAATTGGCTTGGATTAAGAAAGTAGAAGAATTATCAAAGGGAAATGCTGCCCTGATAGCTTGGAAAAACAACTAAAAACATGAAGATTTTAATTCTTTGTACAGGAAATAGCTGCCGCAGCCAAATGGCACATGGCTTTTTGCAATCATTTGACAATAAACTGGATGTCTTTTCAGCAGGAACAAAACCTGCTGAAAAGGTTAATCCGATGGCGGTAAAGGTTATGGATGAAATGGGTATAGATTTAACCCACCATACCCCTAAAAGTGTAAACCTATATATAGGACAGGAATGGGACTATGTTATTACGGTCTGCGGTGGGGCAAACGAAAGCTGCCCGATGTTTACGGGTGAAGTAAGGAACAGGCTGCATATAGGATTTGACGACCCATCAGAAGCAACCGGAACGCCGGAGTTTATAAACAGTGAATTTCATCGGGTACGGGATGAAATAAAAGCCCGCTTCTATCAGTTCTACATCGACCATATCCAAGGAAAACAAGAATAATGCACCAATATATCTCTAAGTTCAATGTTCCAAAGATGGATTGCCCATGCGAGGAAAATTTAATCCGTCTGAAATTAGGCAATAGCCCCTTAGTGGAGCGTCTCGATTTCGACTTGGCGGAAAGAACCTTAGTTGTCATCCATCACGGGGAAGTGAAGTCGATTCAGGAACAGCTTGAAACATTAAACCTCGGTGCCAAGCTAACAGCATCTTCTCTCTGCGATGAAGCAAAGTCTGAAACCACCTCCAAAGTTCAGAGACGGGTGTTGTGTTGGGTGCTCGTCATCAACTTTCTATGTTTCATCATAGAAGCCACAACAGGCATCATCTCCCAGTCGATGGGCTTGGTCGCAGACAGTTTGGATATGTTGGCAGATGCTTTGGTTTACGGCATGAGTCTGATGGCTGTTGGAACAACTATAGCCCGTCAGCAAAAAGTAGCAAAACTCAGTGGCTACCTTCAAATTTCACTGGCTGTATTGGGGCTCATCGAAGTTATCAAACGCTTTATGGGCCTCGAAACGCCCCCAGACTTTTTAGTTATGATTGTCATCTCGTTCATTGCACTAATCGCCAATACAGCCTCTCTATGGTTGTTGCAGCGCACAAAGAGCAAGGAGGCCCACATACAAGCCAGTGTTATTTTCTCAGCCAACGATGTCATTGTCAATATAGGAGTCATCGTTGCAGGGCTGTTGGTTGGACTATTGAACAGCAACGCCCCTGATTTGATCATAGGCATCATTGTCTTTCTCATCGTCATTAGAGGCGCGATACGCATACTGAAACTCTCAAAGTAAAACTATAACATATGGAAAAAAATCAAGGCATTGGATTGTTTGAGAAATACCTAACAATCTGGGTTACTTTATGTATCATTATAGGAATTGCAGTAGGACAATGGCTTCCACTAATTCCGCAAACATTAAGCAAATTCGAGTATGCCAATGTGTCTATACCCGTGGCCATTCTAATTTGGTTAATGATTTATCCAATGATGCTAAAAGTGGATTTTCAAAGCGTTAAGAATGTTGGCAAGCGTCCGAAAGGGATAATGGTGACTTGCGTTACAAACTGGCTGATAAAGCCGTTTACCATGTTCGGAATAGCTTATATCTTCTTCTATGTGGTTTTCAAAACCTTTATACCTGCCGGGTTAGCCGAAGAATATTTAGCCGGGGCGGTATTATTGGGGGCTGCACCTTGTACGGCGATGGTATTTGTATGGAGTTACTTAACGAAAGGCGATGCCGCTTACACGCTGGTACAGGTTGCGGTAAACGATTTAATCATATTAGTAGCATTTGCGCCTATTGTAGCTTTCCTGCTGGGAGTTGGTGGCGTATCTATCCCGTGGGACACTCTGCTGTTATCCGTAGTATTATTTGTTGTGATACCACTTGCTGCCGGGGTTATTACCCGTATAATGGTTATTCGTCGCAAAGGAGTGGACTATTTCAATAACGTATTTATTAAGAAATTTGATAATTATACGGTAGCTGGATTGCTATTAACGCTTATTATCCTGTTTTCCTTTCAAGGAGAAACGATACTGAACAATCCCCTGCATATCTTATTGATTGCAGTTCCGCTTGTGTTGCAAACGGTTCTGATATTCTTCGTTGCTTACGGTTGGGCGAAATGGTGGAAATTACCCCATGATGTTGCCGCACCTGCCGGAATGATTGGGGCAAGTAATTTCTTTGAATTGTCAGTTGCTGTGGCTATTTCTCTTTTTGGTTTACAGTCCGGGGCTGCATTAGCTACGGTGGTGGGCGTACTAGTCGAAGTTCCGGTGATGTTGATGTTAGTAAGGATTGCCAATAACACACGAAGCTGGTTTCCGGCTACAGAATAACAATAGGGCAAAAGTCTTAATCTAACTTTATCGTAAAAAGGCTTGGTGCTGGAAATGTTTGTTCCTAACGTTTCCGGCATTCTGCCTTTTACAAAAGCCAGAATTAAGATATATCTTTCGGCACCAAGACAACCGCAACAATATGAACAATGAAATTGATTTTGAAGTATTTATAAAAACATGGACTGTACTATCTATGAAAAAGTAAATGTTGATAACTAGAATATTTCAATAGAGGTAGTTCTCGATGTCGTAGAGTGTCTGCAACGGTCACTTCAGATGAAATCTCCATCGAAGATTATTTTGAATTTGAGAAGCTTGTTAGCTTCAACTTTGTTTCTTTACTACGTAGCATCAATGTGATTTCTAAGCGTATACTCCTTTGTGATGTAGGTATAACTCCATTCATAACAAAGGTATCAAATCTATTTCTTCCTCCACTAGTATTTCAGCTTGAAGAATATGGATTGCCAAGAATGCTAAGTCGAAAACTTCACAACTCACGAGTAATTGATTTGGAGCGAGTGGATATTTCTATCAACGACGTTCTTGATGAGTTCCTAAAGGTATGAATGAATCGAATTATTGAGACTGCACAATTATCAGCGGTGGATCAATTTATCTTATCCTATTTTTTTGAGGGGATAACACCTTTAACTACTCCCTAAGTAAGTTCCTGAGTGTTGGGTCAGCTTTGATACGAGCAGTCTCAGAGTCTACGAGGGATAGCACCTCTTGCTTGACTTGGCGATAATTGGCTTCAATAGTCTCACGCAGACTGTCGGAGCCATTTTCGTTTGTAAAGTCCGCTATGATGGGGATAGGCTGGTAAGCTTTCGTTTCAGCAGAGACCTTGGCAACATCCACAACGATCTCAGCGTGGAAGATTTTCTGATCGATGCGTTCATCGAAATTGTCAGAGACAGCCCCAACGAACATACCTTGTGTAAGGTTACTAATCTTACTTGCAGGAATCAAGCTATCCATCTGCGTAGATATAGATGTGGACTTGTCGTTACGATTGATGGTCATGGACTGCCGTTGCTGAAGCACTTTGCCAAAACGCTCGGAAAGCGTCTTAGCCGTTTCACCTACAACTTGCCCGCTAAAAACATTGCCCACGGTGTTCTGTATCACTTTACTCTCCTTATCCCCATAGTCACGGGTAAGCTGAGAGAAGTCCTGAAACCCCAAGCAGACTGCCACCTTGTTACTTCGGGCTGTGGCTATTAGGTTATCGAGACCACGAAAGTAGATAGTAGGTAGCTCATCTATAATCACCGAGCTTTTAAGTTGATGCTTCTTATTGATAAGCTTCACAATGCGACTATTGTAGAGTCCGAGGGCTGCCGAATAGATATTCTGGCGGTCGGGATTATTGCCCACAACAAGAACTTTCGGCTCATTAGGATTGTTGATGTCGAGCGAGAAATCATCACCCGTCATTACCCAATAGAGCGCTGGTGAAATCATTCTTGAAAGCGGTATCTTGGCACTGGCAATCTGTCCCTGCAACTGATCCTGCGCCCCTCCCTCCCACGCATCCATAAAGGGAGAAAGATAGTTGGCAAGCTCATCGTAGGAAGTGAGTATCGGGAATATCTGGGCATACGGTCGATTCAAGAATTCTATGGCATGGGGAAAGGTGCAATACTTTCCCTCCTCGTATATCTTCAAAAACCAAATGATAGCTGCAAGCAAGATAATTGGAGACTCCACGAAGAAATCACCCTGCTTCTGAATCCACGAGCGGTTCAGGTTGAGCATGATGGTGTAAGCACTCTCGTAAGCATCTGATATATCCGTCATAAAAGCTGGATTGATGGGATTACAGCGGTGCGACTTACGAGGGTCATCAAAGTTAATCACAAAGAACTGTGGTTGTACCTTATAAGCATCCAAATGGGTACGTAAATGGTTATAGGCAATCTCCGATAGGTCGGGGAACTTGTAGTCATAGATGTACATCGCAAAGCCTTTCTCAATCTGCTGCTTGATGTAGTTATTTACGATAGCGAAAGACTTGCCCGAGCCAGGCGTACCCAAGACCATTGAAGCTCGAAACGGATTGACCACATTGATCCAACCATTGTTCCATTTCTTCTTGTAGTAAAAGCGTGTCGGCAGATTGACCGAGTACTCGTTCTCCATCAGTCTCGTCTCCTGCATAAAACTCTCATTCTCCGTATTGAATACATCGTTCATTAGGTTGTTTTTCAGCAGGCGACTCATCCATACTCCAGCCATCAGTAGGCAGATATACCCCACAGAGAGTGTGAAGATGTAGAGCGAAGCTGCACCAACGACTCCAATCGGAAGTGCCAGTAGCCACCAATTGAGGAAGAATAGCACAAAGCCGATAGTCAGAACCGTCCAAATCTTAGCCCAAGTAATCTTCTCTTCCTTAACTCCACGAGTTCCTAAGCAAGAAAGGGTAAGGAACAGCACACAAAAGAGCTTCGTCCAAAGGATCGAAGAGAAGAGTCCTGCTGTCCGTTGAAAGTTCATCAGAATCTTATTGAGTACCGAGAGCGTCAAGCCCCAGGTGTGGAATGCTTCATAGCAAAACCAATAGCAGTTAATGAGGAGGAATATCACGTATAGTCCTCGCATGAAGTCCATAATCTTGCCAAGTGCTCTCAAATCATCTTCTTGTGCCATAGCTGTATTGTCGTTTGAATGCTGTTATAATCGTGTTTGAATGCTGTTCGTTTACCGTTTTCTTCGCTTTAGTCTGATCTTGTTTTGTCTGCGAAGTTTGCGTTGCCAAGCTACCTCTTTCCAATCGTCGTTGCCTATTGGTAGAGATGTGTCACCTACCAGCTCTTCAAGGACTTCATCAATGAGATTATCGCCCGCTTTTTCTTGTATTGGCAGGCTCTGTGTAAGTTGCTTGTTGACTTGTTCTGAGGCTGCTATTGGACCATAAAGTTCTTCGTTTAAAAAGAGGTTATGCGTCAAGTCAGAGAAATAGGCTTCAAATTGATTGGCTCCATAGCCCTTTCCTAATCGAGAGCCATTGAGAGCCACACCTGACTTATCGTCAATGAAAGTGACGCCGTAGATACGACCATTGTTATTCTTCCTGATAACTGCTCGTAGCCCTTCGTTCTCCAGTCTATGATGTAGCTCCTCCTCCGTTCGGGGAGAAGTTCTCATCACCTGTAAGACCCTTTGTCGTATATTCGCCACAAGCGGTTTGATGTTCTGTTTAGATTGCTGCATCTTGTGTTGAACAGCAGAATAACCTACCCCTCGTCCAATTTTTGAGGCATGGATAGGTGTACCGATCTTACTCCCCTTACCATCTGTTGGGACATAGACCAGTCCGTTGTATCTCTTTCCTCTATACTCCGTTTTCACCTCCTCTACGGCAAGGTTATACTTGGTAAGAATTGCATTGAATTCTCCCAAAGAGCAGAAATGGTAGTGAGAAATGACGGAGCGGGCAACAGAGGCGATCTGTTCCCTTATATTTCCGTTCTCCTGTTTTACATCTTGAATCGTTGCTATCTGGTCTTTTCTTTGAGTTGTACTTGGAATCAAGCCATACTTGCGTTCCAAGGTATCGGTTATCTTCTTACTTCGTCTCTTCTCAAATTGGTCATTCAGTTTGCGCCCCTTTCCATCTATGCGTAGTGATACGATATGAATATGTTCGCGTGCAATGTCGTTATGCTTAAAGATGATATAGGGCTGCTTGCCATAGCCGAGTGCCTGCATGTACTCTTGGGCTATCCGAGCAAGAATATCGTCCGATAGTTTCTCATCGGGATGCGGATTGAGAGAGCAGTGAAAGACCACATTCTTCGTCCTGCATTTTTGAGGAATAAGTGCTTGCATATCGGCAAGAACTTCGCTCATTGTGTACTTACCGTTGGTATTCTGATACAACCCATGAGCCAAGAGTATTGTCGCCTCCTCAGCCTCCACTTTTTTGAAGTTGTAGCCGAGTGCTCCTCCGAGGTTGGCTGTGCCGGAAATCTTCGCAATCATCGCTTGCGGTAGTCTATGGTAAGGGCTATTGCCTGCTCTTGTAGGGCAATAATCTGTGAAGCATATTGCTCCAACTTTTGTAGCAAAAGTTGAGCTGTTTTCACCGAGTGGTAGCTGTTGATTGCCTTCACAACTTGATTGTAGAGGATGCCGATTTTATGAACTTGTGCCGTGAGTTCGGAGAGTTTACGATAGTATTCCAAGGCTGATTTGTCTACGGTAATGACCTTAAAACTCTCTCCCAAAAGACGGGCACGCACGAAGTCTGACTTTGTTTCTGCTCCCGATTTGTGGAAGAGAGCAATGACCTTTTGTTGGTCTTTGGGATTGGGTAGGCGAGTATCCCACCTATCCCAACGTTCTATCTTTTCATTCATGGCTGTATTGTTGGTTAATGACGACTTTGGAGTCATTTTCTCCTCGCACCGAGGCAAGGGGGCTTTGTCGGCAGAAACGGAGTTTGTCGGACAAAGACACACCTTGCCGGTATCAAGAGATGATGCTGATGAAGCATCCACCCTCTTCGGGGGCTACTTCGATGGAGATAGTTCTCCATTTTCTATTCCTCTGCAAAGTTAGAGGCTTGTTGTAACAGTCTCATCATAAGGGATATTCCGAGAATATCCTGCTATTTCCCGATGCTTCCCGAGGGGTTGAAAACGACTGATTTACCAACTTATTTTGCAGCGGATTTAGGTCAGAACCGACTGACCGACCTAACTCAGAATAGACCAACCGACCTCCGTTTGTAAGTCGGTTCAAAAGTAGGAAAGTCACGATGTAGAGCAGTTATTGAATCCGTCAGTTAATCAAGATTTCAGTCGCTTAGTTTAGACTGAGTTATCTATTCACTAACGAATCAACCTCAGAGCATCGGTCGGTCACTAAATCCAAGAATCAGTTATTTCCGTAAACAGTTATCTGACATGAAAACACTCCCTATGCAAGCTCCCATTTATTTGGGCTTCGCCTCACAAAAAGGCGGTGTCGGCAAGAGCTCTCTTGCCGAAATCCTTGCCTCCATACTTTACTATGAGAAGCATCTCCCTCTCGTAGTGGTCGATTGTGACGGTACGCAGGAATCGTTCTATAAACTTCGAGAGCGGGAACGCAATCTCATTCAAGCTTCCAAGGAGCTGAGCGAACAGCTCAAAGTCTATTTTACCAAGTTTGGACATCCGGCTTATCCCATTTTACGTTCCACCCCTGATGCAGCATTGAAAGATGTCCAAAAGTATCTGGAAAGCTCGGAACGAAAGGAACGGTTGGTCATCTTTGACTTTCCGGGGCATGCCGGTACAGAAGCCCTTTTACAGCTCTCCATAGAGATGGATTATATCATCTCCCCCATAGAAGCCGATCCTCAGTCTCTGGTATCCGGTTTTGCCTATGCTCAAACCGTTCGGGACTTGGGTCTCAGTTTTGAAGACGCACGCATTCGAGACCTCCTGCTTCTTTGGAATAAAATCAATCGCAGTGCCAGTCCTGTGGTTGTCGACCACTATACGAAATATGCCCAAGAGGAGGAGATCAACCTCTTTGATACCCGTATCTACCATTCGGTGAAGTTTTCTCGAGAATTAGGTCAGGGAGGCGTCAAAGGCGTTTTCCGCAGTTCTTATTTACCACCCGTACCTGCCCTTCGTCCATCCACAGGGGTAGATGAATGGGTAGAAGAAGTTCTCCAACGTTTTCACCTTATCCATGAATAAATCATGCCTTCCATCCAAGAAAAACGACAAAAGATATTGAGTGCCAAACTCCAAGAGATGGGCGATATCGGGGTTACGAAGCGTAGTGCAGAGGAGTCTCCCTTTTTCGACCAACCCGTGGAGTTAGAGTCACAAGAGGCTCCGATACCGACAGAGGAAACATCGGAGGATGCTATACTTACGATGGCAAGATCTAAGGGCAACAAGGAGAGCGGATGCTCTTTTCAAGAGTACCAAAAACGCTTCTTTGCCCCCTCTCGTGATGGTATCGGGAAATCTGGCTTCACCATCCATGGGGAGATTCTGCAAACACTCCGAGATGTCCTTCGTGACGTCCGCTCCAAAGCGACACTTACAGCTTATATAGAGAACATCCTCTTGGAGCATCTCAAAGAACATCAGGCGATGCTTAATAAAACAGCGGCACAGTACAAACGCAATCCAACCATCAATTTAGACTTGTAATGATGCAAACGATACTATTGAATGTCCTGCTTCTCTTGGTTATCATTTGGGTGCTACTCCTCATTCTCTATACTTACTGCTCCAAATTCTCTCGAATGGGTAAGCAGGAGCAGGGGCAAGCGACTCCTAAGGAGGAGCGGAATAGAGAGGAAAAACTACATGTTTTGGTAGGGAAAAGCAAGGGGCTTAGTCCCTCGGATTTCCCTAAAGTTCCCAAGACTTCCTCCTCCGAAAAAGCGCTTGAAAATGCCAATAACTTTGCGGAGTCCGAGGTGTCGGAGCAGCAAGAGAAAACTGAAGAAGTGCCCACGATTAGTGAGGAAGAGAACGAACTCCATGTCGCTTATACCATGGGAAACGTCGATGAGGATGAGGTCTTGAGAGAGGAACTGCTACTCACTCCCGATCCGACTCCGGAGGTTTCTCCATCGGCAATTCTTGCCCGTGACCTTGTGCGCATGGGATGCTGGAGCAAACATGACGATGCCCTCGATGAAGAGGATGAGGCAAAAGTTCAGGCAACCCTCGGTAAAGTGCAAGGCACTGACTTGATTGAGAAGTACAAGGAAAATCTCAAGGCACAAGAATCGAAGCATACCAAGTTCTTGGAAGCCATGCGTCGTGCAGAAGAAGCTCAAATACAAAGCGATATGGTAAAAACGGAACACCTCCCAAGACAAGAACCTCAAGGAGACAACGAAAGAACCTTAGACTATTACCTCTAAAACACAAGCGGAGTAATGGATGGGGTAGCACATGAAGGCTACACGCAAGTAGTACCATGAAAACGAGCTACAGGGGTGCTCCCCATCCAGACCTCCCTACACAACAGAGAACAAACTATTCATAATCAATAACAATAAATCCAATAACATGAACACAAAGAAAATCGCATTGATGTTGCTCCTCATCGCCACTGTGACGGCAGGAGCTTATGCACAGGGCAACGGTATGGCCGGTATCAACGAAGCCACCAAAATGGTCACGAGCTATTTCGATCCCGGTACCAAATTGATTTATGCCGTTGGAGCCGTGGTCGGCTTGATAGGGGGAATCAAGGTGTACAATAAGTTCAGCTCGGGAGACCCTGATACAAGCAAGACCGCCGCCTCTTGGTTTGGGGCATGTATCTTTCTCATCGTGGCTGCCACCATCCTTAGAAGCTTCTTCTTATAAGCGATGGCATCTTGGAAAATCAACAAAGGTGTAGGACGCACGGTGGAGTTCAGGGGCTTGAAAGCTCAGTACCTCTTTCTCTTTGCAGGAGGACTTCTAAGTACTTTCATCGTAGTGGTCGTACTGTACCTCTTGGGCATTAGTCAGCTCGTTTGCCTTGGCATAGGCGTATTGGGTGCCACGCTGGTAGTGTGGCAAACATTCGCTATGAACCGCAAGTATGGCGAGCACGGGCTGATGAAGCTCGGAGCAGTACGCTCGCACCCACGGTATCTGTCGAACCGCCGTACCGTCTACCACCTGTTTCGTAACCTCAAATCACAAACGACAAGATGAGAAACAGCAGTAAGATGAGCACTCTGGAAGCGAAGTTTCCCCTACTATCGATTGAACAGGGCTGCATTGTGAGCAAGGAAGCCGACATCACCGTTGCTTTTCGGGTAGAACTGCCCGAACTCTTCACGGTGACTTCTGCCGAATACGAGGCGATGCACTCAGCTTGGCACAAGGCGATAAAAGTGCTACCTAACTTCAGCATTGTGCATAAGCAGGATTGGTTCATCACAGAGGAATACCGGGGTAAACTCTCTGAGGGAGGACTGGGTTTCCTTGCCCGCTCTTCAGAGCGACACTTTAATGAGCGTCCTTATCTGCACCACAGCGTCTACCTCTTTCTTACCAAGAGCAACAAGAAGCGTATGGCACAGCAGAGTAACTTCTCTGCCCTCTGCCGTGGGCATCTTATCCCCAAAGAGATTGAGGATAAGGAAGCTGTCATTAAGTTTATGGAAGCCGTCGATCAGTTTGAGCGCATCATCAACGACACGATGCTCATTCGCTTAGAGCGTATGACGGAAGAGGAGCTTGTAGGGACAAAGGAGAAAAGCGGTTTACTTGACCGTTACTTCTCCCTTTCTGATGAGCATCACGCTTCGCTGGAGGACATCCGATTGGGTGCCGACCTTGTACGTGTGGGCGACAATAGGCTTTGCTTGCACACCCTCAGCGACACGGACGACCTGCCAACGACTGTCAGCACGGATAGCCGTTACGAGCGACTATCCACCGACCGCAGTGACTGCCGCCTCTCCTTTGCTTCTCCCGTGGGGCTGATGCTCTCCTGTAACCATATCTACAACCAATACCTCTTTATTGAGGATAGCGATGCCAACCTACAACGCTTTGAAAAACAGGCGAGGAATATGCACTCTTTGGCACGCTACAGCCGTAGTAACCAAATCAACGAGGAGTGGATACAAGAGTACCTCAATGTCGCCCACTCTCAGGGATTAACCTCTATCCGTGCTCACTTCAATGTATTGGCATGGAGTAGTGACAGTGAGCAACTGCGCCAAATCAAGAACGATGTGGGGAGTGCCTTGGCTCTTATGGAATGCAAGCCCCGACACAATACGATTGATGTGGCTACGCTCTACTGGGCGGGTATCCCCGGCAATGCCGCCGACTTCCCCTCGGAAGAGAGCTTTTACACCTTCTTCGAGCCTGCGCTTTGCTTCTTCACAGCAGAGACAAATTATAAGGACTCTCTTTCTCCCTTTGGCATCAAGATGGCAGACCGCTTATCAGGCAAGCCCATACATTTGGACATCTCTGACCTCCCGATGAAGAAGGGTATCATCACCAACCGGAATAAGTTCATTCTCGGTCCGTCGGGCAGTGGCAAGAGCTTTTTTACCAACCACATGGTACGCCAGTACTACGAGCAGGGGGCACACGTCCTCCTAGTCGATACGGGTAACTCCTATCAAGGCTTGTGCGAGCTGATTCACGGCAAGACCAAGGGCGAAGATGGGGTCTATTTCACTTACACAGACGAAAACCCCATCTCTTTCAACCCCTTCTATACGGATGATTACCTCTTTGATGTAGAGAAACGAGAGAGTATCTGCACCTTGCTTTTGACCCTTTGGAAGAGTGCGGAGGAACAGATTACCAAGACGGAAGCGGGAGAGCTTGGTTCGGCTGTCAATGCCTATATCGAACTCATTCGTTCGGATAGAAGCATTACGCCCTGCTTCAATACCTTCTACGAGTATCTACGTGACGTGTACCGAGAGGATATGGGTAAGCGAGAGATTGAGGTTACCCTCTCCGACTTCAACATCAACAACCTCTTAACGACCCTCAAACAGTATTATCGAGGCGGTCGCTACGACTTTTTGCTGAACTCGGATAAGAACATCGACCTGCTCAGCAAACGCTTCATCGTCTTTGAGATTGATGCTGTGAAGGATAATAAAGACCTCTTCCCCGTGGTGACGATCATCATCATGGAAGCCTTCATCAATAAGATGCGTCGCCTCAAAGGCATCCGCAAGATGATACTCATCGAGGAGGCATGGAAGGCGATTGCTTCGGCCAATATGGCGGACTACATCAAGTATTTGTATAAGACCGTCCGAAAGTTCTTTGGTGAGGCAATTGTCGTCACGCAGGAGGTGGACGACATCATTCAGTCACCCATCGTCAAGGAGAGTATCATCAACAATTCCGATTGCAAGATCCTGCTCGACCAGCGCAAGTATATGACCAAGTTCGACGGCATACAGGCTATGTTAGGGCTTTCTGAAAAGGAGAAGAGCCAAATCCTCTCCATCAATCAGAACAACGATCCCAACCGTCTTTACAAGGAAGTTTGGATAGGCTTGGGTGGTATGCAGAGTGCGGTTTATGCGACAGAGGTATCGCTTGAAGAGTACCTCACCTACACGACAGAAGAGACCGAAAAGCTCGAAGTGATGCGCCTCTTGGAAGAATTAGGAGGAGACATCGAAATGGCTATCCGTCGTTTGGTCATGGAGAAACGACAGAAGTAAAACCCTTAAACAACAGTAACCTATGAAAAAGTACATCCTTATGGCTCTCCTTGGATTGAGCCTGTTCATTTCCAAAGCCCATGCTCAGTGGGTCGTAAGTGACCCTATGAACTTTGCGGGCAATATTGCCAATACGGTCAAAGAGATTGCCACAGCCTCCAAGACGGTCAAGAACACCTTGAACGGTTTCAAGGAGGTAGAAAAACTCTACAACGACACCAAGAAATATTACGATGCTCTCAAAAAGGTGAATAACCTCATCGGCGATGCCTACAAAGTGAAGGAGACCATCCTAATGGTGGGAGACATTTCAGAGATTTATGTCTCCTCCTATAAAAAGATGCTCAGTGATACGAATTTTCGTCCTACCGAGCTGGCTGCCATGGCTTCGGGCTACAGCAAACTTCTGGAACTGAGCGGAGAGAGTCTGAAGGAGTTGAAATCCGTTGCTAAGAGCAATGTCTTCTCCATGAACGACAGCGAGCGGATGCAAATGATAGACCGCATCTATAACACCGTTCGAGAGTATCGCTCTTTGGTATCGTACTACACTCGAAAGAATATCTCCGTGAGCTATGTGAGAGCACGACAAAAGGGAGAGCTTGAGCAGGTACGATCCCTATATGGAAGTTCAGACATACGTTACTGGTAAGCCATGGATTTTTCAAGTTTACACGAACTGATTCGTTCCACCTATCAGGAGATGATGCCCTTGGCCTCGGAGATGACAGGTATTGCCAAGGGGATAGCGGGCTTGGGAGCTCTGTTTTACATTGCCATACGTGTTTGGTCGTCACTGGCAAGAGCCGAGCCGATAGATGTCTATCCTTTGCTTCGCCCCTTTGTTTTGGGCTTCTGTATCATGTTTTTCCCTACGGTGGTACTTGGTACGATGAATGCAGTTCTCTCTCCCGTGGTGAAAGGCACAGAACAGATGGTACACAAGCAGGAGGGAACACTTGACAAACTGACTGCAGAACGTAACAAACTGCAGGAGGAGGCCTACCTGCGTAATCCCGAAACCGCTTATCTCGTCTCGAATGAGAAGTTCGACCAAAAGATAGAAGAGATGGGGATTATCGGCCCCGAAGATGCCGTAACTATTGCAGGAATGTATGCAGAACGTGCTGCCTACCAAACCAAGCGATGGTTCATGAAAAAGGTGCAAGACCTTTTGGAGCTTATCTTTCATGCTGCCGGTCTTGTCATCGACACACTCCGCACTTTCATCTTGATTGTTCTCTCCATCCTCGGTCCGGTTGTTTTCGGCATTGCCGTGTGGGATGGTCTTTCGGGGTCACTGACTGCATGGTTTTCACGCTACATCTCAGTCTATCTCTGGCTACCTGTCAGCTCCATCTTGACAGCCCTTCTGACAAAGATTCAAATCTTGATGATTCAGAAAGACATCGCCCTGTTAAGTGACCCCAACTACATTCCTGAAGTGGGCAGTTGGTACTATATGGTCTTTTTCCTTATCGGTATCATCGGCTACTTCTCTGTTCCGACCGTTTCGGGATGGATTATCGAAGCAGGAGGAGGTATCGGTTCTTATGGACGTAATGTGAATCAGACGGCTCAACGAGGAGCTCAGGGAGCTTATCTCGGAGGAAAAGCCGCTGCTGCAGGGGCAGGTGCTTCTATCGGTAACATCGGAGGTCGTATCAAAGGAGCTCTACTGAGAGGAAAAGGAAACTAATAAAGAAGAACAAACAGCATTTTTATGGAATTCAAATCACTCACCAATATCGAAACCTCATTCAAGCAGATACGGCTTTATGCCCTGCTTTTTGTACTGCTCTGCGTAGCAGTCTGCGGTTATGCGCTCCATGCCTCCTACTCTTTTGCCTCTCAACAGAGGGAGAAGATCTATGTTTTGGATGAAGGCAAGTCGCTCATCCTGGCACTCAGTCAGGATGCCGCAATGAATCGCCCCGTTGAGGCACGTGAGCACGTCAGACGCTTTCACGAACTCTTCTTTACGATTGCACCCGACAAGGCCGCTATCGAAGGGAATATGGAGCGAGCCTTTCTGCTCTGTGACAAGTCCGCATTCAACTATTACAAAGACTTGGCAGAAAAGGGCTACTACAACCGAGCCATATCGGGCAATGTCAATCAGCGGATAGAGATCGACTCGATACATTGCAACTTTGAGAGCTACCCCTATGAGGTAACGACCTACGCTCGACAGTTCATCCTGCGTCAGAGTAACGTTACGGAGCATAGTCTCATTACAACTTGCACGCTTCAGAACTCCGTCCGATCAGATAACAATCCACAGGGCTTCTTAATGGAGCATTTTCTTGTGCGTGAAAACCGAGATCTACAAACCTATAAACGCTAAGCCTATGTCCACTCGCTTTTCATTCTACCGCCACTACTTACGTCTGCACTACCGGTTGTGGGAGCAGTGCGATAGGCTCAGCCCAAAGGCTCGCAAACGTTTGGTCTATGGCATTAGTGCCGCCTACCTATTTTGTTCGCTGGCGATAATAGTACAGTTCTTCCTCCCTCATCGGGAAGAGGCACTGCCCATCCCCACGAATCAATACATCGATGCTCCGATACCTACAAACTCTGTAGATAGCATCGGAAGTCGTCTGACTAAAATCTCTCAACAAATGATTGAACATTATGGATAAAAAACAGAAAGAACAACTGAAAAAAGGCTTGGTCTTCGGTGGGCTTGGACTCCTTTGTGCCCTCTCGATGTGGTTCATCTTTGCTCCTTCGGACAAGGATAAGACCAAAGAACAGGAGGGACTTAACAAAGATATTCCCCAAGCCACGGTCGAGCAACTTACAGATAACAAACTCAAAGCCTATGAACTGGGCGATCAGTCTGCCCAAGAAGAGCAAACTCAAGCTGAGATAGGAAAACTATCCGACTATTTCGCCGAAGCAGCTACTTTGTCCGAGGATGAAGTTCAGCGACAGACATCTTCCACGAAGATCGAGGGCTCGCTCCAACGTTACGAGGAGAACAACCGACTGGTAAGTTCCTTTTACGATCACGATCCATACCAAGAGGAACGTGAAGCCTTGCATGCGGAGATTGAAGCCCTCAAAGAGGAGTTGGCTCAGCGAGATGAGGGGGAAAAAGACGAGGAGGAGAAACAGCTTGCTCTTATGGAGAAGAGCTATCAGATGGCATCGAAGTATCTTCCCAAGGGAACGGCTCCCCTCGGCAATGCCAATGCCGGAGCGACAGAGCGACCTGTTGCTGAAGCTCATATGACAACGACTTCTCCGGAGCCCGTGATGACGGTCTTGACTGAGCGTAAGCCAATTGTCTCCTCTCTCAGTCAGCCTATGAGCGACTCCGCCTTTATACAAGAGTACGGCACGAAGGAGCGACACCTTGGCTTTCATTCGATTAACAAGGGAGCAACCGCTCTACAGCGTAACACCCTGCGTGTCGTCGTCGACCGCACAACGACGCTGCAAGAGGGCGAGTATGTCGCTCTTCGTCTGCTGGAAACGGCACGCATCAAAGACTTGCGTATCCCTCGAGGGGGTAAACTCATCGCCCAAGCGAAGATTGAGGGCAACCGTATGCAGCTGCTCATTAAGAGCATTGAGGTGGGCGGACAGATTACCCCCGTCAAGCTCTCTGCCTACGACACAGACGGACAGGAGGGGATTTACATCCCTGGCTCTGAGAACGTGTCCGCCCTCAAAGAGATGGGAGCAAACATCGGTGGCTCAATGGGAACATCCTTCACCTTTGCCAGCTCTGCCAAAGACCAAATCATCTCCGAGGCAGCTCGTGGCGTGATGCAGGGAGCAAGCCAGCTCCTACAAAAGAAGCTCCGCACCATTAAGATAACCCTCAAAGGAGGGTATCGCCTATTCTTAGTACAAACCAAGTAGCAATTACAAACAGAATAAACCAATAAGACAATGAAAAGAATGTTTCTATCTGCCCTTATGCTTGTGGCAGGCATCACAACAACCTTTGCCCAAAACAATGAAGGGTATCGCCCTCTCAATTCGGGTGACCTCTATCAAGGAATGACCAAAGCGATCCCCTCGGCGCGTGTCGTCCTGCCTTATGGGCTTGAGGTTACTTTCGAGAAGACCTCACACCTTATCTTCCCTGCACCGATTCGCTACGTAGACCTCGGGAGCAACAACCTCATTGCTGGTAAGGCGGAAGATGCCGAGAACGTCTTGCGTGTCAAGGCTGCCGTGCGTGACTTTGAGACCGAGACCAATATGAGCGTCATCTGTGAGGACGGCTCCTACTATGCTTTTAACGTGAAGTATGCCGACGAACCCGAAAAGCTCAGCATCGAGATGAAGGACTTTCTGTCCAGCACAGAGGGGCGACTACCCAGCAATCGTGCCGATATCTACTTTAAGGAACTCGGCAACGAATCGCCTATTCTGGTCAAGCTGATGATGAAGACCATTCATCAGAACAACAAGCGAACGATCAAGCATATCGGCGTACAGCAGTTTGGCATCAAGTTTCTGCTTCGTGGCTTGTATGCCCACAATGGGCTTCTGTATTTGCATACCCGTATCGACAACGAAACGAATATGCCGTACTCGGTGGACTTCATCACCTTTAAGGTCGTGGATAAGAAGGTCGCTGGGCGTACCGCCATCCAAGAGCGAGTATTGCAGCCCTTGCGTGCCTACCATCAGGTGATGCAGGTGCGTGCCGAGGATAGCGAGCGTACAGTCTTTGCCCTTGAGCAGTTGGCTCTTTCTGAGGACAAACAGCTCGAAGTAACGCTCTACGAACGAAACGGCGGTCGTACGCTTTCCTTCTACCTCGAGCAGGAGGACCTGCTACTTGCCCGAAAGATTGATAACCTCAAACTCAAATGGTAAGCCCTATGAAGAAGAACCTATTCTTATCAGCCTGTGTAGCGGTGGCAATGGCTTTTGCTTTGCCCTTGCACGCACAGCGACTTATCCCGAAGCAAAAGGGGATTGAGGTGGTGGCATCCGTGCCAGTGATTAAGGGCGAGAAGCTCTTTGCTGAGAAAAAATTTGGCATGGGGGTTTCGCTCACGAAATACCTCAAGCGAGAGAACTATGCCTTTCTCTCGGCAGAGTACGAAGACCAGATCCTGCCATATCGCACCTATCAAGTGCCGATGCGTGATATGCTCCTGCAAGTAGGCTATATGCAGCCGATTCTCTCAGATAGGGGTAAGAATGTCTTTGCCTACCTTGGTATCTCTGCCCTCGGGGGCTATGAGGAGCTCAACGAAGAAAAGTCCTTGCTACCCGATGGGGCAACCCTGCTTGACCGCTCTCGCTTCGTCTATGGTGGGGCGATGCATCTATCATTCGAACTATTCCTAACGGACAACGTCCTCCTCCTTTTCAAAGGGCAAGGACGTGTGCTCTCTGGCTCGGATCTTTCCCTTTTTCGTCCAGCTCTATCTGCAGGTCTCAGGTTTAATCTCTAAATGAATAAAGATAACAATGAAAACGACGATTTTAAGTGCAATCAGAATGTTCGGTGTACTATCTCTGAGTATGATTCTTCTGTCTTCTTGCAACAGAGACTTGGATGTTCAGAACGTTTTCCCTTTTGAGGTTCATACAATGCCCTTTCCTATGAGCTTGGAGGAGGGGGAAACAGTCGAAGTACGTACAACGCTCAATCCTTTCAGACAATTTGATCAGACAACGTATACACTTCGCTATTTCCAATATGAAGGAAAGGGTTCTCTCCATATTGGAAGAGGGGGAAAGGCTTTAGTTCCCAATGACAGATACCCTATTAAAGAAGGAGATTTTATACTTTACTACACTTCCCAAGGAAGAGAAAGACACCAACTGGAACTGGTCTTTGAAGATAACCATGGTCAAAGTAGAACGATTAAACTAAACTTTGACCATAAGGCAAAAAAGCCGGTCTCTGATGGAGAACCACGCAAGTGAAAAGAACGAAAGTTTTTGTGGTAATATGTATATGCGATAGATACAAAGCAACAAGCGTCTATTCCAATGGGCAGATGCCTGTTGCTTTAATAAATCTACCTACGGCCACTACTGGTTCACAGCATCACTTATAGCCTTTCTAAACTTTAATGCATCGGCTACATAAGGATAGGTATTCTTTGCTCCTCCTGTGGTAACTATTATTGTCCCAAACTTCAAAAGTCGTCCCCAAAAGGTTTCGGCAAAACCAATGGCTTCTGTTTTACTTAACTGAAGTTCTACAACACTTCGTTTAATCCAGCCTGTTTTGAGGATGACTCTCTTATTCGTCACGGCAAATTCGGATGTCATTCTCTCTATGTGACGGTTAATAATCCCAATTATACCTACTCCGAGAAAGATGTAGGACAAAACATTCAAAAAAGTTCCAGAACCATATAGCAACCATCCGATAAGAACAAACAGGGCAGGAGCCATATAAGTCCACCAATGTATTTTAGCCGAGTGCTGTATAGACTCCCCTGATAATAAACTGTCCTTTATGTAACTCATAAATTGTTTTTTTTAATCTTTTATGTTCTACGCAAATTTATTGATTTCAGTTGGAATAAGTAAGGCATATCTCATAAGAAAATTGTTGTTATAAAGGTAATGTTGAAATATCTTATTTCTTGCGACTTTCTTTTGCTTCTTTTCTTTTGGTCGCCTACTTGGGTCAAAGACAAAGAAAAGAAGCCACGCAAAGATTTTCTCTGCGTGGCTGTTTGTTTATTCGTGTTCCTTTATTGGGAGCACTTGTATCGGCTCTGTAAGATAGCTCTAAACAAGTGGCAAAAGTTGCGGGCTTCTTCTTCGGTCAGAAAATAGTTTCCACACGCATACAAACTAATACCAGGGGCATCTTCTTGGGTAGGGTCTGTCCATTCATAGGCATTGACACTGCGTGATATGCTTGTGTCTATAAAGTAGTACAAGCCATTACTTCCTGCCCTATGCAAACATCTTTTGGGTATCAGGATGTCACGAAAGGTAGATGCGTAATGCTCGGCTTCCTCTTTATCGGAGAAATAGTTGCCACTCTCATTTCTCAACTCATCAATCGTCTTAAAAGGAAGTCCTTCTTTTCCTCTATCCCACGTTCTTACTACTTGCAAGTCTCGGGATATATACCAATAACCCTCATCTGCCTTGGCTCTCCATCTTGGCTCGAAGTCTAATTTCATATTGCTCATAATTATACTCTGTTTATTTAGGCTGTTGCTTTCATTCTATCTCTAATCACTTGCTGATTGGCATTAACCAAGTCAATGATGCGGTCGTGATATTCGGTGTTCTTGTTCAGCAAGCCACGGCATTGAATGACTTTCATTGTTTCAAGCGATACCTCTACCGTTTCTATCCGTTTGCCATTTATACAAGCTGAAAGGATAAGTGAGTTCTCTTTGAGGTAGTAGGCATTGTCGAACACGCAATGGTGTAAGGCTTTGCCCTCCTCGAGATACTCCTCTATACTCTCTAACACACGTACCTCAATCGTGCCGTCTGTAAAGGCGATGCCAAAGAAGTGGGATTTGAGGGACAGAAATTGCTCTTCGTTCTTTATGGCTCTCTGTTGCCTTTGTGCTTCGGCTTCCTTATCTCGCTGTGTCTGCAACTTTCGCTGCACTCTGTCGTGGGCTTCTTGTAAGCTATTAGGACAAATGAAGTGAGCGTTGTATATATCCTTGCCCAACCTCTTGAGCATATCCACATAGTCGCACCAAAGGGCAATGTCTGCGATGTCGTAGCCTCTGCGAAGTGTGATTTTGTAGGCTTGCCAATACTCGTCCATCTTCCTTGCTCGGCTGAGGAAGTATCGTAGATGCTCGATGCGTCCTGCCTTCATAAGTGTTTCGGCTCGGCTGTCTGTGAGTAGGGCTGGGATAAGTACAGAGGGGGCGATGCCGTGACACTCACCTGCAAAGCCGTTCCTGTGGAGGGTGTCTATTGCCTTGACTTTCGGATACAAGGGGCAATGGGCAATAAAGCGATAGGCTTCATTCTCGTTACGAATAGCCATAGGCGAATAGTAGGCAAAGCTATCCACATAATGCCCCATAATTCGCTGTATGGCAACAATCGTCTGTCGTCCACTCTCGCTCCACCAATACTGCCCAATCTCTATAATGGAGGACACGGCTCGGTAGCCCTTCTCCATACCCACAATAAGTAGACACATACGCAAGACTTGATACTCTTCCGATGTCGTTAGGATTGTAAAGTACTGCTTCTGTTGCAATTTTCTTTGATAGGTTTCTTTGACCTGCAAGCCTGCCCCACACTGGGGGCAGGTGCAATGCTCTGTCGTTTCGTTCATCTGCCACGAATGCCCACAATCCATACAAGTGGTATTGCCCTTGGGTAGACGGTAGGCAAAGTGGTCGATACATTCACGGAATGCCCATTGCTTTTGTATCTTGGTTATCGGGCGGAGGTGCTTACTCTGAGCCAAGATGGCTTTCTCAAATTTATTTCGTGGTTTCATAGGCTTATAAATCAAATAGAGAGGGTTGGGGTATTGGGTCGCTGTTGATGCTTACCTTGGCTTTCACTCGCTTCGGCTCTTGTAACTTGCGTAGCTCTTCGGTTTGATACTGCTGTATCGCCTGCTTGCGTGCTTCGGCTTTCTCTTCTTCGGTGAGGACTATGGTGTGATTGACTACCACATTGCAGGCTACACGGCTACCCACTTCTAAATCGTCTTCATCATAGTAGTGGACTGCCATAGCGTAGATTTCATCGTCCTCAAAGGCATTGCACCCGCTCTGTCGCACCTGCTGTAAGATATAGGTAATGCAGTCCTCGATGTTCTTGTGGGGCTTTGCCAAGTTAGGAGCAAACAGAGGGTCTGTGGCTGCTCTCCCATTGAGATACTCGGCTATGGTGCGTGTGAATTGTTCTGTTCCGTTCATTGTCTTTTCTCTTTGGAGGGTTTATACTCCGATTGACCACTCGCCATCTCGGTAGACGGATAGGCAAGCATACTCATTACATAGTTCGTGAGATAGGCAACGCATATAGAGGGTGCTGTCGTCACTTAGGTTGTTACTCAAGTCTTCAAATAGGCTCTTGGGGAAGTCCCAACGGCTGTATAGCTCGGCTTCAATCTGGAAGTCATCGCTTTGCTCATGCCAATCATCGGGGAAGTGTTCCTCTATAAATGCTCTAATTGCGTCTATCGTTTCTGCCTTCTCGCTTGATGCGTAGAATAGGTTGGTGCATATATTTGCCATAATCGTCTTAATGTTTAGGGATTTCTACTATCTGATTGATGTGCCCACATAGGTGTTTGCGTAGGCTGGTACGGTCGGGGGCATAGTACTCAGCCCATTGTCCGTATTGATTGACCAAGTACTTTCTCAGCACATCAAAGAAGTCAAATCGGTAGCCCATCACGGGGATGGCGGTACGGAAGTAAGTATTGCTATTCACGGCTTCACATAGCCAATCCTTTTCCTCACGGCTTATCGCTTCGCCATGATTAAGTTTTTCGCGCAAGAGGTAAGCTTTACACTCACAGAGGGTTTCCAAAGGTTGTACCTCCCACTGCACGAACTTAGTCGCTACTGCACGCTCACGCTCCCCAATCCCCGAACTTATGCGGTAATGAGAGGAGGAGCTATATCCTTTTCTGCTCATCGAAGATGTTGTATTTATTTTCTGCTTATCCATAGTGACATTTTTTTATGCGTCCAAAGATCGGAGTATGCTGATTCCTTTTTTCGAGCAAAACAGAGGTAGTGGGGCGAAAGCGAACACAAGGTTTGGATGGAAAATACGACCTGAAGAGAAGCACAGCGAAGCGCAAGTGTGGAGATTTTCCAGCCCAACCGTAGGCTTGACCTTGAGGTAGCCCAAGCCCCATACTACCTTTGTGAAGAAAAAGAAACAGCATCCATCTGTCACGCATAGGGTGGAACGTTCTGGATGGCTGAGAGCAGAAGCGAACTTGTTCGAGTTCTGTCGAAGCGGACAAACGAAGATAAAATCAGCGAATGGAAAAAGAAACAGAAGTGCAAAGCCGACAAGCCCGAAAACAAAAAAGGTGACTATCCCCCGAAGAGATAGTCACCCATAAAGATTATTGTCAATCGTCTACTCTAGAAGACGAAGAGTAAAATTGCTGCTAAGACAGCCAACCAAAAGAGGATGCTAAGCAGTGTAAGTGTAACTCTTAGTATCGTACGTACAATGAAGCGTAGCACCAAGAAACCCACGAAGATGCCGATGACGGTTACGACTTGAGGCGTAACGAGCTTCGAGATGAAGTAAATTGCACCGGCAACAACTGAGAGTAGGAGCACTAGTTCAATGATATGTCTCCAGTCGATAGAGCGAGAACTCTTCGTTGGCTCTGTCTTAGGCTTATCGTTGGTAGTCTTAGCCCTAATGAAGATAGGGCTGTGAACATCGTGATTCATTAGTTGAGTATTCATATCCGGGAGCATTTTAGAGTGTCAAGAGCTCCACAAGATGCCCCGAAACACAAAGACAAGGGCTTGCCTCTTGGTGTGTGGGGCGGAGTGTATATCTTGGCTCTTGATGCTCCAATGCTCCTGATAGGATTAAAGTTACTTCGATGATTCAGCCTTCTTCATTGTAGGCAAGTTGTTATTCTCGATAAGCTGAACAATCATTCCTGTGAGTTCGGTGTAGAGAGCCTCGTACTCAGTGCTTCCGTCAAAGTCGTCTGTGAGGTCATACTTCGCGAAGACTGCTTGAATGAATTGGTTACCAAGTAGAATGGGAGCAAGCTTTTCTGGTAGTGGTTCGGGCAATTCTTCGCTGAACTCATTCTCTAAAATAGACACAAGGGTATTGTGCTTAGAGAAGTGTAATCCTTGGTAAAGGACTTCGCTCGACATCGCCTCAGCTTCGAGGTGGGAGAAGCCCTGCGATATGGCATCGCAGTAAGCGGTGAGTGTTGCATCGACACGAGCTGAAATAAAGGCTGTGTCTGTCATTAACTCGGAGTGATAATCATTGAGGTAAGTTTCCAACTTCAAACGGAAGTAAGAAAGCTCTTTCTTAGTCTGATTCATAATATCATTCTGATTTTAGATGAAACAAGTCTTTGTTAGATGCCCATGGCGGTATTGAATTTATCAAGTTTTTCAGCGAGTTGCTCCATATCATGCTCTATTTTTTTGTTAGTGATACGGGCATAGATTTGCGTGGTCTTTATGTTGGTATGCCCTAGCATCTTCGATACGCTTTCGATAGGTACACCTTTAGAGAGCGACATCGTTGCAAAGGTGTGGCGAGCTAAGTGGAAAATACCTACCATTTGAGAATTTGGAAAAATGTAGAGAATAAACCGATAACGTGTTGTGAATTAGTCGATTTTCTATATTCTGCGAGTATGATAGGAAAGCAGTTCAACACGGAATATTGAATCCTTTCGGTTACCAAACCGTTATCCGTTGGTTTCCCTAGTGTGGTGAGGTAACGGAAAAAGGAAAGGTTTTTCTGACATGGGTTCTATCTCACTTTTCCACAACGTTTTGCTTATCAAAGAACGCTTTAACAACGGGTAATTTTGCCCATAAAATTAAAGCGTATGAAAATAGAAAAATTCAAGGTGTTGCTCTACCTCAAAAAGAGCAGACCCGACAAGTCGGGCAAAGCGCCCATTATGGGACGTATCACCGTCAATCGTTCGATGGTGCAATTCAGTTGCAAAATCTCCTGCACATCCGACCTGTGGAATCCTCGTGAAAGCCGTCTGAAAGGTAAGAGCCATGAAGCCGTGGAGACCAATGCGAAGCTGGACAAGCTGATGCTCTCCATCCATACGGCATTCGACACGCTTGTGGAAAGAAAAGCAGACTTCGATGCGGAAGCCGTCAAGAACCTGCTTCAAGGAAGTCTTGAAACGCAGATGACCCTGTTGGGAATGACGGACATCGTCTGTGAAGATTTGAGGAAACGCATCGGGATAGACCGTGCAAAGGGAACTTACCCTGCCTATATCTATACCCGGAGAACCTTGGCGGAGTTCATCGACAAGACGTTTCGCACCAAAGACATCGCTTTCGGTCAGATGACGGAGCAGTTTATCCACGATTACCAGAGTTTCATCTTGGACGAGAAAGGACTTGCCATAGATACCTGCCGGCACTATCTGGCTATCGTCAAGAAAGTATGCCGAAAAGCCTATAAGGAGGGACATGCCGACAGATGCTTCTTCGCCCACTTCAGTCTTCCCCAACCAAAGGAAAAAACGCCGAAAGCCCTAAGCCGGGAATCCTTCGAGAAAATCCGTGACTTGGTAATCCCCGAACATCGCGCCTCCCATATCTTGGCAAGAGATCTCTTTCTCTTTGCCTGCTATACGGGAACAGCCTACGCCGATGCCGTTTCCGTTACACGTGACAATCTGTTCACGGATGACAATGGCGGGCTGTGGCTTAAATACCGCCGCAAGAAAAACGAGCTTCGTGCCTGTGTCAAGCTGCTGCCCGAAGCCCTTGCCTTGATAGAGAAATACAAGGATGACGACCGTCAGACTCTCTTCCCGATGTTGCACTATCCCAATATGCGCCGCCTCATGAAATGTCTGGCTGTCCTTGCCGACATCAAGGAAGACCTGACCTACCATGCCGGCAGGCACTCGTTTGCATCGCTGATCACCTTGGAAGCCGGCGTTCCTATCGAGACCATCTGCAAGATGCTGGGGCATTCCAACCTGCAAACTACTCAGGTGTATGCGAAGGTTACGCCCAAGAAGCTTTTCGAGGATATGGACAAATACATCGAAGCGACAAAGGATTTGAAACTTGTATTATAACACCCCATAGATAATAAACGAATTTATGCGTAGCACATTTTCTTTACTACTCTATATCAATCGCAACAAGGTACGTGTGGATGGTACAACTTCCGTACTCTGCCGAATCTCCATTGACGGGAAAAGCACGACGATAACCACCGGCATCTCCTGCAATCCCAAACAGTGGAATGCCAAAACGGCGGAGACCGCGGACGTGCGGACGAACAACCGCCTGAAAGAGTTCCGCAAACATGCGGAGCGGCTCTATGATGAAATGCTCAAAGAGCAGGGTGTGGTCAGTGCCGAACTGCTGAAAAACAGGATAGCAGGTCAGGCGGTCATTCCTACCCATCTGCTCCAAATGGGAGAAAGGGAACGGGAACGCCTTGCCCTCCGTTCCAAGGAAATCGACTCCACTTCGACCTACAGGAGTTCTCGGTATTACCAGAGCTATATCCGTGAGTTCTTGGACTCGAAAGGCAAGGCGGACATTGCCTTTTCAGACATCACAGAGGAATTCGGACGGGAATATAAGGTCTACCTGAAGCGGTACAAGAACTTCGGGGCATCGCAGACCAACCATTGCCTTTGTTGGCTGAACAGACTGATATATCTTGCCGTAGACCATGAGATTATCCGTGCCAATCCTTTGGAAGAGTTGGAGTATGAGAAGAAACCGCCCTCCAAACGAATGCACATCAGCAGGACTGAACTCAAACAACTGCTGGAACTGAAACTTCCCGCCAATGACCCACTGAAAGAATTGGCTCGCCGGGCTTTTATCTTCTCCTGTTTTACAGGACTTGCCTATGTCGATACCCAGCTGCTGTATCCGCACCATATCGGGCGAACGGCAGAAGGGAGACGGTATATCCGAATCAATAGAAAGAAAACAAAGATAGAGTCATTCATTCCTCTGCATCCGATAGCGGAGCAGATACTTGATTTGTACAATACGACCGATGACACACAGCCGGTCTTTCCGTTGCCGAGCAGAGACTCTATGTGGTTCGAAATACACGAGCTCGGTGTTATCATCGGGCGGAAGGAGAACCTCTCCTACCACCAAGCCCGACATAGCTTCGGCTCATTTCTGATTTCCGAGGGGATTTGCACGGAGAGCATTGCCAAGATGATGGGGCACGCCTCCATCACCAGCACGCAGACCTATGCGAAGATTTCCGAGAAGAAGATTGCGGAGGATATGGACAGGTTAATCGAAAGAAGAAAGAACAATGAATATTGAATTACTATGAAAAGAGAAATCATAACTATCAGCGAGAATGGGAATATACACATTCCTACGACTACCATTTGGATGTCTGTTTGCGAGATTGCCGATTTATTCGGCGTATTCTCCGGTAAGGTAAACAGTCATATCAAGTCTATCTTCAAAGAGGGTTTGCTCAGAGAAGATGAGGTGATGCAAACGCTGCTGTTTAAGGGCGGTGCTGTGGATTTATACAATATTGAAATGATAACGATGCTGTCGTTTCGCTTTGTCTCCCCTGAAGCCCAACTCTTCCGCAGGTGGACTATCAGGAAACTTACCCAGAAAAAATCTTCCATTCCGTTGCTTGTATGCTATAATAAAGGCAGATGGTATAACTGAATATGAGGACAGGCAGTAAGAAATACCTTTTTACTGCCTGTTTTAGTGGATTTGATAAATAATCATCCTTGTGCCAATGCTGTCCAAAAGCGGTCTTCCTCGTCAATTCGCTCGGAGAAGAGCCAGACTTCCTTTATCAAACCATTCTCAAAGCGAAAAAGGTCTATTCCTTTCATCTCCATTGAATGTCCGCTTGCCGACACCGCAAACTCAATAGATGCCACGACCAAATCTCCGTTTTCCGTAATGTAATCCACTTGGTCGATGGCGAATGTACCATTGCTCAGTTGAGCCATCTTTCCCAAGTGAGCGAAAACATTCTGCTTGCCGCTGTAAATACCCGACAATGTCCCCTTTCCCGGCTGATGCCATACCAAATCATCGGAGAGCAATGCCCCCACCGTTTCAAAATCACCCTGTGCCAAAGCTGTGTAAAATTGATGCACTTTTTCAATCTTCTTTTCCATAAATCCGTGTTTTTATTGTTGAGATCACCGCAAAATTATACCTTTGCACTACTATCTGCAAGTACCAACAATATTGTAGGATACATACTATATTGTTAGATTTATTGATTATCAAGAATAAAAAAGTTTGTCATGGAGCGAAAAATATCAGACAACGAATGTCCTGTGCGAAAGTCAATGCAGATTTTCGCCGGAAAGTGGACGCTGCTTATCATCTTCCAAATCAACCGCAGGATAATTCGTTATGGAGAACTCAAACGTGCCATTCCCGGCATCAGTGAGAAGATGCTTATCGACGAGTTAAAATTCCTTTGTGGTAAAGGATTGATTAAAAAGAAACAGTACCCCGAGGTCCCTCCCAGAGTGGAGTACTCTCTTACACCGTTGGGGGAGAAAGTACTGCCTATTATAGATGAGATTGCAAAATTTGGAGTAGAAAACTTATAAATTTTGTGGAGGTATGAATTTAGTTACGAGAAATCATCTTGAAAGATGGGCTGAAACGGCACTGTCAAAATCGACTTTGCCATATCTTATTTCGAGATTAGTAAGAGCATCGACACCCGCAAGTACAAAGATTAATATTCCGTGGGGAAGTGCGACTTATATTGGAGGATGGGACGGTATTGTAAATTGTGAAACAGAAACGGTTTATGTACCTCAAGGAATTTCTTTGTGGGAGTTTGGTACTTCTTCTGATTGTACAGCAAAAGCTAACAGCGATTATGATAAAAGAAAAAATAATCCAATCGGATTTGAGCCAAGCAATTCTACATTCATATTTGTCACACCGAGACTTTGGACAAAAAAAGACGAATGGATTAGAGAAAAAAAAGCGGAAAGCCATTGGAAGAATGTAATCGCATATGATTCCATAGACTTAGAGCAATGGTTAGATCGGATACTTTCGGTTTCGCTTTGGCTTGCTTCACAAGATGGAATTGGAGCATATCCATTTGAAGGCATAATAACTGCTGACGAATTTTGGGAAGAGTGGTCAATTGGTCCAAAAGGCTTTAGGCTTTTCCCCGAAATTATAATTGCAGGGAGAGAACACGAAAAAAAGATTTTACAATCAGAGTTACTAGGTGAACCAAAAATTGTAGCCATAAAAGCATCCACAAAAAATGAAGCAATTGCTTTCATTATTGCTGCAGCAAAAACATTTCAAGATGAAGAAGGAGGTCGATTCTTTTCAAAAACATTAGTAGTAAATACTGAGGAGAATTTTCGTGGAATAGTTAGAAATAATATAAATTCCACGTTGAATATCATTCCAAGATTCGATGAAACACAACCTCTTAATATGGCCGTATCGAAAGGTAATCACGTACTAGTTCCTCTCGGCGTTGGTGATGACATGAACTTAAAGAATACAATTACTTTACCAACAATTGATAGGGATGGTCAAGTCGATGCACTAATAAAGAGTGGTATATTAAGAGAAGATGCAAAAAGGCTATCTAGAGAATCAGCACGAAATATCACAATACTTAAAAAACTACTTAAATTTCCGCAGTATAAAGCAAAATGGTACGATAAAGAAAATATCCGAGATATAATACCTGCGCTTTTATTGGGTAGATGGGACGAAAACTTCGTAGGAGATATTGAATTGATTGAAAAGCTTTCTGGACAGAGTTATGCAGACTATTCAGCTGTGCTAAATAAATGGAGAGATTTTGAAGAGTCTCCAATTATTCAAATCGGTAGAACTTGGCGATTAACCTCGCCTTTGGATTCATGGACAAACTTAGCCCCCCAACTTACAAGGAATGATTTTCAAAACCTTCAAGAATGTTTTTCGATAGCATTTAAAAATGGAAATCCAATCATTGAACCAGAAGACAGGGTCCTTACATATTTCAGTAATAGAAGAAAATACTCTGATTGGTCAAGAGAAGGATTGGTACAATCTTTAATTTTAGCAGGGCAAATCAGAGGCGAATTACCTAACATAGACAATCCTCAGGATTGGGTTGATAATATTATTTTTGATTTACTCAATAACGCAAGTGGTGAAGTATGGATTTCTATTGACAAAGAATTACCCCTCATAGCAGAAGCGTCTCCAGAAACCGTCCTTAAAGCTGTAAGAAAATCCTTAGAGAAACAGGAGCCTGAAGTAATGGATATGTTCAAAGAGGAAGATGGGGTCTTCTCTAAAACAAGTCATCATACAGGTTTATTGTGGGCTCTTGAAAGTTTGGCTTGGTTACCTGAATATTTAAAAGATGTGAGTTTGATATTATTAAAACTCTCTAGACTTGATCCAGGAGGCAATTTGTCAAACAGACCAATAAATAGCATTACTGAAATATTCAAACCTTGGCATTATCAAACTCTTGCACCGTTTGAGTACAGAATGGAGGTGCTAAAACATATTACTGAAAAGGAAAAAGCATTGGGGTGGTCTCTTTTAATTAGAATGCTTCCCAGTTACCACGATGTTGCATTTCCAACTCATAAAATGCGTTGGAGAATGTTTGACAAGAACACTAATCTGTCTTACACTTACAAAGAAATATGGGATACACATTCTGCAGTAATAGAAATGCTCATAACTATTTTCGATAATGATGAAGATAAATTCTCTCAATTAATAAAAGAAACACCTCGCCTTTCTCACGCTGATAGAAAAAGAGTTTTAGACTGGGCAGACGAAGTTTATCCAAACATCCAGCATGAAAAAAAAATAGCATGGGAAACAATTAGAGGGATTTTAAGTGATCACAGGTCATGTCCTGATGCAGGCTGGGCTCTACCAGAAACCGAGTTAGTATGCTTTGAAAGATTATACAACAAACTTCAGCCAGATGATATCATCCACAAATACCTCTGGCTTTTCAATGAACAATGGCCACAGCTACCAGAAGGCCTTCGATACGACTCCGAAAATTACGAACAGCAACAAAAGAAAGTAGACGATACAAGGGGAGTTGCGGTAGAAGAGTGGCTAAAGAAACTTAATCTGGAAACTGTTATAGGATTAAGAAATAAGGTGCAAGACCGTAGAACTTTTGGAAGGATATTAGCCCAAGTAGTCACAACAAAAGGAGACATTCTTCTTGTATGTCAATGCTTACGCGACAGACCTGAGCAGGTGCCTTTTATTCACGAATTTTTCAATGAAAAGTTAGCTACTAACGGCTTCATTTGGATAAAAGCATTATTCGGAGAATTACAAGCATTAGGCTTTGACAATAAATCTCTTTCTAATGTCCTCATTCCACTAAACCAAAATCAACAATTATGGGACTTCGTTGCTTCATTAGATGGAGAAATACAAGATGAATATTGGCAAAACATCCAACCACATTTTCCTCACCTTACCGATGATGAAAAAGTATATGGTATTAAAATGCTCTTGGGGTATAAACGGTTTTTCTCAACAATAGCAAATGCTTGGCTTTTCCCAAATGTAATTCCAAGCGAGTTATTAGTCGAGATGTTAAAAAGAATCCTGACGGAAGAAGCAAATGAGAACTCTCATCTCGCAGGCTGTGAAGTAGAACGGATTTTTGAAGAACTTGATAAGCGAACAGACATTGATAGATCTACTCTATTGGATTTGGAATGTTTATATCTCCCAATTTTATCATGTAACGTAAGAAGAAATCCTAAAATACTGGAAGAAGAATTGGTAAATAATCCGGAATTTTTTATCGCTGTCTTAAAACTGCTTTATAAGTCTAAGGATGAAAAATTATTAGAAGAAGAACGAGAAAACCTCTCTAGTGGGGATATTCAAAATGGGGCAGAAAGAGCCTACCATTTGCTTCACTCTTGGAAAAGAATTCCTGGAATGAGAGATGATAATTCTATCGATGAAAACGAACTGAATGATTGGATTCAAAAAGCAAGACTTTTGGCAGAATCTGTAGGGAGATTGGAGGTTGCTGATGAAGAAATAGGCCAAGTTTTAGCTCGGTATCCTGAAGATTGTCTATCATGGCCTGAAGAAAAAATATTCCGGATAATTGAAGACATAAACACTGATGATTTGAAAAGAGGTTATTATTTGGGACTGGTTAATAAGCGCAGTTTTTCAACAAGAGGAGCATTTGATGGAGGGGATATCGAACGAGAAAAAGCTGTGTATTTCGAAAAGTTGGAAAATGATTTTAGATTTCAATATCCCAATGTGGCTGAAATTTTCAAAGATATCAAAAAGAACTACCTAGCTGAAGCAAAAAGAATGGATGAAGAAGCAGAAAGATCTAGTTTAGAATACTAGTAAATTTTTACGGTACAGAAAAGATGACAAAACTCCTAAGCTTTCACTCAAAAGCTTAGGAGTAATCAAGAAAAAGTTTAGGTGCTTTGGAGAGTAAACTAAAGACTATTCGTTTGAACAAGAAAAAGCAGGCAGCAAGAAGAATCTTACTGCCTGTTCTTGTTACGAGCTTACTGTATCGCCAGCAGCTTGCGGTATATTCCATCTTTTGCTTTGAGTTCGGCGTGCGTGCCTTTCTCCATAAGTTGTCCTTTCTCCATCACGATAATTTGGTGGGCATTGCGGATGGTTTGCAAATGGTGGGCAATGACCAAGACCGTGCGGTTTCGGATAAGGGCAGACATTGCTTGCTGTATTTTGTATTCATTGATGGGGTCAACATTACTCGTTATCTCGTCCAAAAGGAGGATGGGAGCATCCTTGAGGAAGGCACGGGCGATGGAGAGGCGTTGCTTCTGTCCGCCCGACAACCCCAAGCCGTTCTCTCCGATTATCGTTTCATAACCATCGGGCAGACTGACGATGAAGTCGTGTATCATCGCCCGACGTGCGGCTTCCTCGATTTCCGCCTGTGTGGCATTGCGGTTGCCTACTTTGATGTTATTGGCAATGGTATCGGAAAAGAGGATGACGTTCTGCATTACCACACTGATTTTGCCGAGCAGATAATCGTAGTCCATTTCCCGTATGTCCACTCCACCGATACGGATACAGCCCGCCTGTGGTTCCCAGAAGCGAAGCAGTAGATTGGTGATGGTGGTCTTGCCCGAACCAGACGAACCGATAAGAGCTGTTACTGTCCGTTCGGGTACGTTGAACGTGAGGTCTTTCATCTCGAAGCCCTCTTTTTCGTAATGGAACCCTATGTTTTCAAACGAGAGGTCGAAGCGTTCCGCCGTTTTCGGTTGGTCGGGATCGACGATCACGGGAGCATCCAACAGACGGGAAATGCGTTCGTAACTGTCCTTTACCTTGATATAGTTCAGCCAATGACTCTCCATATTGACAAAAGGTTTGTAGAATTCTTTCGAGACGATGACGAACATCAGGTAAGCGAAAAGGGAAAGTTCTCCACGCCAAGTCCACCAAAGACCGAGCGTTGCCATCAGTGCGAAAGCCAGCTCAATGAGAAAGACATATCTGCCCACACTCACAGCCGCCTGCCGTGAGGTCTTCTTGCAGCTTTCCCCGAAGTCACTCACGGAACGATCAAGCCTGTCACGGAACATTCCTTTTCCTCCGAAGACCTTCAGTACAGGTATGCCCTTAACGTATTCCACGAAGAGGCTGACCATATCCGCCAGACTGTCTTGTGCCTCCTGTTGCGCTTTCATTCCCGAACGGATGCCCCGATACAAGGAGAAGAGGGCGACAGGAAGAATGGCTATCATCGCCAACCCCATGTGCCAGTCCACATAGAACAGCCCGATGCCGAGTATCAGCGCCACGATGAAATCGGCGGACATTCGCGTCCAAAGATGCCCCACAACCATCTCCATATTATCCACGTCCTTGTGTATGACAGTGCTTATCTCGCCCAGCCGTTCATTGGTATAGAAACCGAGCGAGAACATTTTCAGCTTCAAGATGATTTTCTCGCGAATGCGTTCCACGAGGTCGAAGCCGGCAAAGTGCTTGCTCATATCGGCTACGGCATTGGATATGGTTTTCAAAACCAGCAGACCACCGAGTATCCACGCTGCCGAAATTAAAGAGATGCTTTCTCCCTGTATATGACGGTCGATAAAAAACAAGACAGTGAGCATTATCGCCGTGCCACAGAGGGCATAAATTACGAAAAACAGTGCGGAGACAATCAGATGTCGCACTCCGCGGGCAGTCAGTTCATTCAATATTTTGCGTACCATTGTTATACCTCCTCTTCTTTTAATTGCCATTTGCTTACCTGCTCCTGCGTTTCCGTCATATTACGATACAGAGGGCAGTTGTTCATCAATTCTCCGTGCGTTCCCGTCGCCACGATCTGCCCCTTGTCCATCACGACAATACGTTCCATCTCCTGAATAGTGTTGAGACGGTGGGCGATGGTGATGACGGTCTTGTTACGCTGCAATTCATCCAAAGCCTCTTGAATAAGTTTTTCATTTTCTCCGTCCAAAGCAGCGGTGGCTTCGTCGAGAATGACAATCGGCGAGTCTTTGAGCAACATCCGGGCAATAGAAATACGCTGTTTTTCTCCGCCGGAGAATTTTACGCCCGCTTCGCCTGCCAAGGTATCGTAACCATTGGGGAGTTCCACGATAAAGTCGTGTATGCGCGCCCTTCGCGCCACCGTTTCCACCTCCTCTTGCGTGGCGGAGGGCTTGCCGATACGGATATTGTCCCGAATGCTCGTGTTGAAAAGGAATACCTCCTGTTGCACCATCGAGAAGAAATCGGCAATGTTTCGTTCGGAGAGTTCCGCAAGGTTCTCTCCGCCCAGACGGACGGTTCCTGACTGCGGTTGCCAGAAACCCATCATCAGACTTGCCAGTGTGCTTTTGCCTGACCCCGATTCTCCCACAATAGCCGTATGGCTGCCCTTGGGGAATTGCAAACTGACATCGGATAATGCACTGTCTTTCTTATTCGGGTAGGCGAATGTAACGTGCTCGAAACTGACATCGGTCTGCATAGCATCCATATCCCTGTCTGCCGTATCCTTTGCAGGTATTTCGGTAATTGACTGAACCCTCGCCAACGACTGACCATAGACAATCTTGAAATGCTGGAACGTAGCCAGTTTGGCAAAGGTGGACGAGAACAGCCCGCCCAATATTAGGGCAAGAATAAAACGTGCCACGGTGAGTTCGCCCGAACTCATCAGCCATAGCCCGACAAGGGTCATTACCACGATACCGCCCTCCAAGAACATCGTGATAAGCGTCATCGGTACGGTAACGCTGAACATACTCCGTTTCACCCAACGGATATAATCGCGCATACCACCGAGAACTCGCTCTGTTCGGGTCTCTTCGTGGCTAAATGCTTTGATAACCGGTATTGTAGCCACGTATTCCAGGAGGTCTTCCGACATCTTCTGCGTACTTTCCATAAAGTGTTGGAAGCTCTTGCCCCAAAGCGTTTTGACAGCCATTTGCAAGAGAAACGCCAAGGGTAGCAGCGATATGAGTGCCAGCCCCAGCCGCCAATCCAATACCATAACAATTCCCCATAGCAAGGTGGGGAAAAGCGTTGCCGATAGGATTTCGGGCAGTCCGTGTGCCAGATAAATCTCGATTTGCTCCACGTCGTGGTTAATGATGTTCACCAAGTCGCCCACCTTACGTTCCTGAAAAAATCCGAGTGGCAAGCGTTGCAAATGACTTATGATACGCAACCTCAATCGTGTAAGGGCATTGTAAGCCGAGCGGTGCGCCCGCCAAATCGAGGTTCCGTAAAACACACCGCGAAACAGCGCAAACAGCAGCATTGCCGCTCCGATGCCCCAAATCATTGTAGAAGAGAGCGTTCCGCTCATCAGCCTATCCACCGCCCACACCACGAGCAATAGGGGCAGTGTGCCGAAAACAAGATGCAGTATGACCACCGCATTGGAGAGCAGGCTGCGACTCTCCCGTTCCTCATCGAGAGGCTTGATTTTTTGTTTATCCATATATCTGTATCGTTTTGATTTTCTAAGATGCAAAAGTACGGAGACGCACAGGGGTAAAATAACCCGAATGAGCATTACACTGCCCGAAAACGATAACTTGACACATATAAAACTCAATAGGGGTATAAGTGTGGATAGTAGGGTTATTTATCTGTTTTATAGGTGGGTAATTTTGTACGAGTTTTTATAAACAGATAAGATATGTCAATCAACTCAATAGTTCATTTATACAAAAGAATGCTCATCATCAGCATCCTATTGCTGTGGGCTTATCCGATGTTTGCACAACAGCATTCCATCGAAATAAAAGTTATTGATGCAGAGAATGGTAACAGTATAGAATTTGCCACGGTGCAATGGAAAGGTCTGAACGACCTTTCGTACAAGAACGGTACAACCACCAACAGAAAAGGAGTGTCGAAACTAAATACGCCTGCCCATCAAAAACTTGTACTAAGGGTAAGTTACGTAGGTTACCAGACAATTACCGACACGATTACGACAAATGTGAAGCGTCATTCCCTGAAGTTACGTCCGGAATCGACAGAATTGGCAAATGTGGTAGTCTTCGGAAAAACAAAAGCACAGGTTATTAGAGAGTCGCCCGAAGCGGTTTCAGTAATAAACGCTAAGGAATTGCAAGGTCGCTCTGTTTCTTTAGAAACCATCTTGAACAAAACCATTGGTTTGAAGGTCGGGCAGACAGGTGGATTGGGAAGCAGTTCGAGGATTATTGTTCACGGTTTGGAGGGAAACCGCATTCAAATCCTTTGGGATGGTATTCCGATGAATACTTCGGACGGAGCCTTTTCGCTTGATGAAATTCCGATAGACATTATCGAACGGATAGAGGTCTATAAAAGCATTATCCCTGCACGTTTCGGTTGCGATGGCTTGGGTGGTGCAGTCAATATCGTCACGAAGGAGTTCAGTACGGACTATTTGGATGCTTCGTACGAACTCGGTTCTTACCAGACACACAAGGGAAGTGTCTTCTCTCGCAAGAACTTTCCCAAGAGCGGTATTTTGCTCGGTGCGGGAGGGTATTATACTTCTGCAAAGAATGATTACTCATTTAGAGTCCCCGAAAGAGAGAACCTGTTGGTAAAGCGTGACCACGACCGTTTTCGTTCGTATATGTTGAAAGGGAAAGTCGCTTTTACAAAACTTTGGTTCGATGAGATTAGTACCGAGTTCGGGTATTACAACCGTTTCAATGAGATACAAGGAGTATTGAAGAATATCCAGCACGCTGAAAACAAATCCGGGATGTTTATGCTCGAAAACAAACTGATAAAAAGCGGAATACTGAACAATCGACTTAACTTCGAGTCGCATTTCTCCCTCTCGCATACGACGAACAATTTTGTGGATACGGCACGAGTTAATCATGATTTTGAGGGAAATATATATCCGAGCCCGAACGAACAGGGAGAAACGGGAGACGTCCCTCACAACTCAAACGACAAAGGTTTGGAAATCAACGAACGTATCAACCTTGATTACAAATTGTCCACCAATCACAGTTTGAACCTGAACACGCTTATTAACTATGCCCAAAGACAACCAAGCGATGACATTGCAAGTCAGCACGCAGGGTTTATTATCGGAGGATTTCCCAGCAAAAAGACCAGCGTCGTCTCGGGCTTGACTTGGGAAGCGAAACTCTTCGGCAGGAAACTGACGAATATGTTCTCTGCAAAGTATTTCCATCTCCATTCCGAGATAGAGGATTTGACTTCATACGAGATGATCGAGGCTCCGAAGAAAAAGAGCAATACGACATCGCAAATCGGCTGGATAGAGGCAATGAAGTACGAACCGTTCAGAGGCTTTCATCTGAAGGCATCTTATCAACGGGCAATACGCCTCCCCAATTCGCAAGAGTTGTTCGGCGATGGTATCATTACCTTTCCTGCTGCCGGACTGAAACCGGAAAAAAGCCACAACTTCAATCTGGGCTTCTTGATAGATAAAAATGACATACTCGGACTGTCGCGATTGCAATTTGAAGTGAATGGCTTTTATATGCAGGTGAGCGATATGATAAAACTGATGAAACAACATATGGCAGCTGGATATGTGAATGCTGAAAAGGTACATATCAAAGGTATAGAGACTGAATTGAAACTGGATATATCGCCGACAGTCTATGCCTACGGGAACCTGACTTATCAGGACGTACGCGATGTTTTGGACTATTTGCCCGGCACCCAAGCCCCCAATCCAACAAAAGGATTGCGACTGCCGAATATTCCCTACCTGTTTGCCAATTTCGGAGCGGAATATCACAGCGACCGATTGTTCAAGAACTGGTATGTTAAGGCATTCTGGGACGGGAAATTCACGGAAGAGTTCTTCTATTTTTGGGAACTTACCGAATTGCAGAAACGGCGTATCCCTCGCAGTTTCGTCAATGATATTGGTCTGCTATTGACCTACAAGAACAAATATTCCATCGCTTTGGAATGCCACAATCTGATGAATAAAGAAGTTTGGGACCAGTTCCGCCAACCGTTGGCAGGACGGACATTCCATCTGAAATTCAGATACGTCTTCTCGAAAGGTGTTTTATAATTCTAAACATAAATAAAAATGAGAACAACAACATTGAAGAACATAGCCCTTTCTGCTATGCTGGTCGGCTCCATAGGGCTGACGTCCTGCGACAAAAATGATGACCCCAAACCAACGCCCAACGAGGTGCAACAGCATTTTGCCTTTGTGCATTATGTGGACAAAAGTGCTTACGTCGGCACGTTCGGTGATTTGACACCTCAAGCTACCGACAACAAGAAAGCATTCGAATTTGGCTTTGGGTGTTATCTCTTCGCAAAAGGAAACACGGTACTTGTGCCCGAAGGGAAATTCGGAGATAAGGTACACAAGTTTACAAGAGGGGCGCACGGCGAACTTCTAAAAGCAGGTACGATGACCTTTGAACAGATGGCGCAACCCGGAGAAATCAATTTTATCGACGAGCAGCGGGCATACGTCGCTTTGCACGGAAGAGGCAAGATTGCGCTAATCAATACCGCTACGTTGCAAAAAGAGGATGAAATCGACCTCTCGCCTTATGCTGTTCAGGACAATAATCCCGACCCCGGTTGCAACGTCATTCGAGACGGAAAGATGTATGTAGCCCTCAACCAGCTCAATTCGCCCCACACCTCCGTACCGGGGACGGGTGCAGAGGTGGCTGTTATTGACCTTAAAACGAAAAAGACCGAAGTCATCAAGGACAGTCGCACAAGTGTTGTCGGATTGTTCCGTCACTCCGATGCCTTTATGGACGAGCGGGGCGACATCTACTTTTACAGTACGGGCAACAACTTCAACGTTGCCAATAAGGAAGGTTTCCTGCGTATCCGCAAAGGAAGCGACCAATGGGACGCCGACTACCTGTTCAACCTGTCGAAGACAACTATAAAAGGGATTGGCAAAACGGGGCAGTATATGATTAAGTCTTACTATGCGGGCAATGGCATTGTATATAGTTGCTTGAAAGTAACGGATACGGAATTTGGAATACTCAAGAAAGACTTCCAACCCGTGAAAATCGACATTTGGAACAAAACCATCGAAAAACTCGATTTGCCGATGACCGACAGCAATGGCTCTTTTGCCATAACCCGCTACAAAGATTTCATCGTCTTTGGTATGACGTGCAATAACGGAACGGGCTACTATACCTACAATACCAAGACGGGTGAATGCTCTCAAACTCCCGTTGTTACTGCCGTGGGAGTACCTTCAAGTTTAGTCGCATTTGAGTAAATCCCTATCGCAAGAGTATTCCCTCAAAAAGGAATACTCTTGTTTTTTATAGAGCATGTGATTCAACAAGGATAAAAATATAAGAAAATCCTCTTTTTTATCCTTGCTTATTTGTAAATTTGCAGAAAGGTATAATGATATGACCATAGAATTTTGTGCAATCAATAAGCCAGAAGATTGGATGGAGATGGTTGCCGAGCAATTCGGCACATCGGTAACGAACGATGGTTTTACCGTTCCGCCATCAGTGGGCAGCGGCTTTTTCAAGCAATACTACCCGTTGCCGTGGCTCACATTGACCTACATCAGTTTCATGGCATACGAACCGATGACAATGGTGCGTCGCTCGGTGGAAAACTCGAAATGGATTCCCGTGATGTTCTACATCAATGAGCATAAACACGAGCAGATTATTGGGACAAGCACGAAAACGGTCGGGGTAGATACACTCGATGGTATCTTTATGCCTTCGAGCAATATCCCTACGGAATGGACCTTCGCTCCCAAACGACAGTATGAAAACATCACATTGACCTTCAACAAGGATTGGATAGAGCAAATGGATACGGCTCACGAAACCTACATCGGTCGGTTGCTCCGGTCGGACAAGTCTTTTTATCTCTTCGAGACTATCACACCTGCGATGCAACAAGTATTGGACGGTATCAAGGCGATAACCAAAAGCGATGCGCCTTTCTCTCCCCTCCATCTACACGGGAAGGCAATAGAATTGCTGACAATGTTCCTTGAAAAACTCGAAAAGCGTTCGGAGGTAAAATCTCTTTCCAACTTGAATTTGAACGATGTGGAGGCAGTGTTCCGTGTCCGTCGTCAGATATTACAAAGTTTGAACAATGTACCGAGCATTCTCGAACTGGCACGTGAAGCGGCAATGAGCAGCTCCAAACTACAAAAGTGTTTCAAGCAGGTTATAGGAAAAGCCATCGCCGAGTATGCCTTATCCGAAAAGATGGAATGGGCAAAACGTTTGCTTTCCACTCGTCTTTACTCTGTTTCCGAAGTAGGCTATAAAGTCGGATATGCCAATCTCAGCCACTTCACAGAGGCTTTCCGAAAATATCACAGAATAAAACCCAAGCAATATCTCGACTCTTTGTAGGTTTGACGCAATAGGGATATTACTTGCCGTTTAAGGGTTATTTTACCCTAAGCAATCTTCCGAACTTTGCCTGCAAAACATCAGGCAATATGAAAAGACTTATTAAAAACGCATCTTTTGAGATGCTATTCTCTAATAAAAGTACGGAAGCAACCGATGACCTTATCAGAGAAATCATAAAGTTGGGGAATAGTGAAGAAAATCTTGTTTCATTGTTTCGTACATTGAACTTTACTCGATTCCATTTAAGAGGTATGGTTGAAAAAATAGGTATAACAACCGAAATGGGGAAAAAATGTATCGGAACTGCTCTGTGTTATTGACACAGAGTTGCTATTGTTGAGGATGCGAATGCAGGGGCTTCTTCCTGCTTTGCCAGTCAGACCTGCGAAGAAACTCCGTTGGACAGGCAGGGCAACAGACTTGGTCGAACTACTCTATGCACTCGATACCTATGGCTGTATTAACGATGGTGAAATTGGTATAGAAGAATTGGCAGATGCCTTTTCTGAAATCTTGGGTGTAGAAATCAAGAACTGCTACAACGTCTATATGAACATGAAACACCGCAAGGATGACAGTCGCACCTATTTCCTTGATGAACTCCGAGAGAAGCTCAACAGACGTATGATGGAGAGCGACCTGAAAGGCGGCAAGTTCAAGAAGCGGTAATCGTACTCACAAGGTTAATCAGGCATCCCTTTTTTTTGAGGGAGCCTGATTTTCATATCCATGCAAGGAGCAATATGATATAATATGTCTATTGCCGATGTTGCCATTTCTCTTGAAATTCACGAGTAAGTTGTACGATTTTCCCTCCAATAATAGCCAATTCGAGTGTCAGTTTCTCCAACTTGGTGAGCATCGCAAAGGCTTTCTTCTCAGTAAAATTGCATTTCAAAGCGACTACAGTCTGGTTATAATTCACCCCGACACTGCGAAATTGTCCATACAAAGTCGTCAGTTTCTGGTAGTAATCAAGCAACGAACGATCCACTTTTATCACTCGAAAGGTCTCATTAAAGACCCTTGCCTTGATAAAAAGTGATAGACTCTGCACACCACTTTCCTCTTTCATCGTGAGGAAATGGGCGTATTCTGTCGGCGTGAAATTGACCGAAACACGCTTTTCTGTCTTCTCTTTGGAGCGTGCGCTCCGAATGTTCTTCATTTTCATTTCTTACTTTGGATTTTAGTGTTTCACGACATCACCGGCATTTGAGGCATTGCATTCTCACTTTCAAGAAAAACGACTTCGGAGTTTTTCTGCCCTCTGCAAGAGTAAGGGTTTTATGCTGCAAAAACGAAGTCGTGCTGCATAAAACATACCTTGCTATTTGCTCCGACGCAAATAAATCCGCCTCGAAAGGCGGTGCTTTATCTTCTCGAAAGGTATGTTTTCAAAGCCATGAAATACCGGCTTATCGCTTGCTGAAAAGTTACTACCTCTTGTATTATCCAAAGCCATTAGATAGAACGAAGCCACAACTAACTAAATTGAGGTCACAAGTACGCACTAAAGGAAATCACGCAGATTACGGCATCACCGGGTCATATATTTGCACTGTCGAATATGTCGGTGAGGGTATGTGTCTTCGATAACATCACGTTTCGATGAGCGATATAGGCGAGGGTGTATGTCAAAGAACATATCCTTGATTCTTTCACTCGAACGTAGAAATGTGCGAAAGCAGATACAATCGAACGATTGTATTGATGGACAATAATGAAAATCTCCACAGAAAGGGTATAAACGAAAGGTTGTAGCCCTGCTGATACAAGCCGATTATTGGGCATATCTTCGATAGCGGATATATTCATCTTCATCGGTAAATATACCGGCAACGAAATGAACAATGAATTGTGTAATAATAAAAATCAAGAAAGTATGACAGAGAACCAAAACGGCAAGGTAGATCCCGTTGCCATCCGAGAACTTATTTCACAGGGTATTCCCATGAAAAGAAAAGAGAGTGAGATAAAACGCTCTCAATCAGAAGAGCAGGGTGTCGAACCAGAACGTCCAAATGACGAGCCAATATCAAAGAATTTTTCAAGAGTTTCAAGAAGAGAAAGGCGAAAGGCTGACAAAGGCGATTATGAATCGCTTTTCATCTGTTGCAACACTTTGAAAAATCGCAAGACCATCTATATTGCCAAAGAGTTACAGGATACATTGGCGGAGATAGTCATGTCTATGAGGAATAGAGATATGACTATCGGCATCTATGTGGAGAACATCATCCTGCATCATCTTGAGACCTACAAAGATGAAATCAACAGATTGGCTGAAATGAAATTTAGGAAACTGTTGTAAATTCCTATCTTCAGCTGTTTTAAATGGAACTGTTCTTCTGCTTGCCGTCCTTTCCTACAATGTCGGGACGGGCAGGTTGCTCGGATACGGCAAGCATCCCAAGAGTAGATTGCTGCGGAAGACAGAATCGGGAGACAGGAATTTCTACCGTGAATTTCTCTCTTTCTGCCGATACAAGGGCAAAGTCCTCAGAGGACTTGTCAAACGATGAAATGTGGAGTTTGCCCTGATCTATGTACTCTGATGCCCAAATACACCTCTTGCGCCATTTTTATGCTCCGCAAGAGGCATTTTCTTGCTGTTTTATTCGCCTTTCTCATTGTGAATGAGTAACTTTGTGGCAAACTCTATAATATACAAATTCTGAGACAGAAATTTACTTTAATCACATTGGGAGTAAAAGCTTTTCCAAAGGCATTGGCTTTCTATGAGGGTTTGGGATGGAAGAAGTCGGAACAACGTGTAAGTGAACAACTCTATCCCTTTACGGTAAAGTAATTCTTTCTTCTATAAGAAAATTTTGAAAGAATATATGGAGTGGTTATTATCTGAGATTATACACAAGAACATAAATCAAAGAAAGCTATATGGATTTTGATGCATTGTTAAAACAACTTCAGGATTGGTCTAATAAAGTCCCATTGCTCGTATTAGGTAGTGGTGCTTCTGTTTCGTTTGGATTGCCTTCAATGTGGACACTTGGCGAACACTTGAAACACACATTAGACTTTGAAGAGGATCCAGATAGAAAACAATTTGAGGCGTTTAAAAGAAGTCTTGAAGAAACAAAGGATTTAGAGAAAACATTGTTAGAAATACAACTCAACGATACCGTTCTAAAATCTGTACTTAAAGCAACTTGGGAACGAATCTCTGAAACTGACCTAAAAGCATACAAACAATTTGTTTTGAATGGAGAGGGAGTGCCATTGGCAATATTAATGAAACATTTGCTTTCAACGACTAATAGAAAACTTTCCATAGTTACTACCAATTATGATCGTATTGCAGAATATAGTGCAAGTATTGCAAACGCTTTTATCTGTACAGGATATGCTCACAACTATATTGGACATTTTTCAGACAGCATTCATACGAATGCCTTGGCAAATATAAAAGGATATAGAGGACAGGTTAATATATGGAAGGTCCATGGATCATTAGACTGGTTTGAAACACCGAATAAAGAAAACATTCATTTGCCACTATGTAAAAATATTCCACAAGGCTATAAGCCATTGATTGTAACTCCCGGACTTAGCAAGTATGCTGAAACACATAAAGAACCATATAGAACTATTTTTACACAGGCAGATACAGAAATTCAAAACGCAAATGGATTTCTGTGTATTGGTTACGGGTTCAATGATGAACATGTTCAACCAAAACTCATTCAACAGATAAAATCAAAACCAATAATTGTAATCACAAAAGAATTAACCCCAAAAACAAAAGAGGCAATAATTGATGGAGATTGTAAGAATTACATACTTATGGAAGAAAGCCGTGGCAACCACACAAAAATATATTCTTCAAATCAGGGAGAACATACAATTGAAGGCGTTAGCTATTGGCAACTTTCAGAATATATCAAACTAATAAAATAGGAAATATGGCAATTTTTGATTTTGAAGATAATGCTTCTATCGGAACTGTTTTTAGCGTTGACACAGCAACGCTTATCGTAAAAGTTGAAGAACTTGATAAGTTAAGAAAGTTACAGGTTAATCATTTGGTTGCAATCAAAAGCTCAAAAGCTGGACAATATTTAATTGGAATTATAAATCGTATAACTCGTAAGGCTACTGATGATGAGCAACTAGTAGGTGAAGATTTAGGATTGAATAATTTTCTTTTGTCCGAAAATATTCTGAAAGTGAACTTAATTGGGACATTGTTAAATAAGCACGGAGAAAAAGAGAATGTGTTTAAAAGAACGCTTGATACTGTTCCAGAAATAGAGGCCAAATGCTTCCCTATAGACGGAGAAAACATTACAAGGTTTATGCAAACTATTTCCACGAAAGAGAAATATCAAATACCTCTTTCTATTGGGAAATATTCTATAGATGAAAATGCAGAAGCATTTTTGGATGGAGATAAACTATTCCAACGGCACGCAGTTATTGTAGGAAGTACTGGTTCGGGGAAATCGTGGTGTGTTGCCAAAATTATTGAACAGATTGCTAAATTACCAATGGCAAATTCTATCTTGTTTGACATACACGGAGAATATAGTGGAGAGAATTTTAAGGCGGACGGAATACAGCATTTCAGAATTGCCAATCCTTCTGATTTAGGGAAAAAAGGTAATCTTACAAACGGCATTTTGATGTTGCCTTATTGGTTATTGACTTACGAAGAGATGTTAGCAATGTTGCTTGACCGTAGTGATAGCAATGCCCCCAATCAAGCAATGCTATTTTCTAAAACCGTATTTACAGAAAAACAAAAATATCTTGATGAAGTGAAAGATACTGTTTTCAAAGATAGTATTACTATTGATAGCCCTATCCCTTATAAATTAGAAAAGGTGCTTCAAGAATTAAAACGCCTTGACGAAGGAATGGTTCCTGGAGCTGCAGGAAAAGAAAAGCAAGGTCCATTCTTTGGAAAGTTGACAAGATTTATTCAACGACTTGAAGCAAAAAAAGACGATAAACGTATTGGGTTTCTTTTCCAAGTTTCAGATGATGAATTACAGTTAAATTGGTTAAATGATCTTTGTAGTGCTTTAATGCATGGTTCAGAACTTAATGGTAAAAAAGCAGGCGTTAAAATTATTGATTTCTCGGAGGTTCCATCAGATGTTTTGCCATTAGTAATTGGATTGGTTGCAAGAATTATTTTCACCGTTCAACAATGGACAACAAAAGAAAATCAACATCCAATTTGTCTGCTTTGTGATGAAGCTCATTTATATATTCCTGAAAGAACCAGTCAAGATGCTGTTTCTGAATTAAGTTTGAAAAGTTTTGAAAGAATTGCAAAAGAAGGAAGAAAATATGGCGTTAGTCTAGTAGTAATAAGTCAAAGACCAGCAGAGGTTAATAGAACAGTTTTAAGTCAATGCAATAACTTTATCTCATTACGGCTTTCTAATGCAGAAGATCAAACCGTAATTAAAAGACTTTTACCCGATAATCTTGCCGGTCTAACAGAAGTTCTTCCAATCTTAGATATTGGAGAAGCATTGGTAGTAGGAGATGCTTCTTTGTTACCGACAAGGATTTTAATCTCAGAACCAATAATTAAGCCTGACAGTGCAACTATAAAATTTTGGAAAGAATGGAGTAATAAGTGTGCTAAACAAGATATTGCAAATGCAGTAATTGGACTTCGCAAACAATCCAAGTTCTAATATAAAAATCATATTGTATTTAGAGGTTTGCTGATGTTATTTTTTTGTTATCAACCCCCATACAATTGAAGGATTCACAAGAAAATAAAAACAATGGATAAGAATAGTATATTACAATATAAATCAACTTTTGACGGCATTGTTCGGCATATAGAAAGTGATGATGCCAAAGATCAAATCGAGGTTTGGTTTGCACGAGAACTGCAAACGATATTGGGCTATGCTCGCTGGGAGAATTTTCTCGTTGCCATACATCGGGCAGTCGCCTCGTGCAAGTCACAGGACATCAATGTAGATGACCATTTTCGTGAAGTCACGAAAATGGTAGATTTGGGTAGTGGTGCCAAGCGTGAAGTTTCTGATTTTATGCTTACTCGTTACGCTTGTTATCTCATTGCTCAAAACGGAGATCCAAAGAAAGAAGAGATTGCCTTTGCCCAAAGTTATTTTGCTGTTCAAACACGGAAGGCTGAGCTGATAGAAGAGCGACTAAACTTGCTTTCTCGCTTGGAAACACGGGACAAATTGAGAGCAGCAGAAAAACAATTGTCGCAAAATATATATGAACGCGGTGTGGACGATAAAGGTTTTGGACGAATACGCTCCAAAGGTGACACGGCTCTTTTCGGGGGGCACACTACGGAAGATATGAAAAAACGGTTGGGCGTGAAATCCAATAGACCGCTGGCAGACTTTCTGCCCACTCTTACCATTGCTGCTAAAAATCTCGCCACGGAAATGACCAATTACAATGTAGAAAACAAAGACCTTTACGGAGAACCGTCCATCACTCGAGAGCATATTCAAAACAATCAAAGTGTGCGTGCCATGTTGGGAAACCGTGGTATCAAACCAGAAGAATTGCCTGCTGCAGAAGATATAAAGAAGTTGGAACGCAAGGTTACTCGAGATGAGAAGAAAATAGAACAAGCTTCGCAAAAACTTCCGAAGAACAAGAAATAAAAATGATATGAATGAATTTATAACAGCATTGTGTAGTAATGCAAGGAATGGACGAATCCCCGAAGAATATGATTTCTTCGGAGGTCTGATAGGCGAATGGGACATTATTTGGAACGACCATTTGGAAGAAGCCGAACCGAGACGAGTAAAGGGTGAGTGGATATTCTCCCGAGTTTTGGATGGTATGGCAGTACAAGACCTCTTTATCGTTCCCTCTCGTGAGGAACGCCTACGAAACAAACAACCCGATGCAGAATATGGAACGACGCTTCGCATTTTCAACCCTAAGACTATGGCTTGGGATATATTCTACGGTTGTATGGGAGAGGCTATCCAATTGACAGCCCGAAAGGTCGGCGAAGAAATTATCCTAACCGAAAATACGACAGAAAAAATGAGGTATGTATTCTCCGATATTACGACTTCTTCTTTTTTGTGGAGAAAAGAACGGATGAATGAGAATAACGAATGGCAAACCGTGGCGAAAGTAACGGCAGATAGAAAACAAAATAAATGAACTGATGATGAAACAGAAAGTTTTATTTATCATATTGAATGAATACACAGATTGGGAAGGGGCATTTCTCTCCACGGCTCTTCATGTCGGCGTGATACCGGGTGGCGAAATAAAATACGAAGTGCATACCGTTGCTCCGACCTTGGACGCTGTCCGTTCTATCGGTGGTTTTAAGACCTTACCCGATTATTCTTTTGAGAATATGCCGAAAGATTATGCAGCCTTAGTGCTTATCGGTGGCAATTGTTGGGACACACCCGAAGCAAAACTTGTCGTCCCTTTGGTACAAGAAGCTTTGGATAAAGGTAAAATCGTCGGAGCGATATGCAATGGAGCTTCGTTCCTATGTTCGCATGGTTTTCTGAACAAAGTAAAACATACAGGCAACGGTCTTGACCAACTCAAAAAATGGGGCGGTACTAGTTACATTAACGCAGAGAATTATGTGGAAGCACAAGCCATCAGTGATAAGAACATCGTTACGGCAAAAGGTGTAGGACATTTAGAATTCACTCGTGAGATGCTTCTATTATTGGAAGCTAATACTCCCGAAAACATTGCTTCATGGTATGATTTCTATAAAAACGGATTTGTGAGATAATAGATAATTGCGTATGGAAAAGAGTTGAGAAAAGAATTTATCCGTACATATCAGCAGAACGATTAGTCCTGACGGAAGAGACACGTTTGAGTCCACACAAGCATTGAGTGAACAGATGTTTGAGTTTGCAAGTGTCAAGAATGGAGATAGATTGTTGGATTTGGGGTGTGGCTGGGGAAAATCCCTGCAACCATTCGTTCCTCATTTTCTATCCGCTCTCGGAATAGATACGAGCCAAGAGAATATTGCACAGGCAAAGGATACTTATAAGCACTATGATAATGTTTCGTTTCAGTGTGGTAGCATTCAAAACTTGGAACTGTCGGCAGAAAGCGTGGATTTAATCATTTCCTCGCTCGTTCTGCATCAAGTGGAATGGAATGAGCAGGAAAGACTGTTTGAAGCCGTGAAGCAGGTGCTGAAAGCAGATGGCGAAATGATAATGGCAGATGAAATTATCTTGTTCAATCCGGACGCATCTCCCGAAAAGTTTAATGAAGTCTATCGCTATCTGTTGGAACATACCACCCCGAAAGAAGTGTATGAAAATCATATCAAACCATATCTGCAAGAGGGACATATCTATACTTGGCAGGACATGAAAGAGAATACGCCTCCTGAATATTGGTTCCACTCTATCGAAGATTTGAAAACGACATTGCAGAAAGTCCGTTTGAAACTTGTGGAGGTTCAAGAAATAACCCCGTTTTTCGGTCTGCTCAAAATCAAACATCAATAATATCAAAAGAATGAAACCGAGAAAGATATACGCCTGTTGGATTTATGTAAGTGATTTGCAAAAGTCAAAGCAATTTTATCAGGACATGGGCTTTGAGGTTAAGCTAACAGATGGAGATTGGATAGAGTTTGATTTAGGTGAAACTTCATTCGCTATCTTGAAAAGACCTGCACACAAAGGTGATGTAGTTGCAAGCAAAACAAGACTGATGTTTGAAACTGACGACATAGAACTTGTATATGAAGAATTAAAGAATAGAGGAGTAAAGACAATCGGAGAAATAAGAACAGAGCCTTACGGCAAGTTGCTGACCTTTGAAGACCCCGACGGGCATTGGTTGGAATTTTACCAAAGACTTCCTTTTAGTGATTAAAAGGAATATGAGTATTTGATAATGGCTTCTTGTTACTTTTGAGCCGTCTCAACTCACTGTCAAAAGTAACGAGGTGTTTCTCATCGGGGTTTCTTTGCTCCGTCTGTTCTTCTTGAACGGTTACCTGTTCCATCCTTACTTCAGAATAAATCATCTTGTCTGATTTTATGCGGATTCCAGAGGAGAGGGAGTTGAGTTTCCATTTTCTTTTTACCTGCTTCTCGCATATCCGACCTTTTTTTGCGTCTTTCCGTCGGGTCGGTCGTTTTCGTTTCAGTGGCGTAAAAAGGTAGGGCTTAGGACAAACAAGGTTTTACGGCGAGAATACTACCTGCAATGAAATGGAAGTGTGGAGATTGTCGTCTAAACGGCTTGCCGCCTCGACCTTTTTTGTCCGTAAAAGCCCGGAACTACCTTTGCCGTTGACAACGAACAACCGATCCCGACATGATATATGGGCATAAGTAGAGGATTTGCAGACAGAGAAGCAGGGCGAAAACAGAAAACGCAGTTTTCGGAGACTACATTTATCATAAGAATAGAATACCCGGAAAACAAAAAGCAGCCCCAATGGACAGCCTTACGAAAATAACTCAGAGAAAATTCTTTTTTCTCACGATATACTCTTATCTTTGCAACAAACAAAGTGGTTCTTTGAAATGGCAAAACAAGGTAGAGTATAGAAGCTCGCTGGTTTCCTTATCGTTACCTCCCTTTATTGATAAACAATATAATCAGTTGATTATTTGATATTTATAGAATTTCCTATGCTTTGCGACGTGGAAGGTCAGATTCTTCTTGATTCCACAGATGTCGGCAATCTCTTTGAGGTAGGCATTGGTCTTCTGGTTAGAGAGCATCGGGAAGAGTTTCCCCTCTCGATAAGTTTGGTCGCCATATTTGGCGATGATACTTTTAGGTATGTCCAGGAGGAGAACATTGGTCGAAACACTAGTCTTCTGACGCTGCGTCATAATCCACTGCTTGTCGCCTATAGTGACGATGTGGTCGGGCGTGAGGTTGGCCACATCAATATAAGCCAGCCCTGTGAAGCAGGAGAAGATAAAAATATCCCGAACGAGTTCGAGACGTTGTAGTTCGAGTTGCTTGTTCGCTATTTTGAGAATCTCCTCATCGGTCAAGAAACCTCGATTGACAGGTTCCAAGTGGAAGCGATGATTGAGGAAGGGATCATGATGAATAACACCCATCTTACCCCCAAGGATAACAATCGTCTTGAATGTTTTCATAGTCTTTGTCGCCGTGTTGGGATTTTGCCCAACAATGGTACGCAGATAGATGTTAAACTCACGAATGACCGTAAAGGTCAATTCTGATAGTTTGAGGTCGGAGCGTTTGTAGTTCTGCTGTAAGAACTCAGCAAAGCGACGCTTACATACATTATACTTCTGGAGTGTGGCAGGAGCGATAGATAGTCCGACTTGCTGTGCGATGTCTGCGTTGTGCTTATCGAAAAGTTGCATTATCGTGTCAATGTCAACTTTCTTCCCTAAGAATTCGGTTTTGATACGCTCCAAGCATAAGTCGTCGCTATCCTCCAGTTTACGATAAATGTTTTGCAAGCCATTGCGGATATTGTCCAGCTCCAAGTTAATACTGAGGGCTTCGGTAGTACGTCCCTTTATTTTCTCGTTTACACAGTCCCACTGTGTTTTCACGACAGCGATGCCCGTAGATCCAAGGGATAGACGCTCGTTGTTGAGGTAAATTCTCAACATCACAGGAGTCTTGCCATCCTTGTTGACATAGTTGCTTCTAAGATAGAAGGCTGTTCTAAAAATAGACTTCATACACATCTGTTTTTAAGAGTTGTAGCCAAGGCGAGAAAAATTGTAGCCACGGTGACCATAAATTGTAGCCAAAACGTGAAAACTAAACCTCTGTAACCACGCTACAAAGTTCTACATAATACTTTGAATAACAGCAATGTATGAGTACTCTAAACGAACTCCTTACGTACTCTTGGCTACAATTTTCAATCGGCTCGAAAAAGTGTAGCCAGATTGTAGCCATTTGAGAGTATTTTGGGAGTATTTGCGACCTCTGTACGTACTCTGAGAAGATGTGTAGGTATAAAAGAAAAGTATCGTAACTCATTGAAGTTACGATACTTACTGATTTTGTTGGTGTTTTCTGAACTCTTGTTCAGAGTACCTCAAGCGGAGAGAGAGGCTCTCGAACCTATGCTTTCAAGAAATATCATAAAATTGCAAATCACTGATAATCATATACTATCTAAAGCGCAGAGTAAATCTAAATCTTTCTGAATATCTTTTGCTATTCCAAATATTGGGTGTATATTTGGGTGTAGAATTTCAAACGCACCCAATTATGAATATCAAACGTAACATCATTTTTGCATTGGAAAGCCGGAAAAAGAACGGTGTGCCAATCGTAGAGAACGTACCCATCCGTATGCGTGTCATATACGCAAGCCAACGCATCGAGTTTACAACAGGCTACCGGATTGACGTAGCCAAATGGGATGCCGACAAACAACGGGTAAAGAACGGATGCACCAACAAACTAAAACAAAGCGCATCCGAAATCAATGCGGACTTGCTGAAATATTATGCCGAGATTCAAAACGTGTTCAAGGAGTTTGAGGTACAGGAAACCATACCGACCACCCAACAGCTAAAGGATGCGTTCAACCTGCGGATGAAAGACACCAGCGAAGAGCAGCAGGAAGAAACACAAATAAGTTTTTGGGAAGTATTCGATGAGTTTGTAAAGGAGTGTGGCAATCAGAATAACTGGACGGCATCCACCTACGAGAAATTCTCAGCAGTGAAAAACCACCTCAAAGAGTTCAAGGAAGATGTAACCTTTGAATACTTCAACGAGTTCGGCTTGAACGAGTATGTAAATTTCCTGCGTGACAAAAAGGATATGAGGAACAGCACCATCGGCAAACAGATGGGATTCCTCAAATGGTTTCTGCGCTGGAGCTTCAAGAAAGGGCATCATCAGAATATTGCATACGACACTTTCAAGCCCAAATTGAAAACCACCTCTAAAAAGGTGATATTCCTGACTTGGGACGAATTGAACAGGCTGAAAGATTATCGGATACCGAAAGACAAACAATATCTGGAACGTGTCAGGGATGTTTTTCTGTTCTGTTGCTTCACAAGCCTGCGATATTCAGATGTTCGTAATCTGAAAAGAAGCGATGTGAAACCCGACCACATCGAAGTTACCACAGTCAAAACGGCAGACAGCCTGATAATTGAACTGAACGACCACAGTAAAACCATACTCGAAAAATACAAGGAAGTCCATTTTGAAAACCACATGGCACTGCCTGTTATCAGCAATCAGAAGATGAATGATTATCTGAAAGAACTGGGGGAACTGGCTGAAATCAACGAGCCTGTACGGGAAACATATTATAAAGGAAATGAACGTATAGATGAAGTCACCCCGAAATACGCATTATTAACCACCCATGCAGGAAGAAGAACATTCATCTGTAATGCGCTGGCTCTCGGTATTCCGGCACAAGTCGTGATGAAATGGACGGGGCACAGTGACTATAAAGCCATGAAACCCTATATTGACATAGCGGATGATATTAAGGCAAATGCCATGAACAAGTTTAACCAACTATAAAAGTATCAATCAGTTTCATAGATTATCAGCTATTTGAATTATATTTGCGACAACAATAAACATTAGAATGGAAAATAACAGAGAATATCATATAGGAAGAACGGACTTTGACGCATTTGTTCATGCCGTCGGTTCGGAAATAGAACAGGCGCAAGTCCGGCTGATTGCCGCAGCCAATGCGCAAATGCTGTTCCATTACTGGAAAATGGGCAACTATATCCTGTATCATCAGAACTTGCAAGGCTGGGGAAGCAAAATCATCAAGCAACTGGCAAAGGCTATCCGGTTCAATTACCCCGAAAAGAAAGGTTATTCGGAGCGTAACCTTACTTATATGTGCCAATTTGCACGGTCATATCCGTTGAACGTGCTACGAAGTTTCATTGATACAGACACAAGGCTGTCTGTTCCAAGCATACAGAATGTTACAGATGAAGTATTGAAACTGAACAACGGACAATTTACGCAGGAACTTACTGCGCAAATACAATCCGCTGATTGTCAATCTTTAGAAATTACGCAGGAAGTTCCTGCGCAAATTCAGGATGTGGAGAAAACAGTTTCTGCCATTTACAGGATGGAGATTAGGGAAATAGAAAAAGTTTTCCTGAAATCCCCTGTTGCCAAAATAAACTGGGCAAGCCAAATGGTCATACTTAACGGTTCGTTACCGTTAGGCATAGGATATTGGTATATGAAACAGGCTGTAGAAATGGGCTGGAGTAGCAATGTGCTGAAAATGCAAATTGAAAACAACCTATATAACAGACAAATCAACAACAACAAGGTAAACAATTTCACAGCCACACTTCCAGCACCACAAAGCGACCTTGCCAATTACCTATTGAAAGACCCGTACATCTTCGATTTGGCTGGAGCGAAAGAAAAGGCAGACGAAAGGGACATAGAAGAGCAGCTGGTAAAGCACGTTACCCGTTATTTGTTGGAAATGGGCAATGGTTTTGCCTTTGTCGCCCGGCAGAAGCATTTTCAAATAGGTAACAGTGATTTCTTTGCCGACTTGATTCTATATTCTATTCCGCTACACGCATACATTGTTGTAGAACTGAAAGCTACTCCATTCAAACCGGAGTATGCAGGGCAACTGAATTTCTACATCAATGTGGTGGATGACAAACTGAGGGGAAAAAATGACAACAAGACTATCGGGCTGTTGCTGTGCAAAGGAAAAGATGAGGTGGTAGCACAATACGCATTGACAGGCTACGACCAACCGATAGGCATCAGCGATTATCAACTGAGCAAGGCTATACCCGAAAACTTGAAATCAGCTTTGCCAAGTGTGGAAGAGGTGGAAGAAGAACTGGCATCTTTCCTTGACAAGGACAATAATCCCCAAAATTGAAGTCTATGGCAGGAGAAATAAACAAACTGATTTCCCAATATGGAGAACTCAATAGAATATATAATGATTGGGTAACCAATTATGCTTTTTCTTTTGACAAGCAGAAATTCATCACCGACTTTTACAGGCAGCACAATGATACAAAGGCTTTTGAAGCCGCTATCCTTGAACTGGTACTTGACAAGCAGAAAGAACAATACACATTGATTCTCAATAGTCTGAAAATCGAAATAGAAAAAAATATACGGGCTTATGAAACAAAACCGCTGAATGATGACGTCATAAAGCGTGTGTGTTTTCACTACGCAGACAGGCATAATTCTGCAATTAAAGACCAGTTGGAGATTACCACCAAGTTGCACGAGCCTTTGAATGACGCATACCACAGATATGATTTCATTGGTTTTCGGGAGCATACGGACGAAGAAGAAATACAGGCAGAAAAGGAATATGAACGCTGCAAGGCTGAATACGACAAGGAAAAGAAAGAATTGGATAAACTTTATGAACTGCAAAAGCAAGACAGGAAAGAGGCTTTTCAATATATAGAAAACCTTTCCGGCAATGTTTACCGCCTAAGTCTTCTTTTTATGGAAGTCCTAAAAAAGTACCTTCCTAATGATAGGGAAGAAAAACAGCAGGATGAACCAGTCAAGCAAAACGAACAAGAAGAAGTACAGAATAGCCCGGAGGGACAACATGAATATTTTGACATGAAGCAGCTTTCGCCCATTCATGAAACCTGTGTCGGGGAACAGTTCGAAGCCATTACCATAGCGGATTTCTATGCCAATATAAACCTGTACCCCTGCAAGAATAAACTAAAAATCAAGGCAAGGGAAAAGATACGGGTGTGTTACCTGATATTCCTGATGAGCGAGAAACTATCCAAGCAATACAGGGATGAATGGAGAAGCCAAATATTAAAATTGTTGGATATTGACGAGAGCTATTACAGGTCGAAATACAAAGAACCTGTTTCCGATTTTCCGAGTGACAGCAACCAGAAATTCGCAAAGGAAATGGAAAGCATATTCGGATAATTCGTGATATAACCTGACATTCTACGAAATTACCACTTTTACCACTCAAATTAATTTTTGAGTGGTATTTTTATTGTCTGATATTTAATGAGATAGCGCAGTATCCCATTTGTATTATCCACATCCTTACCACTTACAGCCATACCTAATTTTGCATCGTTCGAGAACAGAAATAACAGCCAGTGCGCAGGGCTGATTGTTTAACGACTAAATAGATTGGACGATGACAAATCTTCAAGAGTTATTATTAAAACCCGTCTGGCAGATGACAGGCGAAGAGTTCATATTTCTAAGCAAGTACGCTTCCAACCAAACGGAAGCGCAGCCACAGCCCGTTACGGACACAGAAAGAAAGTATGTGTACGGAATACTTGGCATTGCCAAATTGTTCGGGTGCAGTCTGCCTACCGCCAACCGTATAAAGAAAAGCGGAAAGATAGACAAAGCCATTACGCAAATAGGGCGCAAGATTATCGTGGATGCGGAACTTGCCCTTGAACTGGCTGGAAAGAAAACCGGAGGACGAAAATAACGGGAGGTGTACTTATGGATTATATGAAAGATATAAAAGAAATATCGGCGGAAGAAGCCGTAATCCTTTGGCAAGCCTCACGCCTGAGCCTGTCGAAAATCTATGAGAAAGCACCTGAGATTCTAAAAGTGCAAGGTTCGGTCATTGGTACACTGGGTAATTTCAGTGCATCAATCGGCAAAGCCAAAAGCAAAAAGACTTTCAATGTGTCGGCTATCGTGGCGGCAGCATTGAAGAATGGTACAGTGCTAAGATATGTGGCGGAACTACCCGAAGAGAAACGGAAAATCCTGTATGTGGACACGGAACAAAGTCCTTATCATTGTCTGAAAGTCATGAAACGTATTTTACGGATGGCTGGGCTTCCAGATGACAGGGACAATGAGCATCTGGAATTTCTTGCTTTGAGGAAATACACGCCCGAACAGCGTATCAGGATTGTAGAGCAGGCTATTTACAATACGCCTGACATAGGGCTTGTAATCATAGACGGCATCCGTGACATGGTATATGACATCAACAGCCCCGGTGAATCGACACGCATCATATCAAAGCTGATGCAGTGGACGGACGACAGGCAGATACATATCCACACGATACTCCACCAAAACAAGGGCGATGAGAACGCAAGGGGGCATATCGGTACGGAACTGAACAACAAGGCTGAAACTGTCCTTCTTGTGGAAAAGGACAAGAGCAATGGAGATATAAGCAATGTTTCAGCCATGCACATACGGGCAATGGACTTCGAGCCTTTTTCATTTCGCATCAATGACAATGCCATACCTGAACTGTTGGAGGGTTACAAGCCCGAAACCAAGAAACCGGGAAGACCGGAAGAGGAAAAGTTCGACCCTTACAGGCATATCACCGAACAGCAGCACCGCATCGCATTGGAAGCAGTTTTCGGGCTGAAAGAGGAATATGGCTACAAGGAACTGGAGGACACCTTAATTAAGACTTATGTGTCTGTGGGGGTAAAGTTGAACCACAAAAAGGCGGTATCGCTCATCACCATGCTTCGGAACAAACGAATGATAGTGCAGGAGAACGGCAGAAAGTACACGTTCATGCCCGACTTCCACTATTAGCCCACACCTTGCAATCGCTTCACTTTATTCCGGGGGTCTATATATTAGGGATAAAGCGAAGTGGTTGCGAAATGTGGCAAAACCGCTTCACTTTATTACCGTACTCTATATATACGAAAATAAAGTGAAGTGATTATACAGACCGTACTTCATAAAGAGGTACGGGCGAAAAGAGAAAATAAACCAATTCAACTATCATTAAACCTATCGTCTTATGGATATACAGACAGCGAAACAAATCAAAATAGCGGATTATCTGCACAGTTTAGGATTTTCACCCGTCAAACAACAGGGCATAAACCTGTGGTATAAGTCACCACTAAGGGAAGAAACGGAAGCATCGTTCAAGGTAAATACAGAACGTAACCAATGGTATGATTTTGCACTCGGCAAAGGTGGGAATATCATCGCACTGGCACAGGAACTTTATTGTTCCGACCATGTGCCTTACCTCTTGCAAAAAATCGAAGAACAGACACCCCGTATTCGCCCCGTGTCTTTTTCTTTTGGCAAGCAATCATCTTCCGAGCCAAGTTTTCAACAACTGGAGATTGTACCGCTTTCTTCTCCTGCCCTGCTTGCTTATTTGCAGGAAAGGGGAATAAACATTGCAATGGCGAAAAGAGAATGCAGTGAAGCGCACTTCACCCATAATGGCAAACGGTATTTCGCCATCGCCTTTCCCAATGTGTCGGGTGGGTATGAAATCCGCAACCAGTATTTCAAGGGATGCATCGCACCGAAAGAGATTTCTCATATCAAACAGCCGGGAACAGCGAGGGAAACATGTTATGTGTTTGAGGGATTTATGGACTATCTTTCATTTCTTACTTTGAGATTGGAGAATTGCCCGAAATATCCCGAACTGGACAGGCAAGATTATATGGTGTTGAACTCAGTAGCCAATGTTTCCAAAGCAATCTATCCGTTGGGAAGCTATGAGCGCATCCACTGTTTCTTTGACAATGACCGTGCAGGAATGGAAGCCATGCAGCAAATCTATAAGGAATACGGCAGGGACTTATACATCCGTGACGCTTCGCAGACATACAGCGGATGCAAGGACTTGAACGAATACTTACAGAAACAGACTGAAAGAAACAGGCAAGTTCAATCTGCAAAAGGGGTGCGCAGCCAACCACCGAAAAAGAAAAACGGCTTTCGGTTATAGCCCACTATAACTACACGCTTCGCTTTCGTAGTTGTGGGCTCTCCCGAGGGGATTAGGGCTTTGCCCTAATGACCCACTCAGGGCGTTTCTCCCCTAAGAACCCCGAGCAAAGAGTGCCCCTCTCTTTGCAATCTCCGCTTATGGGTTGCACCCCTAAGAACCCTGTGCGGTTATGAGCGGACAACAGAAGATTTCATCAACAATCCAAATCAAATTTTAAGAATATGGCAACAAAATCAAGCATACATATCAAACCCTGCAGAGTGACATCAAGCGGGGCTCATAACCGGAGAACTGCCGAGTACATGCGCAATATCGGCGAGTCCAGAATCTACATTGTACCCGAACTGACTTCCAATAACGAGCAGTGGATAAACCCGGGCTTCGGCAGTCCTGACCTGCAGGCGCACTATGACAGCATCAAACGGATGGTCAAGGAAAAGACCGGACGAGCGATGCAGGAAAAGGAGCGTGAGCGCAAGGGAAAGAATGGAAAGATTATAAAAGTGGCTGGATGTTCTCCAATCCGTGAGGGAGTATTGCTCATCAGACCAGATACAACACTGGCAGATGTACGAAAGTTTGGTGAGGAGTGCCAGAGACGCTGGGGTATTACACCGCTCCAAATCTTCCTGCATAAGGACGAGGGACACTGGCTTAGTGGACAACCCAAAACCGGGGATAGGGAGAGTTTCCAAGTCGGTGAAAAGTGGTTTAAGCCGAATTATCATGCCCATATCGTATTCGACTGGATGAACCACGACACGGGCAAGAGCCAAAAGCTCAATGATGACGATATGATGGAAATGCAGACTTTGGCATCTGACATCCTCTCCATGCAACGTGGGCAATCTAAATCCGAGACCGGAAAGGAACATTTGGAACGAAATGATTTCATCATTGAAAAGCAGAGAGCCGAACTGCAACGCATGGATGCTGCAAAACGGCACAAAGAAGAACAGATAGGTCTTGCTGAACAGGAACTGAAACAGGTGAAATCAGAAATACGCACTGACAAGCTAAAGAAAACAGCCACCAATGCAGCCACCGCCATAGCAAGCGGAGTTGGTTCTCTTTTCGGAAGTGGAAAGATGAAAGAGCTGGAGCGAACTAATGAAGATTTGCACCAAGAGATTGCCAAACGAGACAAAGGTATTGACACCCTCAAAATCCAAATGCAGGAAATGCAAGAGCGACATGGCAAACAGATACGCAATCTTCAGAGCATACACAACCAAGAACTTGAAGCCAAAGACAGGGAAATATCACGATTGAACACTCTGCTTGAAAAGGCATTCAAGTGGTTTCCGATGCTTAGAGAAATGTTGAGAATGGAAAAACTCTGCGCTGTCATTGGATTTACCAAAGATATGATAGATTGTCTTTTGACAAGGAAAGAAGCTATCCAATGTAATGGCAAGATTTATTCCGAGGAACATAGAAGAAAGTTTGAAATCAAAAACAACATCTTCAAGGTGGAGAAGAATCCGACCGATGATAGCAAACTTGTACTGACCATAAACAGGCAACCGATAAGCGAATGGTTCAAAGAGCAATGGGAGAAACTTCGGCAAGGTTTGCGACAACCAACGGAAGAACCAAGAAAAAGTAGAGGATTCAAGTTATAATAGAAAAAAAAGACAATATAAAAGCACTCTGATAGTTACGAAGTGCTTTTATATTGTATAAATTATATAATGTTTACCATTGAAGCTTCAAAGTAAACGCAACTTAAGGAATTGCCGAATTTTGTATTAATAAAGAATATACGACCTCTGATATATGCGCAACATATTGTGATGCTTGTGATTCATTACCCTTGAAATCCTTAACAAATATCGCTAAAGTATAGCAGACATTATTAGGCAGGCATATATAGGCAACATCATTGTGAGCTGCAAGAATACCATTTTCATTGACATAACCAGAACCCGTCTTATGTGCAATAGAAACCCTTTCTTTATCAAGAAGCGGAGCGACTATTCTATCTGTACCTGTCACACATTCTTTTAATGTATTCTTAATGAAACTTTGCTTCTCACCACTGACAATACTTTCGGTAAACAAACGGTTCATCAACATTGCGGCACCAAGAGGAGATGTATAATTAAAGTAAGCCCTATCGTGGTCAGCCGACATTTCCTCTTCTGTATAAGCTATCTGAAAACTTGAACGAGGAATAAGTGTGGCTATAAAACTGTCAGTTTGAGCAACATTGACCATATCTTTAAACATCAGATTGCTTGCATTATTATCACTTTGAGCAATAGTATAACGAAGTAAATCTCTCACGGTTAATGATATAACCAACTCGGAATAATCTTTCATCATAGGACTCCAAGTCTTTGAATCAAGTCTATTCCTATCTATCTTTACTAAGGTATCAAGTGAAATCCCTTTGTTATCAAAATCATTGCAAAGAGCTAATGCCTGATGAACCTTAAATACACTCATCATAGGATATACACTCTTATCATTAACTTTAACTGTATCTGTGTTATTAATAATAATTGCCACTCCAATTTCACCAGGACAAGCTGATACTATCCGAGAAATGCTATCAGTCAAAACATCTGTCAAAGGTGGATTTGTACTATTATTAGAAGTTGATTTAGAGAACAATAAAAAAACTAAAACTATGATACAAACTAAAGCTATACACAAAATTACAAGGCGTTTTCTTCTACTTTTTTTCATACTACGATTTTTAAACATTATATATTATCATGACAGACCCTGATTTATTATTTACTGCAAAGATACGAAATCTTACGGAAAATGAATTGGTTGTTTTTTTCGTTTGTTCTGTTTTTTATCAAATTATTTTCCGAGCGAATATGATTCGTCTTAAATAAAATAAAAACACCCAACTTTACATTCTTGGGTGTAAAATTGGGTGTTTGTTTTATAATTTGCTGATTTTCAGCGTTTATTGCGGAGAGAGAGGGATTCGAACCCCCGGAGGCTCTCACCTCAACGGTTTTCAAGACCGCCGCAATCGACCACTCTGCCATCTCTCCAATGGTTATCCCATTTTTGCGATGCAAAGGTAAGGGATATTTTTTATTCAAGCAATAGATAGAGGGATATTTTTGTATTATTACATGAGAAGGTCTTTTGTCGGATGAGAAGAATGTAGTTTTTAGGGAGAGAGCAGTTTGTCGAATGCCAATCGGGGAGAACCATTTGCCAGATATATGATACCGCAATAGGCGAAAAGGTGTTGTTTCAAGATCTGTTGCAGTACGGCATTGTCTCGGTGTGTATCTATGCGGAGATAGAGATAGCGGGAGGCAGCAAAGTCAAAAACGGCAGAGGCAATCCCTCTAAGCGAACCATCCGAAGCCAGACGGTGAATAACGCCATAAGGTTTATCGTAAGACCAAGTCCCATCGTATATCTCGGAGTAGGTCGGATCCGGTCCATCCATCAGCACAAAATATCCGGAGGGCTGCCCCGACTGCTCTGTCTCCAAGATGACATACCCTACTCCCAGACGGATATCCTCCTCTATCATCGCTTTAGACGGGTAGCCCTCTGCCCATTGAGTAGGATTCCCATTCCGACACATAAAGATACGAGCCGCATTCAGTACTCGCAATATTTCGGGGATATGCTCCGGTTTTGCTTCGGTTATGTACATATATAATTATATAGAAAGGGCGGATAGAAAAATCTATCCGCCCTTATTTATCGATCAGTGTTTACTTTTCACCCTAAGAGAGATCTTCACGAAGAAGAATATGATGGCAAAGTACATCAGTACGGTCAATGCTTGAGACCAAGGATTGGCATTCCATTCTGTTTGGAAGATATTCACCTCGTAGTATCTGAGTATTGCGCTTACCACACCCATGAGAGCACCTCCGGCGATGAATCCGGAAGCTATGAGAGTTCCTTTCTCTACACGCTCCTTGTTGAGGTCGCTATTTTTGCTTCTGCTACCTACAAACCAGCTCACAAGACCGCCTACAAGCAGAGGAGTATTGAGTTGGAGCGGAATAAACATACCCAAAGCAAAAGGAAGTGTCGGCACTTTTGCAAAGTTGAGAACGAGAGCAATAGCGGCTCCGATGCCGTATAACGCCCACTTTGCCGAAGCTCCTTGCATCATCGGTTCTATCAGCGCAGCCATTGCATTGGCTTGAGGAGCTGCAAGAGCACCGGAAGTGAAACCGTAGGTCTTGTTCAACACCATGATAACCCCTCCTACCGTAGCGGCAGAGACGAGAGTACCCAAGAATTTCCAACTCTCTTGCGACTTTGGAGATACTCCAAGCCAATACCCAACCTTGAGGTCGGTGATGAATCCGCCCGCCATAGAGAGTGCCGTACACACTACACCTCCGATGATAAGAGCGGAGACCATGCCGTGAGGACCTTTAAGTCCGACCACTCCTAAGATAAGAGAAGCCAGGATAAGGGTCATAAGGGTCATGCCCGATACCGGATTGGAACCTACGATGGCTGTTGCATTTGCCGCAACGGTAGTGAACAGGAATGCGATAACTGCCACCAAAAGCAGAGCCACTACGGCATGCATCAGATTTTGAACAACACCGAGATAGAAGAATATCCCCGTAACACCAAGAGCCAGAATAGTACCCCATGCAATAATCTTCATCGGTATATCCTTATCTATCCTCTTCTCTGCTGTCGCTGCAGCACCGGCGGATGCTTCCGGCTTACTCTTCATCTCTTTCGCTGCAAGTCCAAGGGCAGATACGATAATCTTTCTACTCTTTATGATACCTATGATTCCGGCAGTGGCGATACCCCCTATACCAATGTTCCGGGCATAGATCTTAAAGATCTCTTCGGGCGACATGCTTCCAACAGGTACAGTTATGTTCGGGTCTCCAAACGTAAGGAGTGTGTCCGGATAGATCAGAGACATAGCCGGAACGATGATGTACCATATCAGGAACGAGCCGGCACATATAATAAAGGAGTACTTCAGACCTATTATAAACCCAAGACCGAGCACCGCAGCCCCTGTATTGATATTGAATATCAGCTTGGCTTTGTCCGCTATGGCGTTACCCATGCTCACCATACGGGAAGATATCTCTTCGTGCCACAGCCCAAGAGTGGAGACAAGGAAGTCGTAGAGCCCACCGATAATACCTGCCAAAAGAAGAGGCTTGGCTTGTGCACCGCCTTTCTCTGCCGAGATCAACACTTGAGAGGTAGCAGTGGCTTCGGGGAACGGATATTTCCCGTGCATCTCCTTGACAAAATATTTGCGGAAAGGTATCAGAAGCAGGATACCCAATACTCCTCCAAGCAGGGAAGAGATAAAGATCTGCAAGAAGTTCACGGTCATTTCCGGATACTTCTCTTGCAAGATGTAGATGGCAGGCAGCGTAAAGATGGCTCCTGCCACTACCACTCCGGAGGCTGAACCGATAGATTGAATGATGACATTCTCGTGCAGAGAATTTTTTCTCTTGGTTGCAGACGACAGTCCAGCGGCAATGATGGCAATGGGGATTGCGGCTTCAAACACCTGTCCTACCTTTAGTCCCAGATAGGCAGCGGCTGCACTGAATATCACAGCCATAAGCACACCCCAGAGTACAGACCAAACCGTCACATCCGGAATAGACTTGTGTTCCGGCACTACCGGGACGTACTCTTCTCCCGGCTTGAGTTCTCTGAAAGCATTTTCCGGTAATCCTTTTATCGGATCGTCGGAAGAGGAAGTTTTACTCATAAGTATCTGTTTTTGATTAGGTAATACAAAAGAGAGGGTGCCTGTATCGGCTGTTTTGCTTTAGCTGTAAGGCTCTTAAGGCGTGCTTATCAGCAGCGTGCGTTGTGCCAGCTCTATCTCGCGTTTGTCACCTGTGTGCTTTCCATCGACATCAGAAAGCTTGACACAGTTATACCATGGTTGAGAGGAGGTAATCTGGCAGCGGAACAGCTTCATCACTATGTTGAGCGGTTTGATGCCGTTCCCGACATCATTTGTCAGGTTCGTCCCTATACCGAACGTGGCACCTATCCTGCCGGAGCAGTATGCTTTGATCTTCTTTGCCTTTTCTATGTTGAGGCTGTCCGAGAATACGATATACTTGATCTGCGGATCCACACGAAGCTCTTTGTATCTGGAGATCGCTTTTTCCACGAATCCGAACGGGTCGCCACTGTCGTGCCTTATGGAGGTGAAGAGCATGGCATGTTTTTTCGAGAAGTTTCGCATGAAGACATCGGTGGTATAGGTATCTGTGAGGACTGTGCCCAAATCTCCATCATAAACATCTATCCAGTGCTCCATAGCCATGTAGTTTGCCATCTTGTAGCCGAATATCGCTCCGTGAAACTGTATCCACTCGTGAGGATGCGTACCCGATACTCGCAGGTTGTGCTTCATGGCGTAGTAGACATTGGATGTACCGAAGAGATAGTTGCCGGCATGCTCTTTCAGGATGCTTGTTACCTTGTCTTCCACTTCGGAGCTGAACCGGCGTCTCATGCCGAATATCGAAGTCTGTATCTCGTGTTTGGCTATCTCTTCTGCCTTCCTTCGGGTCTCGTTCCGAATATGAACCCAGTCCGGAGTGGCTCCCGTTACTCTGAAATAGAGTTCGGAGACAAGAGCCAGTATAGGTGTTTCCCACATAGTGATGCGGTAGAGGAGTCCGCTGGCTACGATATGCAGGTGATTCTTCTCATCCATCCAGACCTCTATCTCTTCCGGATTGTATCTGTACCCTTTCAGAAAGTCTATGTAGGTCGGAGGCAGATAAGGGAGCATTTTGTAGAGGAAGGTCTCCTCTTCGGGAGTGAGACAGAGGAGAGACATCTTCTGTATCTCTTCTCTCACCAGTGTATCAAATCCTTTAGGATAGACCACTTCGTCTCTATCCACAAAACGAAACTCTCCTTTTGCGCGTGGAAACAGCTTGGAGTATGCATACCCTGTGGTAAACTTGTACAAGTCTGTGTCCAGAATGCTTTTAATAATACCGCTCATCTCTGTTGATCTGAAATAATATCGCTAAAGATAGTTATTTATTGTCTAATAGATATTGTCCGGCTGCACTCTTCCGGGAGAGGTTTTTCAGGGAGCTTTTATATAAAAACGGTCTCCCGGTTTCGCCCTCCGAAGCAGAGTATCTCATTGCGGATTTTTAGAGGTAAATGGGAGAAATGTGCCTTAATCTGCTTGAAGCCAATGCGGTATGAGAAATCGCGAATTTCGGATCAACGCTCTCCTTGGTCGGATTCAAGGGATCCGGTAAACGTGTTTAATGAAATCGGTAAACGTGTTCATTGAAAAATTAAACACGTTAAGCCGAAAGAATATGCTCGTTTAGCGTTTTGAGTGAACTTGTATCGGAATTTGTGTTAATAAAACAGCCCGAATTTAACAATTCGGTCGTGCTCTGAAAACGCTCCCTCCGATCAAAATAGAGAGTAAGAAAAAACAAGCATTTTTTTGGTATGGAATATATAAAAACAGCCTTCCGAAAAAGGGCGAAAGACTCTATTATGAAGAAACATCTTTTCTATGTAAATTTGTCGGAGCAGAATCAAAAAACAGTATCGCTTATGATTTCTACCGAAATTGCTCCTTACGTCATACAAGAGGAGTTTCAGCTTTGGACGTTTCATCTGGATGCCGCAGGTCGCTTTCCCTTGAGCAAGCTGGTGAGCAGACTTATTCACACGGCCGGACTTCATGCCAATCGCTACGGATTTGGCGTGATGAAGTTGCAGGAGCAAGGTTATACTTGGGCATTGCATCGCCTTTCCATACATTTCGAGCAGCCGTTAAACCATGATGCCTCATTCAAAATAACTACATTCGTGACAGATGTAGGGGCAGTGAAGACTACTCGTAACTTCATGGTGCATCAGGGAGAGAAGCTCATCTGTACCGCAACGAGCTACTGGGTGGCTATGGATATGCAGTCCAGAAGAGCTATCCCGCTCACCCATATTCTGACCAAAGAAGTGGTGGTATCTGCACCGGAAGGGGTGGAGATGCCTGTGCCGGCACGGAGCGTATGGGGACGAGAGGAAGAGGAGAGTAAGATTGCGGGGCTTGATCATAAGGTGAGATACTCCGATCTGGACATCAACAACCATGTGAACAGTGCCATTTGGGTAACGATGGCAATGAACACTCTACCGGTGGACGAAGTGCTCCGCCGAGAGGTTCAAGAGGTGGATATTCACTTCATAGCAGAGGCAGCCCACGGAGCAGAGCTTATCACGCACTATGCTCCATCGGGGCAGGGATATGCCGTAATGATCTCTTCCGCAGAGGGAGAAGCACCCCATTTTTGTATCAAACTAAAGCTAAAAGAGAGTCATGAACAATAATAAACTTTATCCGCTGACGTTCGTTCCCATCCTGAAAGAGATTATCTGGGGTGGACACAGGCTCGAACCATTCAAGGGACTGCCCTCTTCGGAGAAGAAGATAGGGGAGAGCTGGGAGATTTCACTCATTCCGGGAAGTATCTCGGTAGTAGCCGAAGGATCTCTTAAAGGACGATTGCTCTCGGATCTGATCTCGGAGTACGGATCGGAACTGCTGGGCAGGCAGGTGTACGAAAAGTATGGAGATACCTTCCCCCTCCTTATTAAATACATAGATGCAGCAGCCGACCTGAGCATACAGGTGCATCCGAACGATGAGATAGCCCAGCAGCGGCACCACTCTTTTGGTAAAACGGAGATGTGGTATGTGGTGGATGCTGCTCCGGATGCTACGCTAAAGACCGGCTTCAGAGAGAAGATCTCCGAAACGGAGTTTGTGGCAAGATCCGAAGATGGTACCATTGCCGATGCGTTGGCAAGCTATCGGGTAAACAAGGGAGACCTTTTCTTCCTTCCTGCCGGACGTATCCATGCCATCTGCAGCGGCTGTCTGGTGGCGGAGATACAGCAGAACAGCAACATCACTTACAGGATATACGACTACAAAAGGAAAGATGCGGACGGGAACGAGAGAGAGTTGCACACGGAGCTTGCCAAGGATGTCATAGACTATTCGGTATCGTCAGACTATCGCACGCAATACGATATGTCTCCCGCTCTGTCCGAGCATAGGCAGGTTGTGGAGTCGCCATACTTTATCACCTCTATCGTTCAGCTTCGGGGAGAAGAGATACATATCTCCCTTGCCGAAAGAGACTCTTTCACGGTCTGCATGGTAGTGGAGGGAGATGTGGAGCTGGAAGCAGACGGACAGAAATGCTCATACAAGATGGGACGCACGATACTTGTTCCGGCATCTTGCCATGCATTGACACTTCGCTCGAAGGCAGGAGCAAGAGTGATGGAGTGCTTTGTTCCCGGAGTGGCACGGGGACTGACAGAACCGTCATGTTAGTTTCCGCTTTGAGCCGGTGGCATACATTTGGAGAAGTAAGAGGATAGACATAAAAGTTAAATAACATAATATTCAAAATCTATGAACATTAAACCGCTTGCAGATAGAGTAGTGATCCTACCTTCTGCTCAAGAAGAGAAGACAGTTTCAGGCATTATCATTCCGGACAGTGCAAAGGAAAAACCTCTGAGAGGAGTAGTGAAAGCCGTAGGCCAAGGCACTAAGGACGAAGAGATGGTACTGGCTGTGGGTGATGAAGTACTGTATGGAAAGTATGCCGGAACAGAGATAGAATTCGGTGGCGAAAAGCTGCTTATCATGAAGCAGTCCGATGTACTTGCAGTGGTAGAGAAGTAATGAAAGAACAGATAAACAGAATCAGATAAAGACATGGCAAAAGACATTAAATTCGATATAGAAGCAAGAGACCTGCTAAAGAGAGGTGTGGACGCTCTTGCCAATGCAGTGAAGGTAACACTCGGTCCCAAGGGACGCAACGTGATATTGGATAAGAAGTTCGGTGCACCGCACATCACCAAGGACGGTGTCTCTGTTGCGAAGGAGATCGAGCTGGAAGATCCGTTTGAAAACATGGGAGCACAGCTTGTGAAAGAGGTGGCTTCCAAGACCAACGATGATGCCGGAGACGGAACAACGACAGCTACCGTGCTTGCACAAGCCATCATCGGGGTGGGATTGAAGAACGTTGCTGCCGGAGCCAATCCGATGGATCTCAAGCGCGGTATAGATAAAGCTGTGGAGAAGGTTGTGGAGCATCTTCGCTCACAGTCCAAAGAGATCGGCGACGACTTGGCTAAGATCGAACACGTAGCAAAGATCTCTGCCAATGGAGACGAGAAGATCGGTGCTCTCATTGCGGAAGCGATGCGCAAGGTAAAGAAAGAGGGCGTCATCACAGTGGAAGAGGCGAAAGGAATAGAGACCACGGTAGAGGTGGTGGAAGGTATGCAGTTTGACAAAGGATACATCTCTCCCTACTTCGTGACCAATACAGAGAAGATGACCGTAGAGTTCGACAGCCCATATCTTCTTATCACAGACAAGAAGATCTCCACTCTCAAGGAGTTTCTTCCTATCCTTGAGCAGGTGGTACAGACAGGCAAACCTCTTCTTATCATTGCCGAAGACATCGAGAGTGAAGCGTTGGCAACCCTTGTGGTGAACCGTCTCCGCGGTTCTCTCAAGATATGTGCCGTGAAAGCTCCGGGTTATGGAGACAGACGCAAGGCTATGTTGGAAGACATCGCCATCCTTACCGGCGGTACCGTTATCTCTGAAGAGAAGGGTCTCAAGCTCGACTCCGCAACCATGGAGATGCTTGGCACGACAGAAAAAGTTACGATCGACAAGGATAACACCACTATCGTAAACGGTGCAGGATCCAAAGAAGACATCGCAACAAGAGTGGCTCAGATACGTGCCCAAATGGACTCTACAACATCCGACTACGATCGTGAAAAGCTACAAGAACGTCTTGCCAAACTTTCCGGCGGTGTGGCTGTCCTTTACGTCGGCGCACCTTCCGAAGTGGAAATGAAGGAGAAGAAAGATCGGGTAGAGGATGCTCTGAGCGCAACCCGTGCCGCTGTGGAAGAGGGAACAGTGCCCGGAGGTGGTATCGCTTACATCCGTGCCGCGAAAGCTCTCGAAGGTCTCAAGGGTGAGAACGATGACGAAAACACCGGAATAGAGATCATCAGACGTGCCATCGAAGAACCTCTTCGTCAGATCGTGGCAAATGCCGGAAAAGAAGGAGCAGTCATCGTTCAGAAAGTGAAAGAACACGAAGCCGATTACGGCTACAACGCTCGCACAGAGCAGTTCGTCAATCTGTACGAAGCCGGCGTCATCGACCCCACAAAGGTTACCCGCGTTGCTCTTGAAAATGCCGCATCCATCGCCAGTATGTTCCTCACAACCGAGTGCGTCATTACCGACATCAAGTCCGAAGAGCCGGCAATGCCGGCAATGCCGCAAGGTATGGGCGGAATGATGTAACAGACCGGAAGAAAATATCATCAACACGAAGGGCTGCTTCCCGAATCAGAAGGGAGGCAGCCCTTCTTCTATTTCTGCCTGGCAGGCACGCAGAACTGCTCCGAAAGGGAGCAATGAAAATTTTGGAGGCAACGGACTAATACCTGAAAAGTGCTTGATGAAAAGTTGGATTGATAATGAACAATTCTATATTTCAAACTTCGGACTCGGAAAGCTGTCGGGAGCATATTATAAAAGCAGTTCCCCACTTTTGTCAAGCGAAAAACTGCTCTTTTTACTTCAGTATTTGTCCGTTTCTTCAGCCGGAAATGTCAGCGAATATTGCAAGCGAGCTTCTGAAGAGTCTCGGCAAAGAGGGTGGCGAAACGTAGCTCGAAGGCTGCTCCGGTGAGGTCGCTGTCGATGGATACGGACTCGGTGGTCAGCACTACCTGATGTGTCTCCGGATCAAACTCGCGGCTCTCTCCCCACAGAAGTCCATCGTGATTGTAATAGTTGTGCACATCCTGATGAGGAGCGCCGGTGGCAAGATCGGTTACGGCATAGTGAGCGTGGATGAGATGAGGCGTGTCCGAGTTGTCGAACAGGTATTCATAGGTGAATTTTTCATTCTCGACACTCCACTCCCTGCGAATCAGATAAGGAAAGTAGATGAACTTACATCCCGGAATTCCTGCCGTTTCGATCCCTCTTTCCTTGAGTGTGCTTTCCCATTCAAGCCCGAAAAAACATTTTACTTTCTCCTGAATGATCTCTCCTTCGGGAGATCTGCTCCGGAGATTTATCTCCATGACGTTGATGACATGAGGCTCGTCTTTCGACTGTCGAATGGTTTCAGCAAGAGCTTTGCGGATCTTTTCAACCTTTTGAATGTGCGTCTTGACGGCAGAGGGCTGAGCATGAACGGCAAAAGAAAGCGCGAAAAGAAGGAGAAAAAGAGCGGTTTTCTTCATGAGATAAGGCGTTTAGAATTCGACATTGGAGACATTGTTGAAGGTGTCATAGAACGATCGGGAGATTTCCGCATCATCCCAAAGAAGCTTTGGCAGCGGCTTTGCTCCTTCTTGCTTCTGCTTTGCCCCGTTCGGAAGAGGCTTTCGGGTCTGAGGATCCAAAGGTGTCGTGATAGTGGTGTACCGGATGGCTTTTGTCCCGGCGTAGTAGATCCGCCTCTCGACACTTGCCGGCAGACTTTCGGAGGAGGCATCACCTCCTGTCTCGTTGTCCTTGTAATAGGAAAACAACAGATCGCCGCTCTTGGGGTCGAATAGAAACTCGCGGTAAAACTTTTCCGTTCCGTAGTTCCAAGACGTGCGGACGAGATAAAGCTCATTGAGGGGATGCTCCTCATCCGTGCCGGGAATGAAGAAAAACTCCGTAGTGAGTCGCGACACTCCGCTGTCCGGCATGTTGCGAGACATGGTTAGCGTCATGCAGTTCTCTTTATCTTTCTTCGCTGTGGAGTGCGTCGCCATTTGCGTTGCTTTATTATATGCCGCTCGGATCGAAGCTACCTGCTTGTCCGTCTTCGGATCGGATTGCGCGTGAACCACAAAGGAGATCAGGCAGAGGGAGAGTATTAAGGTGAATTTTTTCATTTGCTGTTGTCTGTTTCTTGTATCACTCCCGAAGATAAGGTTTTTATCTTCATCTTCTTTCCCCAAGAGCTGTCTCTCCATAACAGAGGACTTTTTAGGGTAAAAGAAAAGCGGAACTACGATATTATCGCATTCCGCTTCTCTTATTCCAAAACAGATCTTAGAGATCTTGTTTTAAGTCTTACTTCTTGTCCTTGCAGCAGTCTGCTTCGCCTTCTTTGTGCTCGCAGTTTTCCTTGTGCTCGCAGTTCTCCTTACCTTCGCAGTTTTCTTTGTGCTCGCAGTTTTCCTTACCTTCGCAAGTAGCAAGGCTATCTGTCGGAGTTTCTACTACTTCTACTACTTCTACAGGAGCAACTGTTTCTTCAGTTGTAGTTTCTGCAGACTTGTTACCTGTACAAGAAGCCAAAGCTACTGTGAAAATAGCAGCCAAAGCAACTTTGATAAATTTCGCTTTCATAACCTTTTTTTTGAGAGTTATATATTGAACAATACTTCCATGGGTGCAAAATTACTTCATTATATTCATTGCACCAAGAGTTTGGCAATTTATTTTTATCAAATCCTATAAATTCCTTGCCATTACTATAATGTGCTGTAAATATGAAGCATTTCGCTATATGCTATAAACAATAAAACTTATGATTCCGCCTATAATAATGGTAAGAATCGGATGCAAAAGTTTCTTAATGGTAATGATAAGGGCAATAGCAAAAAAGAGGATGCTTTTGTAGTCTATAAAGTTTTCGCTGTTGCACAGAAGCAGTGCCGCTGCAGCAATAAGCCCGATGGCGGCAGGTCTTATCCCCCTGAACACGGCTTCCACATGCCTGTTGTTGGCAAACCGAGAGAAAGAATAAGAAATGATGAATACCAGTAGAAACGAAGGCAGCATTACCGACAATGTGGCAAGGACGCTGCCCCAAACAGATCCGGTAACAACGTATCCTATGTAGGTGGCACTATTGATCCCTATCGGTCCGGGAGTCATTTGAGAGATGGCGACAATGTCTGTAAACTCTTGAGCGGTCAGCCATTGGTGTTTCACCACTACTTCATCCTGTATAAGGGAAAGCATTGCATACCCTCCGCCAAAGCCGAAGAATCCGAGTTTAAGATAGACGTAAAACAGTTCCAAATAGATCATATCGGTTATTCTTTATTGGGATGAAGTCTTCTTCGGATATGCTCCGTATAGATGTAGCCCAAAGCTCCGGCTACAATGATGACTATCACAGGGGATATTCCGAAGTACCAGACCGCGATGGCAACAGCTATCGGAATCCATATTGTAGTGTGTGGAAGGTGCAACCTCTTCCATGTCTGGAATACCGGAGCGGCTATCATTGCCACAACTATCGGACGTAAGCCTTTGAACACTCGCTCCACATACTCATTCTCTCTGATTTGAGAGAAGAAAAGAGCCAGTATAAGAATGATCAGAAAAGATGGTAGTGTTGCCCCAAGAGCACAAGCCACTGCTCCTATCGGGCCTCTTAGCTTGTAGCCTATAAATATCGACATATTCACGGCAAAGACTCCAGGAAGAGACTGTGCTACAGCAAAGAGATCTATAAACTCCTTATCTGTCAGCCATTTTTTCTTGCTGACGATCTCTTCTTGTATGAGAGGAAGCATGGCATGACCTCCCCCAAAGGTGAAGCCACCTATTACAAAGAATGTTCGGAAAAGTTTCCAAAGAGATACCATAAGAGTTTTCTCTTGAGTGATCGTTGTTACTTCTTTAGGGTAGAATGCCTTTACAAACAAAAAGGCTCGTCCTCCCAACGAGAGAACAAGCCAGTATTTGTCTTATTGTAAGTAGCCCATAGGGGAATCGAACCCCTCTTTCAAGAATGAAAATCTTGCGTCCTAACCGATAGACGAATGGGCCAAGAAGAAAGTCTTCTTACTTGATGCTGTTATAGGCTATTTGCGAAGCGAGTCAGCTTAGACTTGAGATTGGCAGCTTTATTCTTGTGAATACGTCTTTTGCTGGCCATTCTGTCAAGCATTGAAACCACTTCCGGAAGTCTCTCTTGTGCAATAGCTTTATCTGTAAGAGCTCTGAACTTGCGAACAGAAGAACGCATAGTACGAGCGTAGTAGCGGTTGCGCAAGCGACGTGCTCTCGATTGTCTTATTCTTTTAAGTGCAGACTTATGATTTGCCATGTCTAAATTTTCTATCTAATGATCTTTAGTTTATTTTCTTTTAGTAGCCCATAGGGGAATCGAACCCCTCTTTCAAGAATGAAAATCTTGCGTCCTAACCGATAGACGAATGGGCCAAATGCTTTATAGCACTCTCCTTGGGAGGTTTAGCGAATGCAAAGATAGAGACTTTTTTTTAATCCTGCAAACCCTATGTGCTTTTTTGAATAATATTTTCTTTGCTCCTACCGGCTGGTTCTATCGTTTCTTGTTTTGTCCTGTTTTTTGCAGGCCTGCGACGCTTCTTCGTTGGGATGCTTTCTGTTTTACTTTCGGCAGTTCTCTGTCTCTTTCTTTTCTCGGAGATAAACAGACGGTCCAGATTGGCTTGAGTTGCTTTTGTGGAAGTCCAAATCTCCAATAGGCAGACAATAAAAGAGGCTGCCAGCAACACCAAAGCCAGTAAGAATGTATAGATTGCCAGCATACTTATATTCACGAGTGTGGCAATTGTTGAGATCACACACATCAGAAAGCTTATAGCTCCGAGGCCTTGCATCGCTTTTATCAGTCTCAACTGCTTGTGGAGGCTCTGTATCCGGTGCATGTAATTTCGTTCGGGATGTTTCTCTGCATGCTCTTGAAGACTTTCCACTGCGAATGCGCAGGAAAGACATCTGTTGGCAAAGAACAAGAGTATCAGAGAATAGATGCCGGTAAAAATCAAGGCAGGAATAGTAAGAGAGAGTATCTCCATATCGTTTGTGTTGTTTCTGTTGATTGCCTGTTGTGTCTTGTAAAGTGAGAGGGTAAGTCAAATATTTTGATTTTGACTCACCCTCTCTTTATGTTGTAACAGATTGTTACTGCTTTATAGGTGTCAAGGAAATCTTTTTCCTCTTATTATCTGCGGATTCCGAGTTCCTTGATTATAGCACGATATCTTTCAATGTCAATCTTGATGAGATAATTGAGAAGACGGCGACGCTTACCCACAAGTCTCTTTAGAGAGCGCTCTGTGTTGTAGTCTTTGCGGTTGCGTTTAAGGTGCTCTGTCAAGTGTGAGATTCTGAATGTGAACAGAGCTATTTGGCTTTCAGGTGAGCCTGTATCTGTTGTACCTTTGCCGTATTTCTCGAAAAGCTCGGTTTTTTTAGCTGAATCTAAATACATGTCTTTCTAATGTTTTGTTTTGTTGTTTCTTGATGTATATAGTTTGCTTAATTCAAATGTAAAGCCTCGGTCAGCTTTCGGAAGCTTTACCACTACATTCTTCTTAAGCGGAGGGTTGAAGCCGGATTGCTTTCCTCTTTTCTATATCCGTATTGTTTTCGGAACGGAAAAGATTACTTCTTCGCAAGAGCTTCTTTTACGTTTTCGTTAGGTACCATCTCTTCTTCAAATACGTAAGCACCTGTTTTTGGAGACTTCACCATACGAATCACTTTGGAGTATGTACGCCCGTCACCGGTTTTGAAGGACGCCACTGCTTTCTTTGCCATAGCTTATACGTGTGTTGTTATTTAATTTCTTTGTGTAGGGTCATACGCTTAAGAATAGGATTGTATTTCTTAAGCTCCAATCTTTGAGTGGTGTTCTTTCTGTTTTTCGTGGTAATATATCTTGAAGTTCCTGGCATTCCACTCTCTTTGTGCTCAGTACACTCAAGGATCACTTGGATTCTATTACCCTTTGCTTTCTTAGCCATAAGTAATTTTCGGGATTAAAGTGAATAGATTAGACAAATTAGAGTAGAGTGTACTTTCTAAGAGTACCATTTTCAGCTGCTCTTCTTAAAGCAGCATCCAAACCGATCTTATTGATCAGTCTCAAGCCTGCTGCAGATACTTTTATGCGGATCCAGCAGTCTTCTTCTACCCAGTAGAACTTTCTGTCGAAGAGGTTCGCATCGAATACTCGTTTGGTGCGTCTCTTAGAGTGAGAAACGTTGTTCCCCACCATCGCTCTTTTCCCGGTTATTTGACAAATTTTTGACATCGTTGCTATCGTTATTGTTGTTACTAAAATAAATCAATTGCGTGTATTAGGGAGCGCAAAGTAAGCACTTTTTTCTGACTCTTGCAAACTTTACGGCCTAACACTCACCTCCTTCGGAGTGTTTGGATGTGGAATATCTGTTTTTAGCGTAACGGGTGCAAAGATACAAAATATTGTTGGATAAGGCAATAATAACCACTATCTTTGTGCCTGATTTTGAAAGTTATTCTATAAAAGATAACGAATGAAGATAGCCTTCCATCCCATAACATTACAAGATAAAGAGCGCATACAACAGGTTGTATCGGGGTCTCCGTACCAGAATTGCGACCTTAGTTTTGCCAACCTATACAATTGGAGCAGCCATTATAAAACACAGATTGCTTTTCATAAAGGAGCCATGGTCGTCCGTTTCATGACGGATGGCGGTACAAGACCTGCGTACCTCATGCCCATCGGAGAGGTCGAGAGCCTGAAAGATGTATTTGCAGACATGATGTGCGACTGCTGTACCAATGGCGAGCATCTCCTTCTGATGAGCATCACGGAGCCTTCTTTGAAGCTGTTGGACGAGATCCTGCCCAACAGATACCGCCTGCTCCCGAACAGAGACTACTACGACTATATATACGAAAGAGAAAAATTGTGCTCTCTTTCCGGGAAAAAGTTGCAGTCCAAACGTAATCACATCAATAAGTTTGAAAGGACTTATCCGGACTATATCTATGAACCCATCACCGCCTCCAACGCAATGGAGTGCATGGAGTTGGAGAACAAGTGGTTTGCCCTTAGCGGTAAAACGGACGAAATCAATGCCGAGAGAGAGATCATCTGCCGCTCTTTGAGAGAGAAAGAAGCCATCGGACTTACCGGTGGAGCCATAAGAGTGAATGGCTTTATCGTGGCTTTTAGTATGGGGATGCCTATTAACTGCAACACTTTTGACGTCAGCATCGAAAAGGCGGATCCTGCCATCCCGGAAGCGTTTGCAATGATCAACCGTGAGTTTGCCCGGCATATCCCGGAACAATATACCTATATCAACAGGGAAGAAGACCTGGGAATAGAGGGGTTGAGAAAGGCTAAACTCTCCTACAAGCCGGATATACTTTTGGAGAAAAACATTGTCATAGTCCACACCGATGTCTGATAGCTCTGCCTCCTCAATCTCTTTCTACTGCGTTCCTGCCGATATATCGTGGATGAGCCATCCGCACTGTCGGGAGATGGTAGAGCTTATGACGGAGGCTTTCGGACCTTATCACTCTCTTTTCTCTCACTTTATAGAGTGTGTTGCCATCCCTTTGCAGACCTCTTTTGTTGCAGTGGATGGGGCAACAGACCGCGTTGTGGCAGCACTGCAAGCCGTACCGTACCTCTATGTGGAGCCAGCCGATGCTCCTCCCGTTGCCTATCTCTATGCTCTTGTTACAGACTCCTCCCGAAGAGGAGAGGGGCTGATGAGCAGCCTTTTGACCTTTGCGCTAAAGAGCCGGCAGGAAGAGTGGGGCAGATGCGAGGCGATACTTATACCGGCAAACGAAGATCTTATACCTTATTATAATAAGAGAGGTTTTCGTCTTCTTGATACCGTGTGGCAGGAGAAGGCGGATACCTCTTTTTTCGATCCTGATGCACTTCGTCCTCATCCTTTGGTACGACAGTATCAAGAGTGGGAGGAGCGGCAGCCCCTGCCGGATGATCTTCCGGAACAGCACGCACCTTTCCCTTTCCCGATGTTTTTACCGGACAGCCATACGGATTTAGCTCGTATTCCTCTCCTTCAGAACCCTCTGTTGTGAGAGGATTTTTATATATTTCATACCGAAAAATGCTCACTTTTTTCGGCTCTCTATTTTGATCGACCACCCTGTTTTTAGAGGGGATCCGGATTTGTTAAATCAGCCTGTTTTATTAACATAAATTCCGATACCTGTTTACCCAAAACGCTAAACGAGCATATTGCTTCGGCTTAACGTGTTTAATTTTTCAATGAACACGTTTACCCATTTCATTTAATACGTTTACCGGATTCGATTAAAGTGTTTAGAATTTTTACTTATGGTGTTGATAGTTAGTGTTTTATGCTTTTTGCTCTCTTTTTTACTGTTTTGGGGTAGAAAAGTATATTAAGATTTATTCATATAAGGCAGTGTTAAAATTCACACCTATTAACGCGAAAAGCCCCATCAAACGGACTGAGAAAAAATTTTTCCCAAATTCGCGATTGCGTTGTACCAGGTTGTAAACAAAGAAGTTGCCTTAAAATGACTTCTTCAAAAAAGGAAAATTTATCCCAAAATCTCATGTGAGAAGCCGCGGAGACCACCCTCCGTTTTTATATAAAAGCTCCCACCGAAAAGTTTGTTTCAGGTGGAGAAAAAGGAGAGAATTTTCACGAGATTTTAAGGTAGTGTCATGCCGGAAAAAATGTGTGCCGTCTCTGTTCGGAAGGATATAAAAAGAGAAGAGGGTGTAGCCGATCTACTGTTCGGCTACACCCTCTTCGTTATGGGGCTGAATGGATCAGTAATAGTTTTGCAACTTCTTGAAGTGCTTGAACACCACAGGAATATAATCTATGATGTCCGAGGCTAAGAGACTTTCCTGACAGTTGGATTCGGCATATCTGTCCCCTGCATATCCGTGTATGAATACCGCAAAGACGGCAGAGGTAAGGGAGTCAAACCCTTGTCCCAAAAAGCTTAACATCATTCCCGTAAGCACATCGCCCGATCCTGCCGTAGCCATTCCGGGATTACCGGTTTGGTTAAAGATGATCACTCCTTGAGGCAGACACGTAGCGGTGTATGCACCTTTGACCACTACGTAGACCCTGTGTTTCTGTGCAAATGCCGAGGCTTTCCGGAGCCGCTCATAGTCTGAACCGGACTCCCCCACCAGCCTGTCCAGCTCCCTTTTATGCGGAGTTAGGATAGAGTCGGGCGTGAGCAGGTTGAGCAGTGTAGGGTTACTTGCCAGAATGTTGATGGCATCGGCATCTATGATAATGGGCTTCTTGTACTGGTTCAGCAGGCTTTCCATGGCGGCGGCACTCTCGAACTGTGTTCCCAGTCCGGGTCCTATCGCTATGGCGGAATACTTATTCACGTTTCGTATCTCCGTGAAGTGAGTGGGGCTTTTATCTGTTTCCACGATCGCTTCAGGGATAGTGGTATGGATGAGATTATCTTTTCCCTGCGGCACGTGTACCGTGATGAGTCCGCTGCCTGTACGCATACACGCTTTGGCTCCAAGTATAGCTGCTCCCATCATTCCTTGCGATCCTGCTATGAGGGCAACGTGTCCAAAATCTCTTTTGTCGCAGAACGTGCCTCTGGAGTCCAGGTTGTTGTCTAAGTCCGAAGTGGTAAATATGAAGTTCTTGATATTCTTCTGCGGATGATCTTCTTCCAATCCGCAGTTGATCACACGCCATTTGCCCACATACTTTTCGTTGTCCGAGAGGAGGAGAGAGAGCTTTGCCCCATGGAACGTAAAGGTGTGATGAGCACGGATGATATTGTCCGGATTGTTGTGCGAATTGTCTTGGGCGAACAGACCTGAGGGCATATCCACCGAGACGATAGTGTGTGCCTTGCTGTTGAGATAGTGTACCACGTGCTCCATATCCCCCTCTATGGGGACTTCCAATTCGGATCCGAAGAGTCCGTCTATCACGATGTCGTTTTCGGAAAGACGGGGTGGACGGAAGGAGGAGTTGAACTCCATGAAGTAACATCCGCACTGTTGGAGCTTGGTTTTATTGATTGTAACCTCTTCGCTTAAAGAGAGTCCCGGATTGAGGAGAAAGGCATCCACACTTCTGTTCATGCTGAACAGTATGCGAGCGATGGCAAGTGCGATGGCACCATTTTGGGATGGACCGGCAAAGACAATCACTTTGCGCTGGTCGTTGAACATTCTGTTGAACTGGTTACAAAACGCATTCCCCATCGTCTCATACAGCGTACTGGTAGAGATGATCTTGGAACCGGTTCTGGCATTTTCCTCTATATTGCGTATGTGTTCTCTGTCGAAGATCTTTAACATGGCTTACTATATGTCGGATTTAGGATATAGAATAAGAGTGGTAGGTAGCTGTTGTATGAGAGCGGGAGAGGCTTCAAAGTGTTTCTCCCAAGTGGTTTGCGACAGAACTACAAGGTCATACTTTTTCAGCTCATCCTCTTTTGCTTCCAATGATGAAAACTCTACCGCAGAGCGGACAAAGCTTGCATCTGCAAGGGCGGATATGAGCTTTTGGTATCTTTCACGGGTCTGCTCCGATGCTTCAGGGCTTTCCTTGATAATGAGAACTCTGTCGGAGACGGATTTGAAGCCCTTGTCCATCAACACACCGACATTACCCTTGTGCTCTTTGATGAAGATAGAGGTCTTCTCTCGAAGGAGTTGGGTGTTGAACAGAGCGGTAAGGATGGGAGAGCCCAGCTTGAATTTTGCTTTGTATTTATCCTCCAGGTATCTTACCTGTTTATCGTCCGGGTGGGCAGATAGATTGTGTCCGACACCGACGAGAAGCAGCTGCGCCTCGCTCTCTTCGGATCGTTTCAGTATGGTCTTAACGGGATTGTCCGTGACTTCATACAGCTCTTCCACCTTAATATCGTTTTCTTTTTTGTAGCTGTTCAGCTCTTTGAAGCTCGCTTCCTTGAATGCGCTTGCCTGAATAGGGTTTATATCACTTCCGACAGTCATGTGCAGAGCCATGATGTCGGCGCTATGCACCCTCTTTTTGAGGAGGCTGTGCAGGGTGTAGATCATAGCCATACCGGTCTCTGTCCGTCCAAAAGAGAAGAAGACATGCAGCACTCCGGCAATGCGTTTCTGCTTTACTTTTTCTATTCGTTTGTAGATGGCGTCTATGAGAGATACTGTCGGAGTGGTCATGAAAGTGGTTACCAAAGTCATGAGAACAAGCATGGCAAAAACAACGGGAGGGATGATGCCCAGCTCTAACCCCATGGTGAGCACCACAAGTTCCATAAGACCTCTGGTGTTCATCAGTATTCCGAGATAGAGGCTATCCTTGACATTCTCTCCCACAACCCTGGCTGCGATGTAAGAACCACCAAGTTTACCTACCACCGCCACAAGGATGAGAAGCAGTGTTACAAACCACAACTCCCAGCTGTTGAGGAGACCGATCTCTGTCCGTAAGCCGGATACGACAAAGAACAGAGGCAGGAAGATAGAGTGCGCTACGTCTTCCACCTTTTCGGTAATAATGCGACGGAACTTGTGATCTTCGGGCATAATCACTCCGGCTATAAATGCTCCGAAAAGAGCATGAAGCCCAAGAAGCTCGGTAACATAAGCGGAGACCAGCATGGTGAGAAAGAGTAGAGAGACCACGCCTTTGCCTACAATCTCCGTATTGGTATAGGCATTCCCGATAACCTTAAAGAGTGGTTTGATGAGCAGGAACATGGCTAAAAGATAGAGTGCAGCAAATAATAAGGTGAAGACAATGCTGGCAGCCGATCCTGCTTGGGAGATGGCTAAGATCATTGCAAGGAGACACCATGCGGTAATATCACCATTGGCGGCACTTGCAAGTGTGATGATGCCGAGGTTACTCTTCATTTCCCCTCGCTCTTGAAGGATACGTGCAAGGACGGGAAAAGCGGTAATGCTCATCGAAATACCGATGAAAAGCACAAACGGAAGCAGAGGAGTCTCTTCCGAAGCGTATCGTCCGTACAGCCCTACTGCCGCCACCGCTCCAAGTATAAAAGGTATGATGATGCCGGCATGGGATATGACGACGGTCTGTCTGAATCTCTTTTTTATTTCGGACAGATCAAGCTCCATCCCTATAACGAACATGAAGAGGATGAGACCGAACTGACTCAACAGCGCAATGCTGTCTATGCTTTCTACCGGAAAGAGTTTGGTGAACAAGCCGGGGGCTATAAGCCCTAAGATAGAAGGACCCAATGCAATACCTGCAATGATCTCTCCGATGACGGCAGGCTGTCCTACTTTTGTAAAGAGCCATGCAAATCCTCTTGCCACAACCAGAATGACAATGATCTGAAGCAGCATGAGTCCGAAGTCGGACGCGGCATGATGCTTGACAAAACCTGTAAAAACAGAAAACGCACTCTCGTTGTCTTGGCTCTCGACGGCTTGAGACAGTCCGGCATCCGTATATCTGCTTATCCAACCAAAGAGTAAAGCAGTGGCAAGAATAAGTGCAATATAGAATATACCCTCTTTACGGTACGCTTTAAGTTTGTTCGATTGTTTTGTCATGCTGTTTTTGGTGAAGTATTTTATGTGGAAGAGTGTACGGTTTTATCGTGAAAAAATTTTGCCAACTCCGTATCGCTTTCAATGTATTGCCACTCGGACGGTTCTATGACCGGACGGATGTGTATGGATATTGTCTTTCCTTTTTTGTTGAAAATCTCGCAAGGAATCCTGACAACCTGCATCTTCAGGTTGATCATCCCGAAGATGTTATACAACAGAGAGTTTCGTCCTTCAAAATAGACCGGAAGAACGGGAACGTTGGCGGCACGTATCAGACGGATGGCACTCGGTTTCCAAAGTTGTTCGACGATTTGAAATCTTTTCCAAGACCATCTGGAGATTCCTCCGGCAGGGAACAGCCCGATAGGATGCCCCTCTGAAATCCTCGTCTTAACCTGCATCACGCCACTGATGTTCTTCGATGGGTCATACTTGTCTTCCCTATGTCTCATAAGAGGATGCGTGGGAATGAAGCTGTCGTTCATCGCTCCAATCTTGCTCAGGAAGCTATTTACAAGCATCTTGTAATCTGCTCTTCTCTGCCCCAGAATATCAAGAAGCATTATGCCATCCAGCCCTCCGAAAGGATGATTAGAGACTGAAAAGAAAGCCCCATCAGGGATATTGTCCAGATGTTCTGCGCCATGCAGCTTGTAACTGACATTGATATCTTCATCTTTGAGAATGGCGTGAGCAAACGCCGGACCTCTAAAATGGCAGTTACGGGCGTGAACATTGTTGATATTGTTAATCTTGAGTATAGACATCAAACGAGGAGTGAGCCACTTGGCAGAGTGATTGGATATCACCTCTTTCAGCATCTCTTCTATATCCTCCTGGTGTAAAACTATGGGATCAATCTCTTTCATTCTTGTACTTATTTTCTATATACTCGGTATAGAACTCGCATAACGTTTCGTGTTGGAGGCGACTGGTGAAGAGTACAATATTCAAAGCCACGATCTCATAAGCGAGATAGATCCAGAGCTGTTGGAGTAAGATGGCAATGAAAAGCACTATGGAACGTCCGTTGAACGTGAGCAGATCTATCAGCTTCATGACTATCATACTCCCTTTACGGAATCGCAGACTCTCTTCTTCGGGCAGTCTGAAGCCTTTGAACTTTCTCCGTACTGTTTCGACCATCTTTTGCAGCTTGGGTGTTGCTGTCATTTGAGCAGTGGTATAGTACTTGTAGAACCAGAAGAACAGCTTGTTCAGTCCCGGTTCCATATCATTGTACTTTCTGTTGATGCTCTCGATATCGTCAAACTCTGCTCCTTTTTCCGGACTGATAAAGAGAAGATGCAGTGTTTTATAGTAGTCCGTCAATGCCGCTTGCGATAGATGCGATACCAGAGAAAGGGCTGCAAAGATGTAGAATATAGATGTATGATGTTCGGCTACCAGCCTCATGGAGATCCCCACATAGATAGAGAAGAACCACAAATCACCTGCAATCCCGTCCAGAATACGGCCGATATTGCTTTTCTTGCCCGTAAGGCGAGAAAGCTGACCGTCCACGCAGTCGAGAATATTGGCTATGACAAGGAATGCAATACCGAACAGCCCCCAAATATAATTCTCTGAGGAGAAGTATATCATAGGACCGCAAAGCACTCCTATAAGGATACTGATAATGGTTACAGTATTCGGAGAAACACCCGTAGGTACAAGAGCCACGGCTATTTTATATCCTACCTTGCGATAGAATACTCTATCAATTTTATTCTCAGTCTCTATGGACTTCAGAGATGCAAGGTAATCCTTTTTGGATGTACCTGAAGGAATATCCTCTTTTTCGATATCTAACATAAAGGATCATTTTAATTACCGGTAGCTGTATCCGCCATCTACCACTATGAGTTCTCCGTTGAGATAGTCCGTTTCCACCATCATTTTGTAGATTTTGGCTATCTCATCGGGTGTCGCAAACCTTTGCAGTGCAATCTTGCTCTCTATACTTCTTCTCACCTCAAGAGGTTTGTTCTTTTGCCACTCCGTGTCTATGAATCCGGGGATCACGCCATTGATCCTGATACCTAAGGGAGAAAGCTCCTTTACCATGTTTTTGACCAATGCATGAAGGCTGCTCTTGGATACTCCATAGGGGATAGAGACGGAGTGGGGGTGCAGTCCCATGAGAGATCCGGTGGCTACGAAGCAAGAACCTTTCGGCATGAGCTTGCCGAAATGACGGATCAGCATGATGTTGTAGAGCAGATTGCCCTGCAAGACTTTCATCCAATCCTCCTCCTCTATATCCCAAAAAGAGGTTCTGTTGGTTACTCCGGCATTGAGGACGACGGCGTCCGGAATGACGTTCATTTCCTTTAGCTTATCCGCCAATACCTTTGCAGATCCCGGAGCTTCTATATCGCTCGAAAGCACCAGAAGTTGTTTCAGGTGAGGATGTTCGGCCTCCAGTTCTGCTTTTACCGCTTCCGCTCTCTCTTTATCCGCTCCGTAAGTCAGGATCATTCGGTCTGCAGAGGGGAGCAGAGCACGAGCCACAGCCAAGCCGATACCCTTTGTCCCCCCTGTGATCAGTATGGTCTTCATACTCCAATGCTTTTATCCTTTGTTGATCTTCTCCGGTTTGTGTTGTCTGGCAGTGTTCAAGCTTGCCTCATAAGATTGTTGGATAGACTGCTTGATACTTGTCGAAGAGACGCCGGTGCCGTATGGGAAGTAGAACACCTGTACTCCGAGATCTCGCAGATAGTCATACTTGCCTGTCCAATCGTCTCCCACCACGAAAGCATCTATATTCAGCTTCTTTACCAGCTCCGTATGGTCCAAAGAGTGTTGCGGGATAACAATGTCCGGTGTCTTTAGAGCTTCGATGATCTGCATCCGTTCGTTGAAAGGGATTACGGGGGGCGCCTTATAACTCTTCACCAATTCGTCCGTGCTGACACCCACTATAAGGATATCGGCAAGAGCTCTCGCGTAGTTTATCATACGCAGATGATTGTAGTGGAACATATCGAATGTTCCGGAGGTGTACACGATGTTCTTGTTCTTAAACATAGTTCTTATACTTTAGAGGTTAACTGATGTCTCTTGCTTCATTGGGGATGTTTCACTCCTCATCCTCCATTTTTGTCTGCAAGTCTTCCAGACCAATATCTTTTCCTTTATCGTAGAATGTTTTTCTGAGCGGATTTCGCACAGCTTCGTCAAACCTTTCTCTGTTGTGATAGACGTCTATGGCAAGATAGAGAGCGTTTCGGAAAGAGGTCTCATCCGCTGTTCCGCTACCGGCTATATCGTAGGCAGTACCATGGTCGGGCGAGGTACGCACGATGTTGAGACCTGATGTGAAATTGACTCCAACCTGCATATGTTTGATCTTAAACGGTATCAAAGCCTGATCGTGATACATACAGAGCGTTGCATCAAACTTTTCATCCATACTGTTTCCCCAGTATCCGTCCGGAGAGAAAGGCCCGAAAGCGTGTATCTGATGCTCGTTGAACAGCGTCTCGATAGCCGGTCCGATGATCTCTATCTCCTCTCTACCGAGAAGTCCGTTCTCGCCTGCATGAGGATTGAGAGCCAGTATGGCGATCTGCGGTTTCACTATTCCGAAGTCTCTTCTCAGTGCCATGTCCAGCAGGATACACTTTTCGACGATCAGATTTACCGATAGTGCTTCCGGTACATAGCGTAGAGGAATGTGATTGGTTACCGGGGCAACGATATTCTCTCCGGCTACCATGAGCATCAGAGATTTGTTTTCGATCGTGGCAAAATGGGAGGTAAGAAACTCCGTATGCCCTTTGAAAGGAAACGCTTCATGGTGAGCAGTATATTTGTCGATAGGGCCTGTAACGATACACTTGATATGTCCGGCATCGAGGTCTCGCTTGGCTGCGAGGAGGGATGCTACCGCAAAAGAGCCGGCGGCAATATCCGCAGAGCCGGGATTGACCCTGAAGTTGTCATCTCCTTCTCCCGATGTCGGCACGATGTTTACGATATTAGGCTCTGCCTCTTCTGCCGATTGGATGAGATGGTACTGTATCGTATTGTCCGGGTCTAAGCTCTTCTTGTAGAATGAAAATATTTTGGGATTGGCATACAGAATGGGTGTATGCAGATCCAGAATAGAGTTGTCTAAAAGTGTTTTTATCACCACTTCGTAGCCCACACCGTTGGGATCTCCGGGGGTGATTCCTATTTTTATTTTGTTGTTGCTCATTGTGTTGTCTTTGAACCATGATATTTACAAACTACTTCTCCGAAGTCTCACCCTCTTGAGCTTTCTCGCCCTCTATCTTATAAGGAGCTATGACGGGTGCTTTGGGAAACAGTTTGCCGTATTCTATCTTATCGCCTGCGAGCCTTAGCGTGTAGAGTGCCGACTCGTTCAGGAGCATCAATCTCTTTTTTCTTACTTCCGGTGCATACACAAACGCTTCTGCCACCAAGACCTCCTTGCCGTTCGGGTGCACCATCGCGTGCATCACGAAAGGTCCTCCCATCATATCTCCGTGCATATTCCAGAGACCGCGCAGGATTACACGTGCTGTACCGTTCACTTCTCCTTTTACCGCCATGGGATCTGCGCGATGCTCTGTCTGCATATAAGAGTCTTTGTACTCTCCCGGCATCCACTGGCGCATGATGGAGTCTCGTTTGTGGATCAGATAAGAGGTCTCGAAAGTATTGACATCCGTATAGGGGAAAGTGTAGACCACCATATCCATCCGTCCGCGATTGCCTACGCCCTGATCGGTAGCCCAGACAAATCCGTTATTGACCCTTGTCCACTTCATCTCTACCGGTGCATTTATCGTAACCTCACCGATATACTTCTCCACCTCTTTGGCAAACTTGCTACTGTATGTCCGCTCCAAATCCGTAATATGTCTGAGGACATCCGAGCGGTACACCTCTTCCATGATTTTGGGTGCTTGCAGTCTGATGAGAGCTTTGGCGGTAACGAGGTCCGGACTTTGTGCCGTGTAGACATTCTGCCCTTTAGCCCAAACGTTTCTCGACAACCGCAAAACGCCTTGGGTGTATCTGTTCGGATCTATATCATAGATAAGGATATTCCGATACGCCTTAAAGATTGTGGTGAAATTGTTCTGTGATGTAAAAGAGAGATCGACCGATGCCTCCGGTTGAGGAAGCAAAGGAACCGGCTCATCGAAAACCTCTCTGCTGAACTCCTTGAGAGCCTCCCCTTCCGCCTCATTAACAGGCAACACAACGATCATTTCGCGAGACTTTCCGGTGGAATCGAATGGAGACCGTTTCATATCCGTGCAAGAAGACAAGCCTGATATCGCAAGAAGCGATACTGCCAAATAGAGAAGAGAGTCCATGTACCTTTTCATGTCCGAATTTTGAGGTTTCTATGGTTGGGTAATATGTTTCCGTCTGCGCCCTTGGGCTTCTTTACAAAGATACTATTTTTTGTTGAGGAGTGTAAGTGTTTGTTTTGTCCGTTTTCTCTTTGAGGAATGAGAAGAAAAATTTTTTCGGAGCTCTCTTTTTTCTTCTCCTTTTTTCCCTCTCTTGCCGGCTCCATTTTTATATATTCCATCCCGAAAAATACCTTCTTTTTTTTGGTCTCTCTATTTTGATCAGAGGGGTCGTTTTCAGAGCACGAGCGAATTGTTAAATTCGCCCCATTTTATTAACACAATTTCCGATACCTGTTAAGCGAAAACAGTAAACGAGCATATTGTTTCGGCTTAACGTGTTTAATTTTTCAACGAACACGTTTACCGATTTCATTAAACACGTTTACCGGATTCGATTAANTAAACGAGCATATTGTTTCGGCTTAACGTGTTTAATTTTTCAACGAACACGTTTACCGATTTCATTAAACACGTTTACCGGATTCGATTAACGTGTTTGGAATTTTTGCTTATAGTGTTGATAGATAGTGTTTTGTACTTTTTGCCCTCTTTTTTGCCGTTTTTTGCCCCAAAAGTGCATTAGAGTTTGTTTACATAATAGGGTGTTAAAATTTGCTTCTATTAACTCGAAAACGGGGCATGAAACCGATCGGGAGGAAAAAAATCTCAGGATTGAAAAATTTGTAGAATATTGATTGCCAATGTTCTAAGATCTTTCAGAGAAGATGGTCATCGGAAAAAGCTCTTGAAGCAAGAGGTTTTGAAAGGCTTTTTGAGGACTTCATTTTTATATAAAAGCTCCCTTGAGAGCGGTTGAAATATCAGGAAAATCCGCTTTTATGAACCGCTTAAACGGATGATTTTACAACCGAAAATGGTTGTTTTTACGATTACAACCAAAAACGGTTGTTTTTAAGAATACAACCGAAAATGGTTGTTTTTCTGACGGCTAAAACCTATCTTTGTTTTACTATTTACCTAAAAGCAGATTGTATGGATATAAGGGGAGTCATAACGGGAGATATTGTTACTTCTTCGGCAATACGCGGAGAGTATCGGGATATTCTGTTGGAGATGCTCAATGGAATAGTAGAGGAGTTGAGAGATACCCTCTCGCCCGCCAAGATGGAGTTTTTCAGAGGGGACAGTTTTCAGATTGTTGTGGAGCATCCGGAGGAAGCAGTGAAGATGGCAGTGCTTCTCCGTGCCGGCATCAAAGGGCAGACACCCGAAAGGCTAAAGCGGGCTTGGGATGTGCGTTTGGCTATCGGAATAGGAGAGGTATCCTATCTGTCGGACAAAGTGGTGCTTTCCGACGGGGAGGCTTTTCACTTTTCCGGCAGGGAGCTGGACGATATAGGGAAGCGGAGACTTACGGTAAAGACCCGCTGGGAAGAGCTGAACGAAGAGCTGGAAGTGAGTACGGCTTTTGCGGATGACATCATCTCCCGATGGACTATATCGCAGGCAAAGGCTCTCTATTCCTCTCTGCTCTATGGCTCGACCCAAAAAGAGATGGCGATGAGTATGGGAATGAGCTCGCAAAATGTGGGAAAACTGTTGAGAGCAGGTAAGGAAAACCTTATGGCTCTCTATATTAACCGGTCGAAAAAGATCATAAAAGAGAAGATGCTATGAGTTGGGATATTCTGTTGAAACTGCTTTTAGCGCATCTTCTTGCCGACTTTGCTTTCCAGCCTAAGAAGATCTGCATTGGAAAGAGACTACCCGGAGTAGGGAAGTGGAGCTATCTGCTACTACACTCTTTCATCCATACGGTGGTGGCCTACCTGCTCTTGCAGGAGTGGGATGAGTGGATCGTTCCCTCCATTATCTTTGTCTCTCATTTGGGTATAGACTATCTGAAGTCTGCCTTTATGCGGGAAAATGCGTGGTCGTTCTTTATAGACCAGCTGCTACACCTGGCTGTGCTGCTTTTGATATGGGGCTTCCTGTTTGGCGGAACGGATACTTTGTGCGAATGGTTGGAAGAGTATGAGATCTCTTCCGGCTTCTGGATCGTTGCCATAGCTTATCTGCTGGTACTTAAACCTACTTCCATCGTGTTGAGTATGTTTTTCCACAGGTGGAGCAAAGAGGCGGAAGAGGCAAGTCTTCCCAATGCCGGCGAATTCATAGGCTATCTGGAGCGGATACTCATCCTCACGTTTATCTTGACCAATCATATCGAGGGTGTGGGATTTCTGCTTGCGGCAAAGTCCGTCTTCCGCTTTGGGGATCTGAGCAAGGCTAAAGAGATCAAGACGACAGAGTATGTCCTCATCGGAACATTAGCCAGTTTTACCATTGCCATAGTGATCGGCTTCGTCTCTTTGGTACTGATAAGATAAGAGGAATAGCGATTTGTAGAAATAAAAAAGTCTGCTCCTTTCGGGGGCAGACTTTTATTTTTGCTGTCAAAAGGGTATAAAGGCAACCGCTTTACCCACGATGTGCGAAGGTGGACACCACCACAACCGATGGATGGAAATCGCTTTGCTCCTGGGATCCGACTCGTTGGAGATACCATAATAAAGGATTTCGGGATGTTCCGGATCTCTCTTGACCTCCACGATATAGCCATAGAGCTTTTCTCTTGAAGGAGACTCGACGGGAGTGAAGATCACGGCATCGCCTCTCTTCAGAGGGTCGTAAAATCTTTTCTGTATGAGTATCCATGAACTCCCCGAAGCATTGTCTCCACCGCTTCTATGCACACGGACCGGCTCCCAAACAAATACTCTTATGAGCAGAAGCGCAGAGAGCAAGGTAAGAACTCCGATAGAGATCTTGACCGTTCTACGTTTGGTAGATCTATCTTTCTGCTTTCCGCTCCGAGCCATATATTGTTATTCCGTTTATTCTATCTTGGATGCCGGAAGGAGAAACCTGTTCCAGCGAATCTTTCCACTGAATAAGCCTTTGTCCTTATCGAGTGAGAGCCAAACCCAAACGGGTGAACCCACGATGTGATCCTCAGGTACAAATCCCCATGCACGGGAGTCGGCACTGCGATGTCTGTTATCTCCCATCATGAAGTAGTAGTCCATCTCGAAAGTATAAGTATCCGAGACCACTCCGTCAATGAATATGCGACCCTCTTTTACAGCGACAATGTGTCCCTCGAAGTTGTGTATGCAACGGATGTATAGGGGGAGATTTTCCAAAGTGAGATTGATAGTCGCTCCCTTTTTAGGTATCCAGATAGGACCGTAGTTGTCTCTTGTCCACGATTTTTTCATGTCCACAGGATAGGTCGGATCGTCTTCTGCGGAGGGAGAAGGCTCTATAACCACATTCTTAACGGAGGAGACTGCTTTGATCTGCTTTACCATCTCTTGAGTCAACGGCAGCTGATGGATCAGTCCGTAGCTTCCATTCGATAAGGTATCCAGCTTCAGATATTGGAAGAAGCCGAAGTTTTGTGGCTCCGAACCGTCCAACAACACCTTGCGATCATCCATAGAGATCTTGAGATCATCAAGCAGCTGTTCCGGTATGACTCTTCCGTCTGTCTGAATATAGTAAGTGTGTTGCAGATTTTTCGGGTCTTTGATTCTCTCTCCATTGATATAGACGTCATTGTTTCTCACTTCAAGAGAGTCGCCGGGTAAGCCTATGCACCTTTTGACATAGTGTTCGCGCTTATCCACAGGTCTGTAAATGATCTCCCCGAATCTCTCTTTGTTCTCTCGGAGATACTGTCTGCCATATGTGTTTACCAGTGTATAGTAGTCCGGATTTTGCTCTTTAAGGGCTATGGTATCTCCCGCCGGAAAGTTGAAGACAACGATATCATTGCGTTTGACTGAACCGAATCCCTTCAAACGGCGATACTCTGCTTGCGGTTTGTCCAAATAGCTCTTTCCTCCCCAAAGGAAGGTGTTGTGTATGATGGGGAACGAGATAAGAGTCTGCGGCATACGAGGTCCGTAGCTCAATTTGGACACCAACAGATAGTCTCCTACAAGGTAACTCTTCTCCAAAGAAGAGGTAGGAATCTGATAGTTTTGAAAGAAAAACAGGAAGAAGACATGCACCGAGAAGACCACCACAACGATATCTTCCAATAGCTTCATCGCACTCACCACTTTGGGATTCTTGGACGACTTCCACCAACGCCAGTTGATCTTCTTGGTGATATAGCCGTCTATGATCAGGAGTACACCCGGCCAGAGCCAGGGAGAACCCACCCAAATGCAGAATAGAATGTATAGAATGAGGACGATGGAGAACTTAATCCACGTTTTTAGAGGTTTATTTTTCAGTATATCTTTATTCATTGTTCTGTTGCCGATTCGTTATAATACAAAGCCTTAACCTCTTTCCCGAAAATCTTCAACGGAGAGAGTCCATACACAAAACCATTGTATAAAAGGCTCATATAAGCTCTACCAAAGGTACATAAATATTTGCAATTTGTTTTGGATGCTCCTGATTGTGATAAGAGTAGAAGCAAAGAGGCTTCCTAAGTCTGTCTTAGGAAGCCTCTCTATGTATTCGATCTCCTTTATAAGGAGAGTCGGGTTATCGGTTGTGCTTACTTCTCTTCTTTGTTTCTCTCTTTTCTGCTTGCGATCAGGTATGCTATCGGCGAAGCAACAAAGAGTGTACTGATAGTACCGATCACCACTCCGAGGATCATTGCAAATGTAAAGCTTCGGATTGTAGGACCTCCAAGGATGAAGATAACAATGATGGTGATAAGTGTTGTAAGAGATGTATTGATTGTACGAGCAAGTGTAGAGTTCAACGCATTGTTGAATACTTCTCTCTTATTCTTGTTCGGATAGATGCCCGATACCTCACGGATACGGTCGAAGACTACCACAGTGTCATTGATAGAGTAACCAATGATAGCCAATAACGCCGCTATGAACGTTGTGTCGACCTCCATAGAGAATGGCATGATCTTCCAAAGAATAGCATACAGAGCTATGATAGAGAATGTATTTACCGTTACTGAGACGAATGCTCCTGCGGAGAATGCAATGTCGCGGAAACGTATAAGGATATAGAGAGCCATGAAGATAAGAGATATTGCCACGGCAATAAGAGCATCTCTTTGAATGTCATCCGCCATGGTTGCTCCTACCTTTTGTGAGCTTTGTACATACTTGTCTACAAAAGTATCGAAGGATGTTCCTTCCGGAAGAAGGCTTTTCACGCCTTCAAATACAAGCTTCTCGATCTCTTCATCCGTATTCGGGTTAGTATCTGTGATACGATAGTTGGTAGAGATACGCACTTGATCCGGAGTACCGATATTGATTACACGTACATTGCCGGCAAGTTCGTCGTTCAACATAGATGCTACTTCCGCTGTCGAAACATTCTTATCAAACTTCACGATATAGTTACGACCACCTGTAAAGTCGATACCCGCATTAAGTCCGATAGTCGCCAACGCCGCGATACCGGCAGCGATAAGAAGTCCGAATACAGTGGCAGAAATCTTTCTTTTAGCAAGGAAGTTGACAGAAGGATTCTTGAGGAAGTTCTTTGAAATCGCTGTCGTGAAGGTTGTTTTGTCCATCTTCCCTCTCTTAGCAAGAGCTTCAAATATAAGACGAGTGATAAACACCGCCGTAATGAACGAACAGATAAGACCCACAACAAGTGTTGTAGCGAAACCGCGAATAGGACCGGTACCGAACATAAACAGGATGATACCTGTGATGATAGTGGTAACGTTGGAGTCGATAATAGCGGAGAACGCATTGCCGTAACCATCCTTGATGGAGCGTTGCATATTCTTTCCGGCGGCAAGCTCTTCCTTGATACGCTCGAAGATAAGTACGTTGGCATCCACCGCCATAGCAAGCGTAAGCACAAGACCGGCAATACCTGCAAGTGTGAGTACGGCATGAAGAGAAGCCAAGATACCGAGAGTAAAGAAGAAGTTCAATACCAGTGCAAGATTCACAACCATACCCGGAAGCAAGCCGTAAACCAAACACATATAAAGCATAAGGATGATAAGAGCTATGACAAACGAGATAATACCTGCCTTGATAGCCTCTTTACCAAGAGAAGGACCGATAATATCTTCTTGTACTATATCTACAGAAGCAGCCATCTTACCACTCTTGAGTGTGTTGGCAAGGTCGTTTGCTTCGTCCGGTGTAAAGTTACCTGTGATGCTGGAAACACCGTTAGGAATTTCACCATTTACTACCGGAGCAGAATATACAAGACCATCAAGAACGATGGCAACCTGCTTTCCTACATTGTCGCGAGTAAGACGAGCCCACTGCTTAGCACCTTCATTGTTCATGTGCATAGATACTCCGACATCGCTTCTACCCACGTGGTTGTTTACTTCTGCACGAGCTTCTGTTACAACCTCACCCGATAGAGCTGCCGAACCATCCCTTTTAGAGCTTTTAAGTGCATATAGTGCATACACTTTGCCTTCTTCGGAATAAGGTTTTGCAGACCATCTCAGATAGATATTGCGAGGGAGTTGAGCCTTCACTTCCGGTATGGAAAGAAGAGAGTCTATCATCGCCATATCTGCTGCCTGAGCATATCCGACGATAGCACCGGGAGCGGCTTGACCATTTACGTTGGCGTTTAGAGAAAGAACAGAAAGGAGAGGATTGTCTCTCTTTTGATCTTCTGCAGATAGTTGCGACTCTGTTCCGGATTGAGCTTGAACCTGTTGGCTAAGATCTGTGCTGTCTGCTTCTGCCGGAGCTGCTTCCGTTTCTGCCGGAGCGGTTTCCGCTTCTGCTTCTGGAGCAGCCACTTCTGCCGGTGTCTCTACTTCTTGCCTGCTTCCACGCTTGTTGAGAGCAGCAAGAGCATCGTTTGCATTGAGAAGAGGGCGGAACACTTCAGACATATCCGCTGTTTCCCAAAACTCAAGGTTCGCAGCACCTTGAAGAAGTTTACGTACACGTTCCGGCTCTTTGATACCCGGAAGCTCTATAAGGATACGGCTGTTGTTCTCCAATCTTTGGATGTTTGGAGCCACAACCCCGAAGCGGTCGATACGGTTACGAAGCACCTTGAAAGAGCTGTCTATCGCATCGTTCACTTCGCTTCTAAGTACTTTTTCTACGTCTGAATCGGATGCAGTGGTTGGGATTCTGTCCTTTAGTTCGAGCGTGCTAAAGATAGCAGCAAGTCTCGCACCCGGATCCGCTTTGTGAAACTCTTCGATAAAGAGCGTTACAAAGTCCTTTTGGCTTTGAGTCTTTTTCTTGTTTGCTTCTTCGATAGCCTTTAGGAAGTTGGGATCTTGGCTGTTACCGGAGAGTGAGCGTAGCACGTCTGCCTGATTGAGCTCAAGCACTACGTTCATACCCCCTTTGAGGTCAAGACCCAATCCGATCTCTTGGGCACGTACTTCTTTTAGTGTGTGTCCGAACCACACTGTCTTGTTAGAGAGCGAATCCAAGTATCTGATCTCTTTCATTGGATCGCCTTGAGCATACTCCTTTGCCGCAGAAGTATATCTGCTCGATACGAAAGTAAACGAGAGATACCACGCACTGAGGACCACCATAAGGAGAGCTACAATCTTGACTAAACCTTTGTTTTGCATCTGTTTGTGATTATGTTATTAAATTTTATTCGTTTGCTCAATCTTTTCAGACGTATGCCGTGGTTTGACGCACGGGCACTTTGATTGGCAAAGATACAATTTTTTACTATTAAAATTCATACATCAAGGCTACTTTCTTCATAAAAATGAGCTATTTGTGCAGTCTGATTTCCATGAGATTTGCTTTTGGTTTGTCTCTTTCTGCTCTCTGCTCTCTTGTTTGGTCGGGTTCGGCTCTTGATGGTCTCCTTTTTGCGGACGATTTTTAGCTGTTTCTTCTCTCCTTTTCTTCTCTGAAAATATTGTTTTGACCTGTTCAAAAAGTTATTTGAATAGGGATATAAGTTGCTTTTGACAGGTATAAAACTAAAAATCATGCTTTGGTCGCCGAAAATCAAGATGCGATTTGTGGAAAGCAAGCCTTGATTTCTGCAACCCGAATCGTGATTTCAATCTCTGTAAACGATTAGAGCAACATTTATCCCTGTATAGAGGATTTTTTGAATAGGTACGATCTCTTTTGTCGGCAGGATAGATCTTCTCTTTATCGTCAAAAAAGAGAGACAACCACTCGGATGCTTTGAGCCCCAAGTGGTTGTCTCTGTATTTTTTTGAGGTGATACGCAGAGGTAGCACGGCTTTTTGCCTTAGCGGTTTTCCTTGCGAAGAAGATCTCTGATCTCTGTGAGAAGCAGAATATCTGCCGGTGGCGCTGCCGGTTCGGCCGGTGCAGCTTCTTCTTTCTTGCGAAGAGAGTTCATGCCTTTAATCATCAAGAAGATGACAAAAGCAATGATGAGGAAGTCCACAACGGTCTGGATGAAAGCTCCGTACCTGATAGCCACTTCTTCTGCAAGCACTTGTTCTCCTTCCATGACTGCTTGAGAGATGACAACCTTTAGGTCTGTAAAGTTGACTCCACCGAGCAGCTTACCTATCGGAGGCATGATAACATCGTTTACAAGCGATGAAACAATTTTTCCAAAAGCTCCACCGATGATGATACCTACTGCCATGTCTACTACGTTACCTTTAACGGCAAATTCTTTGAATTCTTTAATTAAACCCATTCTAATCTTTCTGTTTTTGATGTTAATACTTGCTGCCTCTCCGGTTGTTATCATTCTTCAGAAGCAGATATCTAAACTCTTTGAGAATCTTTGGAGGTAAAGTTGTACGATTTTTTTAGTTTTGGCTTTACAAAGACCCCCTCTGTCGGCAAAGATAATAAAAAACAAAAGTTTTTGCTTCTCTTTTATCTATTGTTTCATATAAGAAAAGAGACACAGCCATCAGATTTTGTCGTTTAGCTGTGTCTCTTTTATGTCTGTCTTTATATTCTTAAGCGTTCTGTAGCTGGAATATTACTGTTACTTCGTAACGGCAACGCACCGGAAGACCTGCTTGCTTGCCCGGTTTCCATTTAGGCATTTGCTTCACTACGCGCATCGCTTCTTTGTCCAGAGAAGGCTCGATACCTGTAACGATATGAACATCCACGATAGAACCGTCCTTGTTTACAACGAATCCTACACGAACACGTCCTTGGATTCCATTGTCTGCTGCGATTTGAGGATAAACCAACTTGCTTGCCAACCAAGGGCGAATCTTGTTGTTACCACCGGGGAATTCAGGATCTTCTTCCACAAAGTCGTGGATCTCTTCACTCGCTTGCTCTACCTTACGAACAGATGCAGGAGGAGGAGTAAATGTTACTTCCTGAACTTTGTTCAAGGCATCATCCACGCTGAGAAGCTCTTGGTTTTCTACCTTTACTTCGTCTTCCACTACGTTGATAATATCTGCAACCACTTTTGTATCAGGCGGTGGCAGTTCGGGTGGAGGCGTTTCTTCAGGAGGCGTAATCTCGATCTCTTCTTCTTCTATAAAGGTACTGACCGTAGCAATCTCGTTAAAAACAAGATCTCTTTTGCCCCATTCAAATGCTGTGAATACGGCTGAGAGTGCTACTACAAGCCCCATTAGGAAGAATGTCGACTTGCGACTCTCAAGATTCGCACGAGGCGTTTTCTTTTGTTCCATAGTACTTGTATCTAAATTGTTATTTGTATTTCCTACTGAAAGCACCTTCTGCGTGCTTCGCCAAAGTTAGATATAGTTGAGGATATATGCAAGGGTTTTCCGTGTAAGAGTTACTTTTCGGACATGAAACCTTTTCTCAGGATCGTCTGCTTGCGATCAGGTCCCACGGAAACCACAGAGATAGAGACTCCCAGATACTCTTCTATGAAGTTCAGATAGGTCTTGAATGCAGCCGGAAACTCCTCTTCTTTTTCTACTTTCGTCATATCTTCCTGCCAGCCATCGAAGATTTTGTAGACAGGAGTAATATCCATTTCAGCGGAGAATGGGAACTGGTCTGTCTCTTTACCGTCTATGATGTAGGATGTACAGACGTTGATCTCCTCAAACATATCGAGTACATCGCTCTTCATCATGATTAAGTCTGTCACGCCATTAAGCATCACGGAGTAGCGTAGAGCCACAAGGTCGAGCCAGCCACAGCGTCTTTTTCTTCCCGTTACCGAGCCAAACTCATTGCCTTTACGGCACATCTCCTCGCCGGTAGCGTCATGAAGCTCTGTCGGGAACGGGCCGCTTCCAACTCGTGTACAGTATGCCTTGAAGATGCCGAATACTTTCCCGATTCTTTTTGGAGAGACTCCCAGTCCGGTACAAGCGCCTGCCGTCACAGTATTAGAGGATGTAACGAACGGATATGAACCGAAATCTATATCCAGCAACGTGCCTTGAGCTCCTTCTGCAAGTATCGCTTTGTCGTTCCGTAAGGCATCGTTGATGAAAAACTCGCTGTCTATGAAGCGAAAACTCTTTAGAAACTCTATTGCATCGAACCACTCTTTGTCCATCGCAGCCGTATCTTGCACGTAGTGCAGAGCCGCCAAGATCTTGAAGTGATCGCTCTTAATCTTATCGTATTTCGCTTTAATATCAAGTTCGATGTCGCCTACTCGCAATCCGTTACGACTTATCTTATCCGTATAAGTGGGGCCTATGCCTTTGCCGGTAGTACCGATCTTTCCGGCTCCTTTTGCTGCTTCTCTGGCTTGATCCAATAAACGGTGAGTGGGGAGTATGAGATGAGCTTTGCGCGAAATATACAGACACCTCCGAATATCGTGCCCCGACTCCATCAGTGCTTCTGCTTCTTGCTTGAACAATATGGGATCCAACACCACGCCATTGCCTATGATGTTGATCTTGTTACCTTGAAATATGCCGGAAGGAATAGAGCGCAGGACATATTTCTTACCTTCAAACTCCAAAGTGTGTCCGGCATTAGGACCTCCTTGAAAGCGTGCTACCAAATCATATTTGGGCGTAAGAACGTCCACTATTTTGCCTTTTCCTTCGTCTCCCCATTGGAGACCTAAAAGAACATCTACTTGCTGCATAACGTATTTGAGGTTGTTCGTATTGTGATACAAATATAACTATTCTTCCGCAAAGAAACGAAGAATGGAATCTATCTCCGAGGCAAAAGGATTGTCTGCATGGAGATAGCTTTCGAGATGTGTACGGCACTCTTTTGCAAAAGAGGGATTTAGGTCTGAAAGTTTCTCCAAACAGCGTAAGATGAGTACCTGTTCCGTCTCCGAAACCACCTCTGAACAGATGGCGTGTTTTACCCTTTCGATCCACTTTTCGAGGGTGGAAGCAGGAGGCATCACACGCTTTTGCATACTTGACTGAGCCAATAGCAGGTGTGGAATGGAAGCCACAATGCCATCGTGATGAGGCGTATACAACAGATCATCAACGAGAGTGTAGACGTAAGATTGGTGAACAACCAGTTCGCGAACGAGCTGCTCCGCCTCTTCCAATGTCTCCACATCTCCGCATCTCTCTACTGCTTGGAGATAGTCAAGCTCTTGGCCTTGCAGCATGAAAATGGATAGCAGAGGAAACTCGCGCACCTCTTTCTGATACCTTAGCAGTTCTATCAGCTCCGGATCCGGCTCCATCGTCTTGGCTATCTCTTTCAGACGAAACAGGGTAACACCGAAGTTCGTTCTATGTTCGATACCACCTTTTCTCATGCTCTCTGCCACAACGCCATCCATAGCATTATGCAGTCTTCTTCTGAGCTGTTTGAAGGTGTCGTGATACCTGCCAAGCTCCAGTGTCCGACTCTTTGCACTGTTCGGACTGTCGTTACACAGAGGAAGTGTTCTGTATACTTTGTTGTATCTGTTCATCTGTTCCAGATAGGTCTCGGACGTATCCAGCGTAAACTCCTCCACGCTTCCGTCGGACGAATATCGCGCTTCCATTCTCGGATTGATAAACCCTTTGAATGGGGATAATCGCAGTGCATCGAAGCGTTTTTTTGCAGAAACGTATATCTCGGACGGGACATCCGTGGCGTATGTACGTATAATCTTCTCCGCCTCTTCGTATAACCCTTTGCTCTTGATCTCTTGTATCCGGTAGAGCAGATGCCCTATATTCTCTCTCAGCTTCGTGTATGAGTGAATCTCTATAAAGAAATCTCCTGCTTCGTTTTGCTTTAGTTCCAAACAGTCCGCCCCGCATTTGTCTAGCAGGTATCGGGCGATGAGCGCTCTGTTTCTCATGTGCGACTCCTGTATCTTCTCCCCTTGTTTCAGACGGGCAAGCTGAATAATGGCTCCGCCGGTAACATATAGGTCGTACTGTGCCTTATAAGCATCTTCCGGAAGAAGCCCCATCTCTACCAGCTTCGGATCTGCAATATAGTACAACGCATACAGGTCTGCCCGTGCCTCTTCTATGGTTGCGCTCCACTCTTTAAGGGCATCTTCCGATACGCCCTCTTCGAGTCTTCCGGAACCGTGACCAAGACACTCGTGAAGATCGGTATGGAGATCATTGGTCAGAGAGCCGAATGTCATGATCCGTCTCCTTACCTCTTCTTTCAGGAAGAAGCTTTCGAGATACTCTCCGGAGTAGAGCGTGCTATCCACTGCATGGGATATGTTCGACAGGGTAACGGACTTGGAGCCGTATCTCTCTCTTATGGTGTTGTTGTTGGGAAGGTTGATTCCGAGAGGAGATGCCGGGTAGCAGTCGCCTCCCAACATCAATGCTTCTATGACGGAAGCCTGAATGCCTTTCACTTCTGGCTTACGATGTGCCGGGCTGACCGGGCTGTGCTCCTCGAACCAACGGGCATTATCGGATAGCAGCTTCGTGCGTCGAGAAGCCTCTCTGTCGTAAAGCTGTACCAGACCTTCCCATGTGGCTTTTCTTCCCAAGGGGTCTTGATAAGTCTCTATAAAGCCATTGATGAAGTCGACATCGGTTTTGTCGGGGGAGTGATTGAGCCAAGCCAAAGAATATGCTCTGAAATCTTCATCCGCTCCACTCCTATAGTAGGTCGTGAGCTTTTCTATGATCGCTTTCTCCCGGTCTGTTTCGGCATAGAAGTATGCTGCTCGAAGGGCGGAGACTATCCGTTTAAGAGCCGGAGCATATCTGCCGGAGGTGCTGTATGTCTCTTCATAGAGGTTGTTGTCGGCATCTTTCCTGAGCTTGCTTTGCAGTCCCGGAGAGAGTTCCGGATCTTTGGAGCGGGCGGAATAGAACGCTTCGACCTCTTCTGTGGTGATGCCTTTGTCGTAGAAGTTTACCGATGATTCTTCCACGTTTTCGGCTGTTCTTATGGGAGCGAACTCTTTATTGAAGATGTATTCGAGCAGCAACTCTTTATCGAAACCGCTATCTCTCCATTCGTTGCGCCTGTTCTCATCAATCTTTTCCCACAGTAAGAAGAGGTAACGAGGGCTGAAAAGCGGTTCGTGTTTTCTCTCACTGTAATGGTGATGAATACCGGAAGTGAAAAGGATTTGCTTGTAGTAGCAGAGTAGAGCATCGTATTCTTCTCTTTCCGTATCCGGGTTCGCAGCTGCGACCATTTCGGAGACAGCCTCTCGGAGGAACAGGTTGTACGGATGGTGTTGATCGAACAGAATGTCTCGTCCTCTAAGGGTAGCTTCGGAGAGGAAGTAGAGATAGAGTTTTCTCCTGCGGGACAGCTTCGAGAAGCTATCGACATCGTAGCGGAGAATGAGGATGTCTGCAAATTTATCTACTAAAAAGTTGCTCATTGGGGATAAGTGTTAGGTGAAAGATTGAGCCGGTATCGGTTTCGGACCATAAGCGGTACGCTTCTGTTCTCATGGAATGAAAGAGTTGCGATATAGCCTTTCAAAAGATGGTTTGATCCTGTTTATTTTCTCTCCTGAACAGGATAAAAAGTGAAAACCGGATCTTGGTTTGCACTATTCAAGCTTTGAATGGTGTAAGTCGAACCTTGAATGCTGCAAATCATGCTTTGGTTTTGAGAATTGTTGCTGTTCAGAAGAGTTTGTTTACGAGTTAAAAAGAACTTTCAAACGGGTTCAAAATCTTTTTGAAAGGGGGTAATATGGCAGAGCCTTTTCTATTGTTTCTTCTCCTGCCCCTACTCTCCTCACAAAATGAGACGGATTGATAAGGCGCTACCGCTCTTAAATCTTTGTGTCAGATGATTCTGTCCGATATGTTCTCACATTCAAGAGGCTGTGTCAAGACAATATCCCGACACAGCCTCCCGATATAAGAATGTCTGCAGGATCAGAATAGATATGCCGCAGATATGGTTATTGTCTTGTTTTTGTTGTTGTAGAAGTTTTCTATGAGTGCACTTGTGCCGGTGTACTGATAGTTGCTCTTGAACGGAGCTTCGTATTGAGCGGTGATTTGTAGCTTCTCGAACAACTCGATACCCATACCGGCTTGGAATCCGAAGCTTGCCTTGTTGAACTTAACTTCGTTGAACGACTGTGTTTTGAGCTGGTCGAAGTTGTTGCTGATAGAGTAAGCAAAGTTGGGCCCGGCAAACAAAATCACTCCGAAATTCTCAAAGAAGTCCAGTTTGACCTTTGCATTCAAAGGGATGATCAAGAGGTCTTCGCGAATTTTTTCTGTTGCATCTTTGCTCTTGTCGAAGATGTTTGCTCCTTTTCTGGAGTAGAGAAGAGCCGCATCTGCATACAATGGCAAGAATGGCACTCCCACCTCGATACCCAAACCTGCATGAGCAGAAAGTATATCTTGTGCTTTAATATCCAATGGCTTGTTTGGGAACTGAGAGAAATTGGCTCCCGCCTTTACAAAAATGTCTATCTGAGCAGATGCCGCCACAGGCAAGGCGAAAGCAAGAAGTGCTACGAGAGTAAGTAATCTTTTTTTCATGATAAAATACACTGTTTTAAGGGTTAGAAATTTCTGTTTTTATAGTTAATATTAAACGTCTCCGCCCACTACGCTCTCTACCTCTTCCGAAGAAAGTATTCCGTTCATGAGAGCATAAAACGTGAGACCGGACACGGTCTTTATTCCCAGTTTTGTGGTGATGTTTTTGCGGTGAGTCATCACCGTATTCATACTGATGTCCAAGAGATCTGCTATCTCTTTGTTGGTGCGTCCGAGGGAAACCTCTTTCAAGACCTCCATTTCGCGGAGAGAAAGATCCTTTGCCATGTTTGGAGAGTAGAGCTTCCGCTTGAGGGTCTGAGCCAATGCGCTCCTGATCTCTCCGGCATCCCACTGAGTACATATCCCTTGTATATCTTCCGGAGAGTCCGGAAGCGGAACTCTGTTGGTGTAGACCGGCACGATACGAAACTTGCGACCTCGTAGAGCCTCCTCGTTAAGAACCAGCTGCGTGTCCTCCATATAGACGATGTCGTACCTTTCGATGTCCGATGCGAAGAAGATCTGAAAGCTGTCGAACGTGTCTATGAGGCATCTTTCCCCGACAGAGCGCAGTATAAACTCAAGCCCCGCCCTGCGGAGGGTCTCGGAAATTACTATCGCTACGTATGTCTTGGATGATGCCATGTGAGGTTCTCTCCTATTTTATATGCTCTACACCCAACTCTGCTTCCATGGCTCGCAGCATGGGGAAGAAGAGTCGGCGTCTTAGTCTGTTGTTGCACGCGAGATCTTTTTCGATCATGACGAGGCTGAACAGCACGGCATAGCTTAAGTTGTCGTTGAACTCGCCGGATAAGTGCTTAATCATCACTTCCTGAATATCGCTTATCAGCTCTTCGCTCTTATCTGTCGTCTCTTCGGACGGAGTGCCGAGAGTGATACGTTTGATATCCTGTCCGAGTCTCTCGTTAAGAGCCCTGAAGTGGGGGAGAAGCACTTCTGTATCGTAGGCTATCCGTTTTAAGAGCAACTCTTTGAACTCTCCCAAAAATCTTGACAAGAGCTTTAGCGAAGGATTGTCGTTACTGTCGCGCAATAGAGGAGACATATGTACCTCTATATTGGGTATCTGTGCATCAATATAGAAAGCATTTGTCCTTGCAAGGTAGTCCGCCATCATTTGAGGATAGAACGGAGAGAGTCTGACCTTCTTCAGGTATGAGGGGTCTATGTAGCTGTTTGCAATGTGAAGGAAGGACTCTATATCTATTCCTTTTTCTTCGCATACAGCCTTCATACTCTTGTCTTCCAATCCGAGACGTATCCCAAATCGGTTAAGCATGGGAAGCAGTATGACGTGCTGCCTTACCACGTTGCTGAGTACACTGTTTTCTTGTATGAGTATGGTAGTCATCGGTCTGTTTCCGGCATAAAGTGGTACTATATACCATTCCAAAGATAGGAAAAACAAGCAATATTAGGCTATAAACGGGGCTTTTAATGCCCACAAGATGAGTGATACGGCTGTTTTTACTCTTTCCTCTGCCGGTTTAGGCTGCAAGTTCATCGAAGGAAAGGCTTGTTTTTTATCCAAACTTGTAACTTTACATCCGAAATAGATAAAAAACTTTAATAGAGATAATGTCCCCGAATAATGCTAAGCCGTATCAGCCGCAGTCGCTGAGAGAACGACTCTTTATCCTTATAGAAAAAGGAGAGTGTGGCAACAGATGGAGCCATGCCTACGATATTTTTATGGTCATAGCCATAATGGTGAGCATCGTACCCCTTATGTTCATGACGAATTATCCGATATTCCGGCAGATGGAGCTGGTAACCGTCTGCGTCTTTATCGTGGACTATGTGCTGCGTTGGAGTACTGCCGATCTTAAACTGAAGAGAGGTGGATGGTCTTTCCTTATCTATCCTTTTACCATCATGGCCATTGTGGATCTTCTCTCCATACTGCCGGCTTTGGCTATATTCTCTCCTGCGTTGAAGGTTTTCAGGCTTTCCCGTCTGGTGCGGATATTCCGGCTGTTTAAGTTTTTCCGATATACGGATAAGCTTGCCATCTTTCTGAATGTGCTGAAAAAGGAGAAGAAAGTGTTGCTGTCCGTGCTGGTGATAGCCCTTTTTTATATCTTCCTTACCGCTCTGGTGATGTTCAACACCGAGCCTTATATCAATCCGAAAACCGGTGAACCGACATTCTCCTCTTTCTTTGATGCTCTCTACTGGGCTACTGTAACCCTTACCACCGTGGGATACGGCGATCTCTGTCCCGTGACGGAAATGGGAAGAGCCATCAGTATGTTGTCTTCTCTGTTTGGTGTGGCTATTATTGCGCTGCCGTCTGGTGTGATAACAGCGAGCTATTTGGACGAGCTTAGAAAAGAGCGGGATTCGGAATGACGTTTTTTGTTTTGCCGATACTTTGTGGCAGAAAGAGGATTGTCGCTCTTCGTAGACAAGTATCTCCCGGGTGTTTTGCTCATTTGCTATAAAATAAAAAGGAGAAGATCTCAAGCGAAATCTTCTCCTTTTATATTATAAATGTCTTTATCCTTTTTAGCTGAGGAAGCCGAGCAGAATACCGGCGGCTACGGCAGAGCCGATGACTCCGGCAACATTCGGCCCCATGGCGTGCATGAGCAGATAGTTGGTGTCGTCATACTCCAATCCGACATGGTTCGATATACGAGCAGAGTCCGGAACGGCAGATACTCCGGCATTGCCGATGAGAGGGTTTATCTTGTTGTCCCCTTTTAGGAAAAGGTTGAAGAACTTGACAAACAGTATCCCTGCACAAGTAGCAAGCATGAAGGAGAACGCTCCAAGCCCGAAGATAAGAACCGACTGCGTGGATAGAAACTGAGATGCCTGCGTTGATGCACCTACGGTAACACCGAGCAAAATCGTTACGACGTCAATAAGCGGTCCTCTTGCAGTCTCTGCCAATCTTCTTGTAACACCGCTTTCTTTGAGGAGATTACCGAAGAACAGCATTCCTAACAAGGGAAGTCCGGAGGGAACAATAAAGGTAGTGAGCAACAGACCAATGATAGGGAAGAGGACTTTTTCCGTATGAGAGACCTGACGTGGAGGCTTCATGCGTATAAGACGCTCCTTTGATGTCGTGAGCATACGCATGAATGGAGGCTGGATAAGCGGTACCAACGCCATGTAAGAGTAGGCGGACACCGCAATGGCTCCAAGCAGATTCGGAGCTAACTTTGAAGCAAGAAAGATCGCAGTAGGACCATCTGCTCCTCCGATGATACCGATGGCTCCGGCTTGATGCGGTTCAAAACCGAAAGCTAAAGCCAAGGCGTATGCTCCGAAAATACCAAACTGAGCCGCCGCTCCAATCAAAATAAGCTTGGGATTGGAGATGAGAGCGGAGAAGTCCGTCATCGCCCCGATACCCAAGAATATAAGAGGAGGATACCACCCCTGTCTAACCCCTTGATAGAGGATATTCAGTACAGAACCCTCTTCGTAGATACCTATCTGTAAACCGGCTTCTTCATTGAATGGAATATTGCCAATGAGCATCCCGAAACCTATCGGGATGAGCAGAAGAGGCTCCCACTCATATTTGATGCCTAAAAAGATGAAAAGCAATCCGAATGACAACATTACAAAATGCTGCCATGTGGCATTCGCAAACCCCGTATTGCTTATAAACATATCGAGGCTGCTGCTAAGCACATCTAAGAATGCTTCAAACATGAGAGCTTATTATGAAATAGTAACGAGGGTATGACCTTCTTGGATGCTTTCGCCTTTAGCCACATTGATAGATGCGACAACACCGTCTCTGTCCGCTTTGATGTCGTTCTCCATCTTCATTGCTTCCAAGACAAGAAGCTTTTGCCCTTTTTTCACAGCATCTCCCACATTACAAGTGATATCCAATATTACTCCGGGAAGAGGAGATTTAACGGCATGACCTGAGCCTGACGCTGCAGGAGCAGGAGCAGGAGCCGCAGGAGCAGGAGCCGGTTGAGGAGCAGGTGCTGCAACGGGAGCCGGAGCTGCTTTAGGTGTTGGAGCCGGAGCGGAAGCCGGTTGAGGTGCAGGCGCTGCTGCTTGCTTGCCTTCCTTAGTTACGGTATATGGTGTGCCATTTACACTAACGGCTACTTCGTTACCTTTAGTCTCTCCAATGGTTACTTCGTATTCCTTACCATTGATAGTGTATTTGTAAGTTTGCATTGTTCTGTATTCTTTGAGTGTAAATTTATTATAGGTCTTTCCTCTATCTGTTCGGGCAGATAGACGGACTCTTCCAAGCGTTCTATTATCTTGGGTACTGTCTCATGGTTTGTATTTTAGAACTCCACGGAGAATAGGCTCTCTTAGCCGGAGAGATAGTGATCCGACCGTCTTTTTCATAGCCTGACTCGAAGTGTTCATACATAGCCATCGCAATAGCTGCATAGACAGCGTCGTCCGCTTTTCCCTTACAAGGCGTTGGCTTGATGCCCGCATCCGACATGTCTTTGACATTTCTTCTTCCTTCCTGATTGCGAGTAAAAGATTTCCCCACAGGCTTAAACACAAGGAAGAAGACTATAAGTGCTAAAAATACTACTAACATAGATATTACTATTATTGCGACACCGTAAGGGTCATTGACCTTTAAGTTTTCCACTTTGGTATTGGTATCCAAAGTAACGTTATTGGTGTCCGGAGTTGTTTTTTTAAGTTCAGACCATCCGGGTTTGCCGTCTACCGTTCTTCCGTAACTGATATCCGCTTTTTGTCCGGCAGGTACCATTATTTCGTCTATAAGCGTTTTGCCATCGGCGTCATAGAGGGCAAGATAGTTCGGTCGATCTGTTTTTAACGTAAAATTGACATGAAATGTCCCTTTTTCCGGAGAGTTATCAGCCCAGAAAAGAGTGTGCTGAAATGGAGCGATCTTTGTTTTTACGTCTCCTCTCGGAATAGGATATTTCTTAGGATTGCTTTGATCATCAGTCAGAAAGCAACCTCCTATGTTTACCGTTCCTGCGGAGTTATTGTATATTTCTATCCAAGCACTCCTGTTGCCGTAACCGTCAATAAAGTTTGTTTCATTAACTACCAGCACTTCATTCAGACGCAGAGCTTTCACGCTCTGAGCCGATATAGTCAAAGGAAAGATAAAACATAGGAGAAGGAGCGTACTCCTGATGAAAAGTTTATTCATCTTGCAAGAATTCATGTCTGAAGATAGAGTACATTATAGCGGAATGTTGTCGTGTTTCTTCGCCGGGTTGTACACTTTCTTTGTTTGAAGCTGCTTCAATGCTCTTACGATGCGGAAGCGAGTATTTGCAGGCTCGATAACATCGTCGATGTAACCGTAAGATGCAGCATTGTATGGGTTTGCAAATGCATTGCGATACTCTGCTTCTTTTTCTTGTGCAGCCAATGCCGGATCGCTTGCAGCAGCAACTTCTTTCGCAAAGATCACTTCAACAGCTCCCGATGGACCCATTACGGCGATTTCCGCAGAAGGCCAAGCGTAGTTGATATCACCGCGCAAGTGTTTAGAGCTCATTACGATATAAGCACCGCCATACGCTTTGCGAAGAATGATTGTAATCTTAGGTACGGTAGCTTCTCCGTAAGCATAAAGAATCTTTGCCCCGTGAGTGATGACGCCGTTGTACTCTTGACCTGTACCCGGAAGGAATCCAGGAACGTCCACAAGCGTAACGAGAGGAATATTGAAAGCATCGCAGAAGCGAACGAAACGAGCACCCTTGCGAGATGCGTTACAGTCCAAACTACCCGCCATCACCTTTGGTTGGTTGGCAATGATACCTACACTCTGACCGCCGAAGCGAGCAAAACCAACGATGATATTCTGTGCGTAGTCTTTGTGTACTTCAAGAAACTCACCATTATCCACGATGGCACCGATCACGTCATACATATCGTATGCACGGTTAGGAGAGTCCGGAATGATGTGGTTCAACGCATCTTCCATTCTGTTTACAGGGTCGGTGCATTCGATAGCCGGAGCATCCTCCATGTTGTTTTGCGGCATGAAGCTGAGAAGATGGCGGATAAGATTTAGTCCTTCCTCTTCTGTATCCACTGCGAAGTGTGCCACGCCCGACTTGGTTGTGTGAACATCTGCTCCACCAAGCTCTTCTTGTGTTACATCTTCATACGTTACGGTCTTAACCACTTTAGGACCGGTAAGGAACATATAGCTTGTTCCACGGCACATGATATTGAAGTCGGTAAGAGCCGGAGAGTAAACCGCACCACCGGCACAAGGACCGAAGATGGCAGATATTTGAGGTACCACACCGGAAGCAAGGATATTGCGTTGGAATATCTCTGCATATCCTGCAAGAGCGTTTACGCCTTCTTGGATACGTGCACCGCCTGAGTCGTTAAGACCGATAACGGGAGCACCCATCTTCATAGCCATATCCATCACCTTACAGATCTTAGCGGCAAGCATTTCAGAGAGTGCACCGCCAAATACGGTAAAGTCTTGAGCAAAGATGTAAACCAGTCTGCCGTCTATTGTACCGGAGCCTACCACTACACCATCACCGAGAAACTTTGTTTTATCTATACCAAAGTTCGAGCATCTGTGCTGTACGAACATATCGAACTCCTCGAAGCTTCCTTCATCCAAAAGGAGTGCTATACGTTCGCGAGCAGTATATTTTCCACGAGCATGCTGGCTTTCGATACGTTTTTCACCGCCGCCCAGGCGAGCTGTATTTCTTTTCTCGATAAGCTCTCTTATCTTGTCTAACTGAGTACTCATTCTAAATTTCGTGTTTATTTTGTTTGTCTTTCTGATCTAAAAGTCTTGGCTCTTCGCGGAGTGTTATTCGCAAGAGCAGCAAAGCTCCGTAAGTACGCCTCTTGTACTTTTCGGGTGAAGGAATGCGATGTTTAGACCTTCTGCTCCTTTACGGGCTTTCTTGTCGATAAGCTGAACACCTTTTTCTTCCAAAAGTGGCAGCTCTGCATTCACATCGGCTACAGAGAATGCAATGTGGTGGATACCTTCTCCTTTTTTCTCTATGAACTTCGCAATAGTACTGTCTTCTGAGGTTGGTTCAAGAAGCTCTATCTTGGTTTGTCCTACCTTGAAGAAAGCGGTTTTTACTTTTTGGTCTTCTACTACTTCGATGTTGTAGCACTTTAGACCCAAGACTCCCTCGTAGTATGGAAGAGAATCTTCGATGCTCTTAACGGCAATACCCAAGTGCTCAATGTGAGAAATATTCATAATGAAATGTATAAGTGTTTGTGTATAAATCTTGCTTACATTATTCTATTATGCAAATATAGAACATTATCTTTATTAGGACAATTTTTTAAGAGAGTCCGATTTTATTGGCAAATGTATCACTTTCGAGTCTTCCTTGCTGCTCGTTGTTCGGGGGTATAAAAGTCATTCGGCGAGTCTCACACAGTTTATCAGGTGAGACTCGCCGAATATTTCTTTCCACTTATAAGTGTTTGATGAGCAGCTTCACGTTATAGCTTTTTAAGTTCTACTGTGAAGTGACGCATCACGGGTTGTTCAAAAGTTATCTCATATCCTTTTGTGATGCTTTCCCTGCGGTCATATACATTTTTCACTGCTGCGGCAATCACATCCATGTGGTTGTTTGTATATGTACGGCGAGGTATTGCAAGACGAAGCAGTTCAAGCTCCGGGTATCTGTTCTCTTTGGTTTCAGGATCCCGGTCTGCAAGGATGGCTCCGATCTCCACACCGCGTATTCCGGCTTCCAGATAGAGTTCCACTCCCAATGTTTGGGCTACAAACTCTTCACGAGGCAGTTGAGGAAGGATCTTTTTGGCATCAAGGAAGATGGCGTGTCCGCCTGCCGGGCGTTGATAAGGTATGCCATACTCATCGAGTTTTGCCGCAAGATATTGCACCTGACGTATTCTGGTGTCCAGAGTATCGAATTGAGTGCCTTCGTCCAAGCCTACTGCCAAAGCAGCCATGTCACGTCCACTCATACCGCCGTAGGTGATATATCCTTCGTTCATAATACAGAACATCTGGCATCTTTTCCATAGCTCTTCGTTCTTGAAAGCCACGAAACCGCCCATGTTTACGATAGCGTCTTTCTTGCTGGACATGGTCATCATGTCCGCATAAGAGAACATTTCGCGCACGATCTCTTTGATGCTCTTGTCCGCATAGCCCTCTTCTCTTGTCTTGATGAAGTAAGCATTTTCCGCAAAGCGTGCAGAGTCCAACAGCAATGGAATATCATACTTGCGGCAGAGGTTGTGCACGTCGCGTATATTCTTCATAGATACGGGCTGACCGCCTGCCGTGTTGTTGGTTACCGTAAGTACCACGCAAGGGATCTTCTCTTTAGGGTTGTTTGCCAATACCTTTTCCAGCTTTTCCAAGTCTACTTCTCCCTTGAACGGAAGCTCAAGCTCTGTCTGTGCTGCCGCTGATATGGTACAGTCTACGGCATGAGCCTTGCGGTATTCTATATGACCTTTTGTGGTGTCAAAGTGAGAGTTGCCCGGAAGATAGTCGCCCTCTTTTACGATTGTAGAGAAAAGCACGTTCTCTGCTGCGCGTCCCTGGTGAGTAGGTAAGAAGTAAGGGAATCCGAGGATCTTTTTGATAGCTTCTTTCAGCTCGAAATAGCTTTCTGCTCCGGCATAGCTTTCGTCTCCCATCATCATGGCAGACCATTGGCGGTTGCTCATTGCTCCGGTACCGGAGTCTGTAAGGAGGTCGATGAAAACGTGTTTACTGCTTAGCTTGAAGAGGTTATACTTCGCCTCTTTAATCCATTGTTCACGCTCTTCACGAGTCGATCTGTGGATCGGCTCAACCATCTTGATGCGGTAAGATTCTGCGAATGGTATTTCCATAACTTTCTTGTGTTATATCTGTTAAATATGGTACATAATTCAGTATTCGACTCCATTTCGGGAAGCGCTCCGTTCTCTCCGCTTTGGGCCATAACTGTTACCGAACCGGAGAGATCCGTTTCCCAAAATCGGGATAAATTTAGGGATTATTTTTTTGTCATGCAAACTCTGAAATTTTGTTGAAAAATCAAAATTCGCCGACCCTTTCATTTTTATATATTCCATACCGAAAACGCTTCTCTTTTTCCCTCTCTCTATTTTGTTCCGACACCTCATTTTTAGAGGGTAAGGGAATAGTTAAAATCACCTCATTTTATTAACACAAATTCCGATACCTGCTAAGCCAAAACGCTAAACGAGCATATTTTGTCGGCTTAACGTGTTTAATTTTTCAATGAACACGTTTAGTGATTTCATTAAACACGTTTACCGGATTCCCTGAAAGCGACCAAAGGGAGAAAAGTTCTCAAATTCGAAAAATCTATGAACCTGTTGGTTTATAGGTTTTTATCTCTTTTCTTGAGGCGTGGGCGCAATTTGAGGAGAAGATGAGCCGGTCGGAAAAAATGGCTTCATCTCCCTGTTTTTATATAAAAGTGCACTTTGCCGGAGCATCTTTCCCTTATGCCCTTTTTTCTTCTTAATAGTATTCGCTTTGTTCGTTCCCCTAAAACGTTTTATATTTACATGGATATTTTAATCTCTTTTTAGCGAAAGAGATCTCCAAAGAAATAGTAGAACCAATTTAGTTAAGGACCTATGAGACGATTAAATGCAATCTTGCTTGCGACTTTCGCTTTACTGCTTTCTGCTTGTGCCGGACAGAATAAGTGCGGCACGGATAAGTCGGAGGCGGCAACCTCTATCACTATGGAACAGATACAGAAAACGACAGACACCCTAAAGATGTTGCATGGGAAGTCCTCCTTGTTCAGAATAGAGCGTGGAGTCTCTCAAGTGGCAGCTTTGTGGCGTGCCGAAGATGGCACAGCCGAAGAGTTCGAGGCTTTTTGCCGCAAAATGTTTGTGGCGGATGAGGCAGAACTTTCCGGGCTGTACGATACTCTGGAGCGCAACTTTGAAGTTATGATCGGACACTTTCATAAGATAGACTCTCACCTGAAACGCCCTTTGCACGTATCGGGACCTGCCACAACGGAGGTGGATATGCTCTTTGGCTACTACGATGTGTACTCACACCTGGATGACGATATGTTCTCCGGGAAGGTGGCATTCGTTACGGCACTCAACTTCCCATTCTATACGCTCGAAGAGAAGAGCCGTCTGGGAGAGAGCTGGAGCAGGAGAGAGTGGGCTTATGCACGGATGGGAGACCGCTTTATCTCTCGCGTGCCGGCATCCATAAAGCAAGGGCAGTCCAAGGTTCTTACCGAGAACGACACCTATATAGCCGAATACAATATCGTAATGGGCAACCTTGTGGACGAAAACGGGCAGAGACTCTTCCCCGAAGATATGAAGCTCATATCCCATTGGGGGTTGAGAGACGAGCTTAAATCCAACTACGCGAACAAAGAGCAAGGTCTCACCAAACAGCGGATGATCTACCAAGTGATGAAGCGAATAATAGATCAGACCCTGCCTGAAAACGTTGTGGGCAATGAAGAGCTGCTTTGGGAGCCTTACAGCAATAAGATCGTGGATGCTTCCGGAGCCGATGTGGCAGCGAAAAGTTCGGATGATATGCGTTACGTGGCACTGCTCAATAATTTTCTTTCCTCAAAAGCTCTGGACCCTTACTTCCCTCACTATCCCACCCAGATAGACAGAGCCATAGATCGGGATATGGAGATCCCGCTGGCTGAGGTTAAGTCGCTCTTCATCAGTCTGCTTACATCGCCTCAGGTGAGAGAGGTGGCATCGTTCATTGCAGAGCGACTCGGTCGTCCGTTGGAGCCTTTCGATATTTGGTACGATGGATTCAAACCTCGCGGAACCATGTCCGAAGATGAGCTTACAAAGATCACTTCCAAGCTCTATCCCAATCCGGATGCTCTCAAAGCAGATCTGCCTCATATCCTTGTAAAGCTCGGCTGGACACCGGAAGAGGCTGAGCGTATCACTTCACTGATTGTGGTAGATCCTTCAAGAGGTGCCGGACACGCCATGGGCTCTATGATGAGAGGCGATGTAGCCCGACTTCGTACAAGAATAGGGGAGAAAGGGATGGACTACAAAGGCTACAACATTGCCGTACACGAGTTCGGACACAACGTCGAACAGACCATTTCGATGAACGATGTCGACTATTATATGCTCAACGGCGTACCCAACACCGGCTTTACAGAGGCTCTTGCTTTCTTGTTTCAGCTGAAAGATCTTCAGCTGCTCGGATTGCAGACCATTTCGGAAGAGGATATGTACTATATGGCTCTCGATAAGTTTTGGAGCTGTTACGAGATCATGGGTGTGTCGCTCGTGGATATTGCGGTATGGGAGTGGATGTATGCCAACCCCGAAGCCTCTCCGGCAGAGCTCAAAGAGGCGCTCTTGAAGATCGCCAAAGAGGTTTGGAACAGCTACTATGCCGACATACTCGGAGGAAAAGACGAGACCCTGCTGGGAATTTATTCTCACATGTTGGTCTATCCGCTCTATTTGCCGAACTATTCCGTAGGGCATCTTATCAACTTCCAGATAGAAAAATACATGGGAGATAAGAACTTGGCAAAAGAGGTACAGCGGATGTTCTCTGTGGGACGAATACTTCCGAATCATTGGATGAAGCATGCCGTAGGTGCTCCCATATCTACTGAACCGATCCTGACATCCACTTCGGAGGCCTTGCGTGTCTTGAGAAAATAAATCGGGACATCGTAGGCTTTTTCCGCTATCTTTGCAGAGAGATCTTTAAGTATAGCAATGTCGATGAAAACAATAGCAATCATTCCTGCCCGGATAGGCTCTCAACGCCTGCCCCGTAAGCCTTTGAGACTGCTCGGAGAGCTGCCCATAGTGGTACATGTTTACAATCGTGCAAGTCGGTATGTGGATCTTGCCGTTGTCGCAACAGATTCGCAAGAGATTGTGGATGCCGTGGAGGCACACGGCGGAAAAGCCATCATGACCTCTCCGGACCATCAAAGCGGAACGGATCGTTGCCTTGAGGCGTACAGGAAGAGCGGATTTGTGGCGGATGTCATCATCAATGTGCAGGGGGATGAGCCTTTTGTTTCAAAAGAACACTTGGATCTGCTTCGCGGTGCATTTGAAGATGCTCGGACGGATATAGCGACTCTCTGCATAGATTTGGCTAAAGAGGGGAATGTCTCGGAGCTGGCAAAGAATCCGAATGTGGTGAAAGTGGTTAGGGATCTCTCCGATAATGCACTCTATTTCTCTCGCCTGCCTATTCCGTACTCCCGAAAAGATGAGGGAGGCATACCGGTAGATCTTTCCGGGGTTTACTACAAGCATCTTGGTATGTACGCTTACCGACCGGAAGCATTGGAAAAAGTCTGCGCACTTCCGCGCTCTCCATACGAGTGTATAGAGATGCTGGAGCAGCTCCGTTGGTTACAAAACGGATTTCGGATAGTATGCAGAGAGACAAACATCCCGACTATCGGAATAGATACAGAGGAGGATCTTGAAACAGCATGGAGGGTGTTGGCGGAAAATATAGGATAGATGCCCGAACAGTAGATGAGGTTCTGGACAGAGCAGAGATAGTAGACGTGGTGAGCGACTTCGTATCTCTGCATCGTCGTGGACAGAATTATATAGGTCTCTGTCCTTTTCATCAAGATCGCAATCCTTCTTTCTACGTTTCTCCTTCCAAGAATATATGCAAGTGTTTCAGCTGTGGAGAGGGCGGTTCTCCTCTCAATTTCATCATGAAACACGAGCAACTCTCGTGGGTCGATGCCATTCGGTACCTTGCCAAAAAGTATGGAATAGAGATTGTGGAGCGCGAACTCTCGGCGGAGGAGCTTGAAGTCCGAAACGAGAGAGAGGCTCTTTTCATGGCAAACAGCTTTGCCCGCGATCTTTTTGTCCGCGAACTGTTTGAAGTGCAAGAGGGTCGCACCATCGGTCTATCCTACTTCAGAGAACGAGGCTTCCATGAAGAGGTCTTGAAAGAGTTTCAGATAGGCTTTTCTCCCGATAAGCAAGGGTATCTCCACTCAGAGGCTATGAAAAAAGGTCTCAAGGAGGAATCTCTTATCAAGGCAGGACTTATAACGAAAGGAGAAGACGGGCGCATCTGGGAACGTTTCCAAGGTCGGATCATATTCCCGATACATACTCTCTCCGGAGGTGTCGTTGGTTTTGGAGGCCGCATCCTCAAACCTTCTCAAAAAGCAGCGAAGTACGTCAACTCTCCCGAAACGGATATTTATAGTAAAGGAGACGAGCTATACGGACTTTTTCAGGCAAAACAGGAGATCGGAAAGCAGGACAAATGCTTCGTCGTGGAGGGTTACATGGATGTTTTGGCACTTCATCAGGCAGGAATAAAGCATGTGGTGGCATCTTCCGGTACGGCTTTGACAGAGTCTCAAGTGCGTAAAATCAAGAGGTTTACTCACAATATAACGCTCTTTTTTGACGGTGATGCTCCGGGACTTAAAGCGGCTCTTCGTGGTATTGATGTGGGATTGGAGCAGGGATTGAACGTTAAGATCCTCACGCTTCCTCCCGAACACGACCCCGATACATTTGTCAAAGAGAAAACACCGGAGGAGTTTTACGCCTATGTCGATGCCAATGAACAGGACTTTGTGAGCTTTAAGAGCGATGTGCTGATGCGAAACAAGGGACAGGACGTACAGGCTCGCGTGCAGATGACGAGCAGTATTCTATCCTCTATCGCACTCATTCCGGATGAGCTGACAAGGGAGTTTTACATCAAAGAAGCCGTTGCTCATACCGGAATATCGGAAGAAGTGGCATTCTCATCCATCAGCGAGAAGAGGAGCGAGAGGCAGAAACATTCCGAGCAATCTCTTTCACGGATAGAACAAGAGGCAGAGACTCTCTCGACGGAAGGGCAGACAGAGCGGCTTGTACAGACCCCGGCAAAAGATCACAATCTCAAGCCGGGAGAGTTTGCCTTGCTACACGCCCTGCTCAAAGATATTTTTACCGTCCTTGACCCCATAAAGTTTGAGACCGAGTCGGGCGAACTTTACTCTCCGGCAGTATTCGAGCTGGTGGAGGGAGAGCTGTCCGAACTGGAAGACACCGGCTTCTTCTCCGAAGCATTCACGCGTTTCTATCGCCTTCTCTACAAAGAGATGATCCCGAATATGGATAAGGAGCAGATTTACAAGCAGCTTCTCTCTCATCCGGAAGATGGTATCCGTCTGTTGGGTACTCGTATCATAACGGACGAGAGACCTTTGAGTGCCATTCATGGAGGAGAGAAAGATAAGACGGAAGAGGCTCACAAGCTGGTAACAGCTGTCTATAAGCTTATTCTGAACCTGAAGTTCAACTACGTCAGAGAGAAGATAGACCACCTTATGGAGAGTTTGAAGGAGACAGATGAGGAGAATATCGAACGGCGTACAGAGATTCTGAAAGAGATACAACGCTGGACAGCCATTAGGAACAATATGGCAAACCGATTGGGAGAGCGTGTTCTCATCCCAAACAATATCATACTGAAATAATAATCCACACACATACGAACCAGATGATTTTTATAGAAACAAAAGAGATTGTAAAAGACTTTTCCGCTCATCGTGCATTGGATCATGTCAGCATAGAGGTGCAGCAAGGAAGAGTTTATGGTTTACTTGGTCCCAACGGAGCAGGTAAGACCACTCTTATACGCATACTTAACCGCATTGGTATATCCGATAGCGGAGAAGTGTTGTTTAAGGGAAGAAAAATGGTACAAGAGGATACGCAGAACATCGGATACCTTCCTGAAGAGAGAGGACTCTTCCGCAAGATGAAAGTAGGAGAGCAGGCCATCTATCTGGCAAGACTTAAAGGACTTTCCAGACAGGATGCCGTGAAGAAGCTGACAGAATGGTTCGAGAAGTTTGATATCATGCCTTGGTGGAATCGCAAGGTAGAAGAGCTCTCCAAAGGGATGCAGCAGAAGGTGCAATTCGTTGCCACTGTCCTTCATGAGCCCGAACTGCTCATCTTTGACGAGCCTTTCAGCGGTTTCGACCCCGTCAATGCCAAGCTCCTAAAAGATGAAATCCTCGGTTTCAAAGATAAAGGACACACCATTATATTCTCCACACACAATATGCAGAGCGTGGAAGAGGTGTGCGATGATATGGGACTGATCAATAAGTCTCGCCTTGTACTTCAAGGTTCAGTAAGCGAAATCAAACAGCGTTTCAAGGGATCTAAATATGGTATCAGCTATTACGCTAACAACGGATTTGAGATACCGTCATCTCTTAAGGAGCGTTACGGTGTCAGTATGCATCATAACGAGAGAGCCGGATTTTGGGAAGTGGAGGTGCTGAACCCGAATCAGGCGAGCGTGAACGAGATTATCGCGGACTTTGTTCCACTTGGCGAGCTTGTGAAGTTTGAAGAGATCATTCCGTCCATACAGGACATATTCATAGACACTGTAACCAAAACAGAACCAGTAGCAGTAGAAGCATGAAAAAGTTAGGAGTAATAATATCTCGTGAGTATCGTGAGAAGGTACTCAAGAAGTCGTTCATTATTTTTACGATTCTCACCCCGATCTTCTTTATCGCCATCAGCTTTATCCCGGCGATATTGATGAACACCAAGAGTACAACGGACGAAGAGAAAGTGGTTCTTGTTGCAGACCAGCCCGGAAAGTACTTCTCCCACCTTAAGAACAAGGACGGTTTTCGTTTCATAACCACTTCCAAGAGCTTAGATGAGGAGCGAGCCGAAGGAACAGAGATGTATGCCTATGTGCTCATCTCGGAGGACTTGTTGGAGAATCCCAGAGGGATAAAAATCTTTACGGAAAAGCAGATTACATCGGAGCTTTCGGATCTTGTTTACGATCAGATCATGCCGGTGCTTCAAGAGGAGAAGATCGCTTCTTTCGATATTCCGAACCTGAAAAACATTATTGATGATACCAAGGTGCGTCTGGATATACAAACCGCAAAGATCGTTGCATCCGGAGAGGACAGTGTTTCTTCTTCCGCCGGTTTGGCATCTGCTTTGGGGATGATAACCAATTTCGTGATGTACTTCTTCATCTTCATGTACGGGATGATGGTATTTGCCTCCGTTCGGGAAGAGAAGAAGAATCGTGTCGTGGAGGTGATCATCTCCTCCGTGCAGCCTTTTGAGCTTCTTATGGGCAAGATTATCGCTGCACTTCTCATCGGTTTCACTCAGCTCTTTATTTGGGCTGTGGTGTTTGTCGGGGGAGTCTTCCTGCTTCAGCTCTTCATGTTCGACACCCTCACTACATCCGTTGCGGAGATGAAGCAGATCTCTGCCGCACAGGAAAGTGTCATGATGGAGGGCTTCATCGAAGAGATTCTTGTGCCGTTGCAGAGCATCAACTTCTCGCTCATCTTCGTGGCATTCATCCTCTACTTCCTTGGAGGTTATCTGATCTATGCCTCTCTTTATGCCGCAGTGGGCTCGGCGATAGACAACGATGAAGACGGACAACAACTGATGATGCCCGTAACGATCATTTCTTTGTTGGCATTTTACTTCGGCTTCTATGCTGCAAATAATCCGGATGCTCCGCTTACTATTTTTGCTTCCATGTTCCCGCTCTCTTCTCCGGTGGTGATGATGGTTCGTTTGCCTTTCGAGCCTCCGATGTGGCAGTTGGTACTATCCATTGTAATACTTATTGCTTCGGCTCTCGGTTCTATCTGGTTTGCTTCCAGAATATATCGTGTCGGTATATTGATGTACGGCAAGAAACCGTCCTACAAGACCTTGATGCAGTGGTTGCGCTATAAGTAGTGGGCGAAAAAGTCAAGATGAAACAGAGAGGAGCTTTGTTTGAATACAGATAAGACTTGGCCGATCTCTTTCGCAGACGAATCTGCAAGCCGGAAACGCTTTAGGACTTCCGGTTTGCAGATCTTTGTTTTTCACCTTAGAGAGTAAATATTCGTTTGTAAGTTTGATATACGAAAAAGGAGTCACGATAGCACTCTCTTCTTCGTTTTTCGTATTTTTGTGCTTATGATTGAGAACGTTTACGGATGGCAGGAGCGTACCGAACTCTTGATGGGTACCGAAGCCATGCAGAAGCTTAGAGAGGCTCACGTGCTGGTAGTTGGCGCAGGCGGTGTGGGAGGATACGCTTTGGAGATGTTGGCTCGTGTCGGAGTGGGACGCCTCACCATTGTGGATGCCGATGAGGTTAAGGAGAGCAACCGCAACAGACAGATCATTGCTGCCTGCTCGACCGTCGGAAAGGCTAAAGTGGATCTATGGGAAGAGCGCATCAGGGATATTGCCCCGGAGTGCATCGTCCGGACTCGCAGAATATTCTTGAAAGACGAGCTGACGGAAGAGCTTCTCAATGCCGAGCCTTATACCTTTGTCATAGATGCAATAGATACGTTGAGCCCGAAAGTCTTTCTGATCGCCTCGCTTCAACGCCGTTCCATGCCGTTCATATCCGCCATGGGCGCCGGCTCGAAGTTCGATCCCACAAAGCTTAGAGTGGGCGACATGAAGAAAGTAGGCGGATGTCCTCTCTCAAGAGTCGTCCGGAAAAGATTGAGAAAGCTCGGTGTCTCGGTCTCTTTCCCCGTTGTCTACTCCGAAGAACTGCCGGACAAGGAGACGCTTGAAGTAACAGACGGAGAAAACAATAAGAAATCGGTGAACGGAACAGTGGCTTATCTGCCCGCCGTAGCCGGATGTTATGCGGCTTATTATGCCGTAAGTGTGATAACCCAAAAAGAAGAAAACGAATGAGCAAAGCTGTAATATCCGCCCAAGGAATAGAGAAGAGCTTCGGTCCGCTACATATACTGAAAGGTCTCTCGATAGAGGTGTACGAACGAGAGATAGTAGCCGTCGTGGGAGCAAGCGGCACCGGGAAGACAACCCTGCTGCAGATATTGGGGACACTGGACAGTCCGGACGGAGGATCTGTCCGGATCAACGGCACGGACGTAGTAACGCTTAAAGGAGACGAGCAGGCAAGATTTCGCAACAAACACATCGGCTTCGTGTTTCAGTTTCATCAGATCCTGCCGGAGCTTACCGCTCTCGAAAATGTCGCAATACCCGCTCTCATCGCAGGGGTATCCAAGAAAGAAGCCTACGCCAAAGCGGAAGAGCTGCTCCGTTACCTCAATATGGGAGAGAGACTCCATCATAAACCTGCCGCACTAAGTGGAGGAGAGAAGCAACGAGTGGCTGTTGGGCGTGCTCTCATCAATAACCCCACGGTGATCCTTGCGGATGAGCCGTCGGGAGCATTGGATAAGGCACACAAAGAAGAGTTGCACAGTCTGTTCCTTAAACTTAGAGAGGAAAAAGGTCTCACCTTCGTGATCGTAACTCACGACGATGCGCTGACCAAGATCGCCGATCGTACCATTAGACTTGCGGACGGAATCTGCCAATAAAAGCCGCTTTCCATGGGTAAGAAAAGACCTGCTTGGTTTTATCTCAAACGTTCGGATGTAACCGCCATCATCATTCTTCTCCTTTTTGTTGCCCTCTTTGCCGGGTATCTGCTCTATTCCGATCCGTCCGAAAGATCTCACGGAGCTGTTGTGGCACAGGAAAGCTCGGAAATCTTGAAGGATACTGTCCCGAATATCCCCGCTGTTGTCGAAGATACGGTCTCTCGCACGAAGCATTATCCCGGACCTCCGAAACGTGAGCAGCTCCCGGAGAAGATGAAAAAAGGAGAGAAGATAGACCTCAACAGTGCCGACTCTGTCCTACTCGTCCGTGTGCCCGGCATCGGTCCCTCTTTTGCCAAAAGGATTGTGAAGTATAGGGAGCTGCTTTGGGGCTATTATTATTGTACGGAACAGCTTCAGGAGGTCTATGGAATGGATAGAGAGCGATACAGCCGGATAAAGCCCTACTTCTATGTAAAAGAGCTTCCGATGCCTGTCAGGATCTCATCTTTTGAAGGTGGAGAGCTGCGCAGACATCCTTATGTCTCATTCCGTCAGGCGTCCGCTCTCAAGCGTATTCTCACCAAAGGAGATCTCCCCACGTGGAAAGGATTGTACGAGACCTCGCTCTTCTCTGTGGATGATAGCCTTAGATTGTCGCCTTATATCATATTAGAGTAAGGGCGTCTCGTATATTATGACTAAATTTGCAATGTCTAAAATTATAATGAAGTAACTATATGTTGGCATACATAACATGGGAAGCAGATCCTATCATCCTTACTCTGGGAAGAGTTCGGTTGAGTTGGTATGGTCTGTTGTTCGCTGTCGGACTTTTGGTTTTCGGGTACTACATCCTCGATAAGATGTGGAAAAGAGAGCAGTTACCTGAGAAATGGTTTACCCATCTTGTTATTTATACCGTTCTCGGAACATTTATCGGTGCACGGTTGGGACACGTTCTCTTCTACAATCCATCCTACTATCTGGCAAATCCGATAGAGATTCTCAAGACATGGGAAGGAGGTTTGGCAAGTCACGGAGGTGTGCTCGGTATCATCATTGCCATCTATTTTTATAGTAAGAAAGTGAGTCATAAGAGTATGCTCTGGGTGTTCGACCGTCTTGCCGTACCGAGTGGATTGGTGGCGGCAATGATACGTACCGGAAACCTTATGAACCATGAGATATACGGCAGACCTACGGATCTTCCTTGGGGATTTCGCTTTATCACCAATCTTTACGGTGGTGAGATCCACGGTGGAGAGCCTGTATTCTCTCTTCCGTCCCACCCTACGCAGATCTATGAAGCTCTTGCTTATCTTATCATATTCGCAATATGTATGTATCTCTACTGGAAACGCGATGCGTATAAAAAGACCGGTCTCATCTTCGGAGTGTTTATGACCCTTCTTTTTACTGCTCGTTTCTTCATAGAGTTTTTGAAGAATCCTCAGGAAGATTTCGAGGTAGATATGCTCCTGAATATGGGGCAGCTGCTCAGTATTCCTTTTATCATAGTGGGGATTGCTTCCATAGTGTACAGCCAAAAGGCAAAACAGAATAATATTTAACACTAAAAACTACGATATAAAAATGTATTACATTCCAAAGGTAAACGACTCTACCTACTATCTTGGCGTAAACGACAGAACGAAACATCTCTTTGAAAACCTGTGGCCTCTGCCTGCCGGTGTGGCGTACAACTCTTATCTGATCAAAGACGAAAAGAATGTACTCATAGACACCGTCGATATTTGCTATGCAGACAGATTCCTTAACAATCTTGAGAGAATACTTGGTAACGAACCGCTTCACTATCTGATCGTGGATCACATGGAGCCGGATCACTCAGGTTCTATCCGTGTTCTTAAACACAAGTATCCCGATATTCAGTTTGTGGTGAATAAGAAAAGTGCCGATATGCTTAAGGGCTACTTCGACATCACGGACAATGTCGTGATCGTTGACGAAAGCACTAAGCTCAACATCGGATCCCGCGAACTCCAATTCATCTTTGCTCCCATGGTGCACTGGCCAGAAGTGATGTTCACTTACGATGCTAAGGAAAAGGTGCTCTTCTCTGCTGATGCGTTCGGATCTTTCGGTACGTTGGATGGTGGTATTTTCGATGAAGAGGTAGATCGTACAGCGTTCTACAACGAAGTGTATCGCTACTATTCCAACATTGTGGGCAAGTATGGCTCGTTTACACAAAAAGCGATAGCCAAGTGTGCCGGCCTTGAAATCGGAACCATTTGTGCCACTCACGGACCTGTTTGGAGAAAGTATGCCGGAGAGATCATTGCTCTTTACGACAAGCTCAGCAAGGATGAGTGGGAAGTGGGAGCCACCATTATCTACGGTTCCATGTACGGACACACCGAAGAGGTGGCGGAAGTGATCGGACGTTCATTGGCTCATCACGGCGTGAAGAATGTGGTACTCTGCAACGCATCCACGATGCACCCCTCTTATGTCCTCTCCAATGTCTTCCGTTATAAGGCTGTGGTACTTGGTTGCCCAACGTACAACAACGGACTTTATCCTGTGGTAGAGACAGCGATGAACATGATCGAGAGCCGTGGTGTCAAGGGTAAGCTTTTTGCCTGCTTCGGTTCTTACACATGGAATGGTGCTGCCGTGAAGAATCTCAAACCCTTTGCCGAAACCATGAAATGGGAGACACTCGAAGAGAACAGTGTGGAGATCCAGATGGAGATGAAGGATGCAGACATCGCCGCAGCATGGGATCTCGGAAAGCGTCTGGCAGAACAGCTGTTGAAAGACTAAGATACAGAAGTATATTCCATACAACACAAAAGATTTATGAGACTTATTATCCAACCCGACTATGATCGGATGTCGCTATGGGCAGCAGAGTACGTTGCAAAACGTATTGCCGATGCTGCTCCTACCGCAGACCGACCATTTGTATTGGGACTGCCTACCGGCTCTACGCCGATGGGATTGTACAAGAACCTTATCCGTCTTCACAAGGAGGGTAAGGTCTCTTTCCGCAACGTTGTAACGTTCAACATGGACGAGTACATCGGGCTGCCGCAAGACCATGAACAGAGCTACCACACCTTTATGTGGACCAACTTCTTCTCCCATATAGACATCCCGAAAGAGAATGTCAATATCCTCAACGGCAATGCCCCCGATATACAAGCCGAGTGTGAGGCATACGAGGCAAAGATGAAGCAGGTTGGCGGAGTAGATATATTCCTTGGCGGTATAGGTCCGGACGGACACATTGCATTCAACGAGCCGGGATCTTCGCTTGCCTCACGCACAAGAGTGAAGACGCTGACATCGGATACGATAGCGGCAAACTCCCGTTTCTTCGGCGGCGATATATCTAAAGTACCTGCCACAGCAGTAACAGTGGGTGTGGGTACCGTGATGGACGCCAAAGAGGTTATCATTCTGGTCAATGGCTTAGGCAAGGCACGTGCGCTCTACCATGCGGTGGAGGGAAGCATCAATCAGATGTGGACCATCTCCGCACTGCAGATGCACCCGAAAGGCATCATTGTCTGCGACGAAGATGCTACGGCAGAGCTGAAAGTGGGAACCTATAAGTATTTCAAAGACATCGAGCGTGCAAACCTCTAAGAGGCTTTGAAGAGAGTTCGGTGATGAGATAAAGGTGGCTTGAATAACATCGGTTCAGTGAGAGAAGATTAAGAGCATACCTTTATCCATAAAGCAAAAAAATCACTACTAAAAGGGTTGTAACACCTGTTAGTAGTGATTTTTTTGCTTTCAGACGGCAAACAGTTCCGTTTGAAAGTGTGCTTTCGCACTTACCTGTATGATTATAATATCAATTGGTTCTACTTCTATTTTTGAGAAGCCGGACTCAAAGTCAATACCCTAAGTACCTCGGCATCCTTATTGATGTTTTCCAGATGTAGCTTGTTTTTTGTCCACTCTTTCTTTACAAATACAAACTCCTGCCATTTTTTGAGCCAAGGTTCTTTGTCAATATCGACATAAGTAACAATGCTCAAGGCATCATTTTGGAATCTATACGTTCCCTTTCTTTCCCAAGTAAGCCCTTTTTTGTAGGTAATATAAACAACACCCTCCTCTACATTACCACCGGACTTTCCCTCATTTTCATTTTTTATCGTTGCCTTAGGGTTGAGCTTGGTCAAGTCTCCCGACATAAAAACAAGGGTAACATCTCCGGAACCATCTTCGTGTGTGGCTGTGCCTTGCCATACATGATTTCTTAGAAGAGGTTGTCCGCAATCGGGCACTTGGTTATTTATATCACACGAAACAAAAAGGATCGGCAAGATAGCCGAAACGACCAAAGAAAAAAGTTTAGTAAGTTTTGTTGCATTCATAGCTGTTGGCTTTTTAGAATTTAGTATTGAAAAATAAAAGTTTACGGTCATAAATATAATAATTATTCTCAGAACAAACTCGCCCCGATCCATAAATCTTGCTCCGGACTTTTCGGCTGTGAACGTAGTGCTGTTGCGAAACAGATGGGGTTTTAATGGATCGTGTCGAGGTAAGAGCGTCAGGCTTACTCCCTTGTAATCAGATAGAACCGATATGCCGGGCGGTATCGGTACGGATGATCTGCTTTTTGCAGGTAGAGCAAAATGTGAACCTGTTTACAAGAGAGATTTAATGTGTTTATTTTTGCTTCCGAACAGATTAAAAACTCCAAATCGAGCTTTATTCTCCGCAAATCAAGGCTTGTTCCCTGTAAATCGAGGCTTGGTTTGTAAGATTCAAGATTTGATTTCTGCCATTCGAGCCTTGAAGTCTCATTCTGTTCACTTTCAAAGCAGTTTTTAATGCCTTATAAAAGAGATTTTGAAAGTGAATATAGAAAGATCTTTGCGCCATGCCTCACGCTTCGGTATCTGTTTTTTTGTAACTTTAGGCGCGTTAAACCTTGATGAACAGAGTATTTCTCTTTCGTCTTTGTAAGAATGATACAGGAATAAGATATGAAAAAATACATTGGGTTACTGCTATTCTTTGCCCTTTCGATGAGCATGGCGAGTCAGGAGAAAGAGGTTCTGATCATGGGAACGATGCACTCCGTACCTGCCATTGTAAAGAACAGCTACAAGCCTCTGCTACGCTATGCCATGAAGTATAAGCCGGAAGCGGTTTATGTGGAGTTTATCTGCCCGAACGATACCGTTAGTCTGCAATTTTTTACACCCCGATTTCTCCACATATCGGACTCTCTCAGAGCCGTAAAGAGCATGGACGAGAGCCGATTTGAAGAGCTTCGCACCCTGCCATTGGCAGAGCTGACGGAGGAGGATTTCGGGTTCCTTTCCGAAGCATATCTTATCAAGAGAGACCGGGTAAACCATCTCTACTACAACTATCTGCGAAAGTATGGCGTGAAAGGAGCGGATAAAGCGTTTGGAAATGAGAATGAGGATCTCTCCTTCAAGCTCGCAACTGCAATGAATATCAGGGAACTCTACTGCATGGACGACCAGCAGACCACGGATAAGTACTACAAGGCATGGTCTCAAACCCGTAAGGCAGGGGAGAAGAATGGAGACAACAGAGAGGGGGATCGGTTGATAAAGAGAGACTACAACCGCTCTATCCTTCCGGCTCTATTGGGTCGTCTCGGCAAGTACACCAATAGTCCGGCTTCTCTGTATCGGAAACATCTTGTCAATTCGTTCCGATACGTGAAGTCTTCCACCCCGTACAGCGAAGAGGCTGCAAAGTATTGGGACGAAAGGAACAGCCGTATGGCAAAAAATATTGCTTCTCAAGTAAGAGACAATTCTCACCTGAGAAGCATTGTGATAGTAGGTGCAGGGCACGTTGTGGGGCTGAAAGAGGCTCTCGAAAAATGCTATCCGGAGCTGAAAGTGAGGTTGATGTACCACTAACCTTTCCGCTCCTCTCTATCTGCCCATCCTATTTTTTAGCCAGATTCCACCTGAACGAGAGCAAAACTTCACTCGGTCGGAGGAAGAAGGTAGAGGAGTGAGCGTTCAGACCATTTCGGCTCTCTACGCGGTATATATCGTTCTGTCCCAAGTTCCGAACACTTAGTACCACCGTAGCCCAAGGGAATACATACTGAGATTCTCCATCAAAGAACCATATCCCTCTGCGTTTGCCGCCTTCGATGTCCGAGTTTTTGCTGTCGTACATATTGGCACTCGCTTTCAGTGTCCACAGTGAGGTCGGGCGGGCATACATGGAGAACGAGTGGTACATATTGGTCTGTTTAGCCTCCTTTCTGTCGCTATCCTTCAGTCCGAAAAGGGATAGAGAGTAGTTCCCACTGTATTTGAAGCTCAGTTTTCTCGAAGCCAGCCACTCTATTGTAGGGGATGCCATGACTCCTTGAGTGCGGTGATCGAACACTTTTTCCTGCTGTACGATCTTGCCTTTGGCTATGGAGTGGTTCACCTCTAAGTTGGTCGTGAGACCGATGGAGCGGAAAGACTTTTGCACGGAGAGCGATTGATAGAACGACTCACTATGGGTCTCCCTCCAGTCCGGTCTGGATATGATGTAAATGCCATCGAGGTAAGAGGATGAGCTGCGAGGGGATAGTGCGTTCGTGTATCGCAGATTGTAGGATGCGGAGAAGAAGTTGAGCACATCTTTATAAGCGGAGTAGAGCCATGCCGAAGAGGCTCTTGTCTTCCACCAGGCGGCTTCGCCCGTTCCTATTCTGCCTATCCCTCGGAAGATGTATGGCGTATAAAGAGAGAGAGGATAAGAGCCGTCGCCCTCGTTGTAGCTGCATCCCAGAGTGGAGTAGAAGCTTGAAGATGGCTCGTATCTCAAGTAAAGAGACGGGGTGAAGCGAATATCGTTTTGAGAGATTAGGATAGGCTTCTCTTTCGATCCCTTTTCATTCGAGGAGGCAAGCATCCATGTTACGGCAGGAGTAAGGGAGAGACGGATGTACTTATAGTTCCAAATCAAGGAGGGATTAAGGGTTGTCTTGGCTTCCTGATAGGTAATACTGCCCGAAGTGGGGTGAGTACCGGCAAACTTCAGACCCGTCAATGAGCTGGAGAGTTCCTCTCTGTTGAGATCCACATTCACGCCCAGATCAAGCTCCCATCCCTTTCCGGTGTAGTAGTAAGAGAGAGAAGCCGCATTGCCGAAGCTTTTGCTCTCGATCTTTTGAAGTATGTCCGTGGCTCCGTCAGAGAGTCCTTTGGGAGCATGAAGCGCAAGAGAGTTGGGGCGATAAGTACCAAAAAGATTATCCGAAAACCTTATCCGTCCCTTTCCGAACTTTTTGCTCCACTCTATATCATTGGATAGCGTACCGGATGGAGACTTTGTAAACTCCTCGTAAGGGTGTTTGTTGGCTATCTTTTCTCCTTGCAGCTCTTTGTGCAGAAGCGAAAACTCGGTCTTCACTCTGGTATATCTCGACTGTCCGTTGAACGTATAGCTGCTCTCCAAAGAGAGTTGATGGTGCTTGTGAGACAGGATCTGCTCCTCCTCTATCTTGGTCCGTTCGGTGGGAGAAGTCCTGAAAAGAGTGGTGTATAACGCACGTCTGTCTGCCTTGTCAAAGCCATAGTTCACGTTCATACGCCATTGGGCATCTTCCGAAAACTTCCTTATATGATTGGCAGAACCGCTTGCGGATTGGTTTATTCTGCCTTTGGCTCTCACGATATGATCGCCAAGATCGGCACTTGAAGAGAAAAAGTCGCTGCCTTTACTCTGTCCACGGCTTATGATGCTCCATGGTGAACCATCGTAACCAAAGCGATTCATTTCCGAAAGGATCTCTTTCCCCTCATTATTGCCCTTGGCTATCAGCATCGTTTGAAAGGTCTTTCCGAATGTGGAAGCCGATCCCTCCACCAAATATTGCGGTTTGGCATCTCTGTTGATACCTGCTCCGGTCTCCAACGAATAGATCCAGTTCAACTTCGCTTTCTCGGTCAGACGGATGTTTAGAGCCGTTTCTTCACTTCTGGAAATATCTTTATCCATCTTTATTGCCTCGTGATTTTCCAGTAACTCAACGGATGCAACATCTTCCGTAGTGAGGTTCCTTGTTACCTGCGAATATCGTCCTCCCATCAGATCCATACCTTCGACGTACAGCTTGCTCAGGTCTTTGCCTTGGTATCTTATCTTTCCCGATGTGTCTACACTCATTCCCGGTATCCGCTTTAAGACATCTTCGAGAGAGCGATCGCCTAATGCTTTGAGCTGATTGACCGAATAGCTCGTCGTGTCTCCACGTTGGCGCACGGGAGTGGAGTGTACAACAACCTCTTTCAACTTCTCTGTCCGAGGCTCCATAAAGAAACTCTGACCGTTCAGAACGGCTCCGAGATCCGTTTTGGTCAGCTTCTTATAAGAGAGGTGATTGAATAAGAGGATCACTTTAACCTTACCGATCTCCTGCTTGGTCGTTATTTTGAAGAATCCTTTTTCATCTGTAAATGTTCCGCCGAGTATTTTCCCGTTATCACCGGAAACGACAGACACCGAGACATGATGCACTCCGTTGTTGTTGCCTTTCTCTTTAACCCATCCGGAGATTGTGTTTTGAGCATGAAGCAGAGCGGTAGAGCCTACCAAAAAGAGGGCAAAAAGAGAGAGAATACGCAGGTTTATCTTAGACGTTATCATCTTTCAAGCGGTATATAGTTCATCTTTTCCCAAGTGGGTGTAAGCATTGGTTCTCCATTGGAAATGATCTTAACATCCGGCGAAGTCTGGATCAAGAAGCCGAAAGGATCTGCTATAAAGTTTCCGTAAAGCTCTTCTACCTTCTGCTTCGATGCCTTTTTGCTGCTGATATGAGGCAGAAGAGAGGATCTCGCTTTAGCGTAACTCTTCTGCTCTGTCTGCTCTTCAAAGCCGAGAAAAGAGAATTCAAAAATACCTTCCATATCTTTCGCTTCAAGTATCAGACCCGGCAATCCCCACAGCTTCCAAGGTCCGGCGGAAGACGGGATCTCTTGCGTGTACCACACTTGCCACTCTCGTCCCATGTACGAAGCACGGGCAAGAGTGCAGCTGTATGCTCCAATCCGTTTGGTGCTATCCGCTAAGATGCGCCATTCGGGGGCGGTAACCTTTTCGGTGTAGGAGTACTCCTCTTCGAGTATCCGGTATGAGACCTCACGCTGTTGCTTATCGAACGAGGAGCGTATATATATTGGCTCTCCCTCCTCTTCGATATTCGGATCTTCCCACATCGCCTCTTTTACGCTGCTTCCGGTACTGATTTTGGATAAAAGGGTAGAGTCTATGAAAGCCAATACCTTGCTGTAATAGTGGCTCTCATCGGGCATAATCTCCAAAATCATCTCCTCCGGATCCGGCTTTTTATTCTTTGAGATTTCGTACTGTTTATGCAACAGATAGTGAACTTTATAGCCGTAGGTCTGCCCATAAACAGATAAAGTCGCCACGAAGAGCAGGGCAGAAAGGAGTGTTGCCTTTCTCATTTTCATCACTTTTCCAGATAAACAAAATCTCTGAGCAGATCTTCCTGAGACAGCTTATTGCCATTCTGATCCGTAACGGTAACCTTTGCTCCCGGATATATAGAGCGAAAGTAGCCGACAGGATCGGATATAAAGAAAGCGAAAGCCTCCAATACCTGTTTCTTTTTCCCCATGTGCTTATTTTCCCAAGCATCCTTGTACTTCGAGAAGTCGCCGTACAGCTTTTCCGGAGTAGTGGCAGAGAAAGAGGATAGAGCGAATGAGAAGAGACCTTCACTATCTTTAGCCTCGACGATGAGTCCGGGCAGACCCCACAGTTTCCATGGTCCTGCAGGAGACGGAATATCGGGTGTGTACCACGCTATCCACTCTCTTCCGAGATATTGAGCCTTGGCCATGATGCAGTTGTAACCGCTCTTTACCGCAGTGCTATCCTGCACCACTTCCCAGGCAGGGCGGGTCAGCTCCTCCGTGTAGTGGAATAAATCGACATTGACAGCATGAATAGTCTCTCTGCTGTTGCTCGAAAAATCATTCTTGACACCGATATTCAGACTAGGTCTTACACTCGATCTTTGCCTTGCCAGAACAGCCTTGGTGCGGTCTTTGTCCTTGTCAAAAGAGGATTGATATATGGAATCTCCCACCTCGAACCAGCGGTCAAAGAAGAAGCTCTTATCCGATGAAATCTCCAAAACAGCCTCTGTATATGAAGATTTATTCTTTGCTTTCTTAGGCATATACGAGCCCTGCACCTTGTAGACAGCTCTATAAACCTCATTGTTTTCCGCCATGGCACTTCCTGCCATACAGAACAGCAGAGCAGCCAGCAAGGCAAAAGTAAGATTCTGTTTCGCTCTCATATCGTTATCTTTCCAAATAAACAAACTCGTTCCGTAGCTCTTCTCCGGTGATCTCTCTACCATCTTTATCCTCTATGCGCTTTATTCTTCCCGGCATTGTGGTATGCAGATACCCGACCGGATCGGATATAAAGAACGAAAGAGTTTCCACCACCTGTTTCTTCTTTCTTGTCTGTCGCTTCTTCCAGGCATCTTTATACTTCGAGAAGTCGCCGTACAGCCTTTCAGGAGTAGTGGCAGAGAACGAGGCGAGAGTAAATGAGAAAACTCCCTCACTATCTTTAGCTTCGACGATAAGCCCGGGCAGACCCCACAGTTTCCAAGGTCCAGTGGGAGAGGGAATATCGGATGTGTACCACGCTATCCACTCTCTTCCGAGATATTGAGCCTTAGCCATGACACAGTTGTAACCGCTCTTTACTGCCGTGCTATCCTGTATCACCTCCCAGGCAGGGCGGTTCAGCTCCTCTTCGTAACAGTACAAATCCACTCCGATGACATGGGATGTCTCTCTGTTGTTATCTGCAAAGAAGCTCTTCACACCTATTTTCAGACCGGGAGCCACACCCGTTCTCCGTTTTGCCTGAGCGGCTCTAAGCATATCTCCGTCCAAGTCCAATGATGCTTGGTAAACGGAGTCGCCGACCTGAAACCAGCGGTCGAAGAAGAAACTTCTATCCGGATAGATCTCCAGAACAGCCTCTGTATATGAACCCTTATCTACGGCTTCTTGAGGCGTGTACGAGCCTCTTACCTGATAGATGGCTCTATAAACTTCACTGCTTTGTGCGGTGGCACTTTCCGCTGTTCCGAGTAGCAGAGAGAGCAACAGGCATACAGGAAAAATGATTTGTCTCATAAGTGTATGGTGTATTCGTGGTTGTTTGCTTTGCAAGGTAAGTAAAATATTTCTATAAAAAGTCGGATATTTTCTCTTTTGCACTTTTTTAATGCTTCTTGAATAGATTTGTATTGAAACTCTCATCTTTCAGCTGTTGAAGCCGTTCTGTACGGAGGAAACTTTCTCCCTGTCGAACAACTCTTTTTAACTCGTATAGAAGTTTTGTTTATCATGTTCAGAAGTTCGGATAAACAGGAATAATTGTGTAAATCAAGCCCGGATTTCTGCAAATCAAGGCTTGATTTGTTGCAGTCAAGTTTCGATTTTTGGAAGTCAAGCCCCGATTTACGGTAGTGAAAGTATTCGGAGTGCGTTTTGAACCCGTTAAAAGAGACTTGTAAATAGGTTTGTGTAGATTTTTGAACTCTACCGCCCCACAAACTTTACCGAAAGGGGATAAAAGTAAAGAGCTGATTTCATTACGAAAATCAGCTCTTTATCTTTTTTATTGGTCGGGTATGACATAGTCCGATAAAGTTTAATCTTTTTGTTATGCTTGTTAAAAAACTTTATATTTGCGTCGGATGATTTAATATAGAAGCGGATATTGCAGCCCTTAATGGTGTTTTGCTGTCATTCATTTGCTATTGAATCTATAATATTTGCATTATGAGAAAACTCACAAAAATTTAATTATGAAGAATAGAGATTTTATCATTACAACAACAAACAATATAGAAGGTTATGCTGTTAAGCGTTATGTAGAAACCATCTGCGTAAATATGGTTCTCGGAACCAATTTTTTTTCTGATTTCTCAGCTTCAATAACAGATATATTTGGAGGGTATTCATATTCCTATCAAAAGAAAATGGACCTTATATATAAGGATGCAACCAATAAGCTAAAAGAGAAAGCAAAAAGAAAGGGAGCAAACTGTATTTTAGGTTTCAAGGTCGATTTTGATGAGATTTCCGGAAAGGGGAAATCTATGATAATGCTATCTGCTTCCGGGACAGCTTGTATCATAGAAGAAAAAGAAGATAATAAATTCAAAGTTTTGCGTGAATACTCAATAGATGGGGCTGAGTTGGAAAGGGAAATGCTAAGGCAATCCATCGTTTCCGGTATAAATGATGGAGAGGAGATAAAAGAAGAGTGGAGGACATTCCTTCTTGAAAACCCACAAGAAGAAATAATAGACAATCTATTGGACAGATTTATCCAAAACTCTGGAAGGACAACAGAAGAAATAAGCTTTATCACGCAATATTTGGGAGCGATACCCAAAGAGATGGTTACGAGAAGAGCGTACGAAAAGAGAAAAGAGAACAAAGCAGTCATGGGTGATCTCATAGTTGCTTGCAATCTATTTGACTCGGAGAGAATACTCTTGGCAATAAAAGAAGACCTTACAAACTCTACTTATCTTTTAAGGACTCAATCCGATTCATACGATATTGAAGACCTCAAAAGGATGGAAGAGATGGAGCATATAATAGATAATCTCCCGGATGTTGGTAGTTTTATCTCTACTAAAGGGCTTTTCAGCAAAGGGGAGAAGAGGCAATACATTTGCCCTAATGGACACAAGAATGATGAAAGCAATGAGTTTTGTGAAGACTTGAATTGTGGACTAAACATTAAGGGTCTGTTTTCTTATCAAGTAGATTCAATAAACGAGTTCAAGAAAAAGTTATCAAGCCTCAGGACACTATTTAACAAAGCTTGAAACAGAATAAATGACAAATAGTAGTATTTAAGTCAGCGCCATTGTTGAGACAAAACTATGAATTATGTTGTAAACTAAAGACTTCAAAAATGTTCCCTAAAAACATTTCTCTCCAACAAAATAGGAATAAGTGATATAAAGGAGTGCTGCTTTTGCTCATCTCGATAGACTTTGAAAACAGCTTCGGTACGACTCTAAGGGTAATGCGGAACTTATATTCTATGGATTTGTTCTAAAATCGGTTGCTATCGTAGAAGAACGATTTTCAAACAGGGTAGAAGCGAGGCGAGAAGCCAAACATCTTTTTCCTGAATCGGCTATCTTGAAAAGAGAAACGGTCTTCTCCATTCCAAAGAGTATGGAATGGGGAAGACCGTAATCCGTTTTGATGCAGAGGGAGAGAGGTTATCCGTTGCTCTCTATCTCTTCCACTATTTTGTCTATCTCTTCTTGCAGACTTTTCAGCTCGCCTTTGCACTCTTTTATCATCGAGGCTGTGGCTCTGCTTAGCTTCAAGATCTCTTCTATCGGAAGCTCGTTCCGCTCGATGAGGGAGAGGTTCTCCTCTATCTCTTTCAGCGTTTGGGTATAGTTGAATTTCTTTTTAGCCATATTTTTGTTTGTCTAATCGTTGTACTCTTCTTCTCTCTTTTCCACTCCGGTAACGGTGGCAGATACCGCTCCGTCGCCCAATAATATTTTCACATCTTCGCCCGGATGAGTCTGTGAAGCAGAGCGAATGCTCTTGCCATCCGATCCGACAAAAAGCGCATACCCGGAAGAGAGGATTCTGTCCGGGCTTAAAAGGCGCAGCCGTTCCTCCAAAGAGGAGAGTCTTTGCCGTTGCAGCGGTTCCCATGATGCTATGGAGCGTTTCAGTCGAGCAGTGTCGGATGCTATTCTGCTCTCTGTTCGTGCCGTCAGCGATGCCCAAAAGCGTTGCAGACGGAGGTAGTGTGCGCCCACTCTTTGCTCTATCTCCGAGGTGCGCAGGTATAGTAGCTGTCTCTGTTTGTGCATCAATACCCGGAGTCTGCTCTCTAACAGCTGTTTCTGCCCACCCATCAATCTTACCAAACGCTCCTCTGCGGAGGAGACGGCAGAGATATAGTATAGATTTTTATCTATGAGAAAGGTGGCGACGGCAGTAGGTGTCTTTAGAGCGGTGTGTGCCACCATGTCCAAGATAGAGAGGTCTCTGTCGTGCCCTATACCGGATATGACGGGGTAGGGATATTGTGCAACATGTTCGCAGAGTGTGGCATTGTCAAACGCCAAAAGGTCTAAGCGGCTTCCTCCTCCCCGAATGATGACAACGGCATCGTACTCCTGCCCGGAGTCCATAATGGCATCGAGAGCGGAGATGATGCTTGCCGGCGCTTCATTCCCCTGCATAATGGCAGGAAAGAGTGTAGCTGCAAAGCGGATGTTATAGTCGTTGCGTGTGAGTTGGTTATGGAAGTCGCCCCATCCGGCAGCCGTAGCCGAAGAGATTACCGCTATCTTTCGGGGAAGAGGAGAGAGTGGAAGAGCTCTGTTCATATCCCAAATGCCGGATGCTTTCAGTGCTGCTATGGTAGCCTCTCTCTGCTTTCGCATGGCTCCCAAAGAGTAGGTGGCATCCACGCCGACAATATTCAGAGAAAGCCCATATACCGGGCTGTATCTGACGTAAACCATAAGGAGCAGTTCCAAACCTTCGCTCAGCTCCACCCCTGCCTCTTCGTAAAACTTTTCGGAGATGAGTCTGTACTGACTGCTCCATATCATTGCCCGAATGGATGCTACTATCTTTCCCTGGTCGTTTTTCTCTATCAGATCCATGTAGCAGTGTCCGGAGCTTCTATTGACCTGCATGCCGGAAACTTCTGCCACCACCCACAGCGGACGAGTGAACGATGAAGAGATGAGATCTTCCACTATCCCGGTAAGCTCGCTTAGGCGTAGACCGGATGCAACACTACTGTGCTCATCGGCATAAAAGGTTCTGCTGGGAGGGGGCATATCTGATACTTTATGGCGGTTATCCTCTTAGGGTAGACTCGAAATCTATCCGGTGGTCTATGCTTCTACCGAGAGTGAGTTGGTCTGCATACTCCAGCTCGTCCCCTATGGCTATGCCACGAGAGATCACAGAGACTTTGACATCGAGATTTTTAAGGAGACGGTAGATGTAGAAGTTGGTCGTATCTCCCTCCATGGTGGTACTCAGTGCGAGCAAGACCTCTTCTACGCCTTCGCTTTTGACCCTGTCGGGAATATCGTCGATGTGCAGTTCGGAAGGTCCTACACCGTCCATCGGGGAGATCACTCCGCCCAAAACGTGATATAGACCATTGAAACGTCCGGTGTTCTCAACAGCCAAAACCTCCTTTACACTCTCCACCACGCAGAGGATACGGGAGTCTCTGGCTGGGTTGGAGCAGATCATGCAGAGGTCTGTATCGGAAAGATTGTGGCAACGGTCGCAGTAGTGAATGCCCTCGACCAAAGCATCTATCTTGGCAGATATGTTCTTGGTAAACTGTTTCTCCTGTCTCAGGAGATAGAGAGCCAGCTTCAATGCACTTTTACTGCCTACTCCGGGCAGAGTGCTTAGAGCATCTACCGCTTCTTGCAGCAGGCGAGACTGTTGGTCTAACCGTATCATCCTTCCCGGTTGAACGTGCGTTTGCGGAATACGAAGTCTTTACCCAGATACTTCTCTCTTACGATCTCGTTCTCGGCAAGCTCTTCGGCTGTTCCCTGGAAAAGCACTCGCCCCTCGAACAGAAGATAAGCACGGTCCGTGATGGATAGTGTCTCGTACACGTTGTGGTCGGTGATGAGAATACCGATATTCTTTTCACGCAACTTGGCAACAATACTCTGAATATCCTGTACCGCTATGGGGTCTACTCCGGCAAAAGGTTCGTCGAGCATCACAAACTTGGGCTCTATGGCGAGGCAACGGGCTATCTCCGCTCTTCTCCGCTCACCACCCGAAAGACGATCCCCCAGATTGTGTCTCACTTTATGGAGACCAAACTCGGAGATGAGGCTTTCTAACTTCTCTTTCTGATACTCTTTAGGCTTACTGGTCATCTCCAATACGGAGCGGATGTTATCCTCTACGGTCATCTTTCTGAATACGGAAGCCTCCTGAGCAAGATAGGATATGCCTTTCCTCGCTCGCTTGTAAATGGGTTCGTGAGTAATCTCTTCGTCATCGAGGAAAATCTTTCCCTCATTGGGGAGAACCAGACCAACGGTCATGTAAAATGTAGTGGTCTTGCCTGCTCCATTGGGTCCCAAGAGTCCTACAATCTCGCCTTGAGATACTTCAATGGATACGTGGTTGACCACGGTTCTGTTCTTATATTTTTTTACTAAGTCTTCCGTCCGGAGTTTCATAGGATATATGCTTGCTTGTTATGCCTTTCAAAAATAGACATTTTGCCCCATACAGCCAAGTGCATACGTATGCCCTCTCTTGCGGAGAGTGGCAGACCGGAAGAAGGTAGAAGACAAGCGAGGGATACTTAGGTTTAGGTATTGCATGATAATGATAATTGACGGATATTTGTGTAAGTATATGCGATTAAACAGTTCTATTACAGATATTTTACCGATATGAAAACAGAACACCACAATCACACTCACTCCCATTGTCATGAGCATTCGCACGGACATCACGGGCATGATCACTGCCACCATGGCAAGGATCTGAGGGGAAGAAAGCTGCTATGGGTTACGATCTTGAACTTTTCCATCACGATTTTTCAGATTGTAGGAGGAATACTTTCCAACAGTCTCTCCCTGATCTCCGATGCCATACATAATCTGGGAGACTCGTCTGCAATCTTTATTGCATTCCTTGCAGGAAAGCACGCAGAGAAGCAACCAGATACCAGAAAGACATTTGGCTATAAGCGGACAGAGATATTGGCTGCCCTGTTTAATGCCGTGGTACTTATAGGGATATGCGTCTACCTTTTCGTGGAGGCCTATCACCGCTTTTTGAATCCGGAGCCGATACGTGGGGCGATGATGCTTGCCGTGGCGATATTCGGACTTTTGGCAAATCTGATCTCTGTGGTCATACTCCATAAGGATCGTGAGCACAACCTGAATGTGAAGGCTGCATATCTTCATCTTCTTGGAGATACGCTCTCTTCGGTCGCTGTAATCATGGGAGGTATAGCAATATGGTTGTGGAATCTTTACTGGCTGGATCCTCTTGTAACGGTCTTGGTGGGCATCTATATCATTGTGCATACATGGGGTATAGTGAAGCAGACTGTGAGCATACTGATGCAGAGTGCTCCGGAAGAGATAGATCCTTCTCTGCTGAAAGAGGAGGTAGAGGCAATCAAAGGAATAAAGAATCTGCACCACCTGCATATCTGGAGACTGGATGACGAACACATGCTCTTGGAGGCGCATGTTAATCTGGAAGAGGATCTCAGACTGTCGGAAGCAGGAGCATTGAGAGAGCAGGTGGAGCATCTGCTCATGCAGAAGTTCGGTATAGGACACACGACTCTTCAGATAGAATATGACGGATGCAATGGCAGGCGTGATCTGATACAAAAGGATGAGTTGAGATAGCAGGGAAAGATATTTTTAAGCGTAATTCTTATGTGTAGCGAGCAATCTTCCAAGCCTAAAAATGCCTATAAAAAAGGTATCCGGTTTTACGATAACTTCATTACGGGAAGCACTTGGTGGTCTCATCTCTACATGAACTGCCTCTGGCAGGTGGACGATAATAAGATAGCAAGAGAGGTAATGGGGATGATTCCTTCCGGTTTTTCCGGTCGCCTGCTGGATGTCCCTGCCGGAACGCTAGTCTTTACTGCTTCTACCTATGCCGGTCTACCCAATGCTTCTATCGTGGGAGTGGACTACTCTCGCGAGATGCTTGCTGTGGCAGAACAGAGAAAACAGGATATGGGACTCTCTCAACTCTCGTTGGAATGGGGAGATGTGGGGCAACTGCCGTATGAAGATGAGAGTTTCGATATAGTCCTTTGCATGAACGGATTTCACGCTTTTCCCGATAAAGAGCGTGCTCTTGCCGAACTGTACAGAGTACTGAAGCCGGGAGGTTGCTTTCTTGGAAATTTCTACGTCAAGGGAGAAAGGAGGATCGGTGATGCTCTTGTACGTTTGGTACTGAACCGTAAGGGCGTTTTTGTCCCTCCTCATTTTACCAAGGAGGAGATGGCGGAGAAGTTTAAGTCTCTTTATAAAGGCGGAGTGGAGGTCAGCAACCACAACTCCATAATGGTATTTAGGTGTATCAAATAAGCAGATATGAGAAAAGGCATTCGAGAATTTCCGAATGCCTTTTTCTGCTGAATGAATCGGATAGATTTTGTTTAAGGAGCTAGACTTATGGAAGCTGTCCTTGAATCTCCATCTTCAAAGATAATTTTTACCGTGAGTTCGTATTCCGGCAGATTCACGGGAGGGTTAATCCATCCCAAATAGGCTATCTCGCTTGAATGAAGACCGAACAGCTTGTATTTAGAATAGTCTATATCGGAAACCTTACCATATATCGGTTGTGAGGAGTTCTTTTCTATTCCCAAATCGTAAAGAAGGAACATTTAAGTTAAGTTCATGATAAAAAGAAACGGGTAATTCCTGCCACTATTCCACAGAGTATAAAGCCAAAAGCAATGGGTATTAAGGCAGAGATGGTTGTCCACTTGATGCTCTTGGTCTCCTTGTATATGGTATAGAGTGTGGTGCTACAAGGGTTGTGCAACAGACTGAAAAGCATAACGCAGATGGCTGTAAGCGGTGTCCATCCTCCGGCTCTTAATATGTTTTCGGTAATGCCTGCATTTTCGCCTTCAAAGAGTATTCCGGCACCATCTCCCAATCCGGAGAGTTCGGGTACCGTAAGTATAGTAAGCATAAGTATTGTCGGGATGACAACTTCATTCGCAGGGATGGCTACGATGTAGGCAAGAAGAATAACTCCATTCAGACCAAAGAAAAGCCCAAACTCGTCAAAGAGATCCACAACATGGGCTGCCAGACTGATATTCCCGATTTCGATGTTGCAAATCAGCCAAATGAGAGCTCCTGCCGGAGCCGCAAAAACAACTGCTCGTCCCAATACAACCAGTGTCCTGTCTACCAAAGAGGAGTAGAGTGTCTGCCAAAAACGTGGTGGACGATATGGTGGAAGTTCCAGGTTGAAAGTAGAGACTTCCCCCTTGAGTAGTGTCTTGCTAAGCAGGAAGCTACTGCCAAACATAAATACGATTCCCAAAAGGGCAACAGCCAATACCGACAAGATGGAGAGTGTGCCGGAGAGGCGGGCAGGAACTAAAGGGCCTATGAATATGGATGCCAAAAGTATTTGTGTCGGCCAACGCCCATTGCAGAGGGAAAAGTTGTTGGTGATTATTGCCAACAGCCTCTCTCTGGGGCTGTCTATAATACGAGTAGAGACTATTGCCGCAGCATTGCATCCGAATCCCATGGTCATTGTGAGTGCCTGTTTGCCGTGTGCTCCTGCTCTTTTGAAAAGTCCGTCCATGTTGAATGCCACTCTTGGGAGGTAGCCGAAATCTTCCAGAAGAGTAAACAGAGGAAAGAAGATAGCCATGGGAGGGAGCATCACAGAGACAACCCATGCGGTCGTGAGATAGACGCCATCTATAAGGAATCCGGATAAAAGAGCAGGCAGAAAACTTTCGGTCCAACCTTTTAGGAGAGGGTACAGTTTTCCCACAAGAAAAGAGGAGAGCAGCTGGGAGGGATAATTGCTCCCGACAATAGTAATCCAGAGGACTACGGCAAGAAGAGAAATCATAATGGGATAACCCCATCGCTTGCTTGCCAATATCTTATCCAGCTTGGCATCAAACTCTCTTCTTTTATTGTTCTCTTCGTACTTTATCGCTTCACTGCAGATATCCTCTGCATCGGCATATATAGCTTCGGAAACCTTATCGTGGAAGTCTTTCCCGACTTCCCACTTCCATTTGTTGGCTGTTTGTATAATATGCTCTCTCTCTTTCATATCATTGAAGTAGTATTTCTTCGTCTATCCATTTGCCGCTTCTTACAGCTTCTATAATCTTTGCGTCTCCCTCGATGAGTCTCATCGCAACCCATTTGGCATTGGGAAGATCGGGATAGACATTTTTTACTTCTTGCTCCACAGCCTCTATGGCTTCGGCTGCTTTTCCGCTAAGATTCTGTATTCGATGAGGCCGGCAGACAATATCTCCTTTAATAACCTGAGAAATGGTCTTGAGTAGAAGATCCAAGCCCTCTCCGCTTCTGGCTGAAACAAGTGCAACGGGTATGCCAAGCCTCCTTTCAAGTATTTTGGCATCTATCGTAATCCCCATGGAGCGAGCTTCATCTATGAGATTGACAACCAAAATAGCATTCTCTGTTATTTCCAAGATTTGGAGAGTTAGGTTCAGATTACGCTCCAAACGGGTTGCGTCTGCAACGATAATCGTAGCGTCCGGCTGACCGAAGAGAATAAAGTTGCGTGCAATCTCTTCATCCTCGCTACGAGAAAAAAGGGAATAAGTACCGGGTAAGTCCACAATGCGATACTTCTCTCCTTCATAGGTATAACTCCCTTCGGCTCTTGCTACGGTCTTTCCGGGCCAATTGCCTGTATGCTGATGGAGTCCTGTAAGACCATTGAAGAGAGTACTCTTGCCTGTGTTGGGATTACCGGCAAGGGCTATTGTGTACTTGGTTCCACTGGTATTCGAGCCTCCTTGAAGTACATTTTGTCTTTTCATGACTGCTCAACTTTATCGACATAAATGTAGCCTGCTTGCTCTTTGCGCAGTGCAATGGCAGTATTTCGTACTAAAAAGGCTTTTGTCTCTCCGGTTGGGCTGCAGAGATATAGTCTCACAAGAGAGCCTTTTACAAATCCAAGATCCAACAGACGTTTTCTTCTGTCTCCTGCCAATTGGTAGCCAAGACCTTTTACTTTGGCAACCTCTCCAAATTCAAGATCCCATAATGAACTATTGCCTTTGGGAGTAATATCATACTTATAAGGAGGAGCTATTGGAATCTCTTCGTTTGGCTGAGGTATTGGGGAGCCATGTGGGTCGTACTTGGGGTGATGAAGACTTACAGAGAGCTCTTCCAACTTCTGAGGAGAGAGTTTGTGTTCCATTTTCTCTGCAAGCTTATGCCACTCCTCTGATGAGTATCCTGTCTTTTCGGCAAGATAGGTCTCGTATAGCCTGTGTGCTCTGGAGAGGTGTTGCCCCATATTTTTACCTGCATCGGTAAGAGTGAATGTCTTATAGTCGAGAGTTGTCAGCCATCCTCGCTTGGTTGCCTTCAATAAGAAAGATTGCGCTTCCTCCTCTCTGATATTCCAGAAAGAAGTAGCACAATCCAACGTGATGCACTCCATCTGTTTGGAGTACATTTTTTTCATAAGATCTTCAAGAGGAACGTCTTCCTTCTTGGAGATAAAGAGACTTCTCCTGAGCCAGACTATATATATCAGGCTCAGAAGAAGTAAGAGTATGAGTACTATTGTCATTTAACTTCGATCACGAGGTACTGGCTTAAACTCCAGAACTCTTTTGTGTTCTTAATGTTTAGAGTAAGATTACCGTCGGAACCCTTATCCAATGAGTATGAACTTGCAGGGTGTTTAGTGTGGAGTACAGCCTTTTTCTCAAATAGAGGAATGGTGTGAAGCTCTCTGCGGTCCATCTTGATGAAGTAATCTTTGTTGAAGCCTTCTGCCAAAACTTTTGGAGAGGAGAAGATAGATCCTCCGGTAAGGATTTTGTGCTCCTTAAGTTCCGAAGATGTTCCAAAGCAATAGAACACTGCATTAAGAGCAGCATCTTGTTGTGCAATAGCTGCTTGTTGTGCTGCATTTTCTTGAGCAAGGACATCCACATTTTGAGCAGATCTCACAAGTGCACTATCAAGCTGTTCTATTTTGACGTCTCTCATTGCAAGTTCATTACGAAGAGCAACGAGTTCGCTCTCTTTTCTCTGAATTTCATCGGTCATTCTCTTGATCTTGCTGCCCAAAAGTTTTGCCGCTGCAGAGTTTTTCATCAGCTGCTCATTGAGAAGTTCGATCTTTTCTCTATTCTCTTTAAGAGTGCTTGCAACCAACTGCATGTTATTCTTAATCTGTTCACGAGTAGAAGCAGTAAGCTCACCACTTTTGTGTTTGATCGCAACAAAGTTTTCTGCTGCACGAATCTCTTCAAAGCTTTGTTCTACCTCATTGATTACGGTTAGCATTTCTTCCAGATTGCTTTCAGTTGTTCTGGATACCATTTCCAAGGAATCATATTTCGCTTGCAGGTTCTTATATGCGGAAGAATGCTTTCCACAAGAAGAGACAAGAGTCATTGCGCAAATAGCGAGAGTAATAAATGCTGTTTTTTTCATATTCAAATCTGTTTTAAAGTGATCTTTTCACTTGTTAGACATGAAGGAGATAAAGACTCCTTATACTTATTCTTATGTACACGCTCAGGAGTGGGAGAGGGAGCAATGAGCACCACAATCTCACCACGAGGCGGTTGATTTCTAAAATATTCACACAATTCTGAGGATGTCCCTCTATGGTACTCCTCATGTATTTTTGATATTTCCCGTACCACTACGACTTCTCTTTCCGGCTCAAGAAGTATTGATAGCTGTTCTAATAGCTTTAACAATCTTGTTGGAGCCTCATATAAAATGGTTGTAGTTGTACGCTTGGAAATATCTTCCAACAGAGTTTGCCTTCCCTTTTTCTGTGGTAGAAAACCCTCGAATGAGAATCTATCACAAGGTAAACCGGAGGCAACAAGAGCCGGAACAAAGGCAGTGGCACCGGGAAGACACTCAACCTTAAGATTCAGCAGTAAGCATTCCCGTACCAAAATAAATCCCGGATCTGAAATCCCCGGTGTTCCTGCATCAGAGACCAAAACTACTTTTTGCCCATCCGCGATGGCAGTAGCTATGGACTTTGCCGTAGTATGCTCATTGTGCATGTGATGGCTACGAAGTTCTCTCGGAGAGATCTCGAAATGGCGTAGAAGTTTAAGTGTTGTTCGAGTATCTTCCGCAAGCACGACGTCGGCTTCTCTAAGCAGCCTCAAGGCTCTCAGAGTAATATCTTCCAAATTCCCAATAGGGGTTGGTATGATAGTCAGCCATCCCATTTTGCAAAAGTTTTATGCGTAATATCTTTCCACTATTTCAAGAAACGCTTTTGCTGCCGGTTCATCCGTTTTTACCCAAGGATAGTTAGCTGCAAGATGTTTTGTTGCAGAAGAGAAGTCTACTAAATGAGTCAGTGTATCCAACTCACTTTCAATCAAACTCTCGCTATCCAAGAATAGCTCTCTTCGGAAGTAAAAATAGTCAAACATACTGATGTACTCCCTTAAAGGGTTTACGACCTCCTTTTTTATGCTGTTAGCCATGGTTGGTTTCTCAACCTGACTTGTCATAGCTTTAGGAATGAACATAACATCAGAAGCCGAAGTTTCTTCTTCGATTTGTCTTTCTTCTTGTATCTCAGTATCTGCCGTCTTTAGCTCTGCCTTGAGAGCATCAAGCTTGTGAGACAAATCGGTAATAAGATCTTCTATCTGTTCAATATAACGTTCTATGTTTTTGTTAGATACCATTTATAAGACATTGAAATGTATAATAAACTTCCTGTTTCTGCTGTCGAAAGGTGCGGCTTCTTTCATGATTCGAGCAATATGCAGTTCAGTTGGAGAGAACCATGCATAGCTAAATTGGTATTCATTTGTTACCCCTTCTGCTATCTCTGTCATTGATATGGGAAGATGCTTAGGCTCTTTCAGGGCTTCTGACAGCACATTGTATGTATGAAGACCTAAAGATGGATTTAGCCCAAAAACAGGGGAAATTGCCCAGAAAACTCCAGGTCTGATATTGTTGACACTCACATCCAGACTCTGAACCTCTTGATATCGCAGAACAATCTTTCTTGAAGATATATGGGGGATATTTTTGTTTTCTGTCTTATTGGTTACCGTGTAAGAACTCAATTTCCCTTTGATGTCCCAATCCATAGCAATATCATGCAAGCTATTAGAGATAAGAGTCGGTTTAGAGTTATCCTGTCCTTCAATCTTGGAAGTTTCATGTCCAAGCATATGAGGAATTCTGGTTATGTTTTCTGCAAACTTAACCTCGTATCCCGAATAGACTCCATCTGCTCCTTTTTGCAGCGAAGCGGTGAGATATGGCTTTGTCTCATTGAGCTTTTTTATATTAGGAATGGTTCTTATCTCTACTTTATCCTCTCCTGATCTTACATAACTAAGGGTTGTATGATACTTGATGTCCGGACGAAACAGATCGAGAATATTTGTATTTTCCAATGATAGGTGTCCTTCTTTCCACAATTGTTCTTGCACAAATATCGGAGTATCATCTGAAAAAAGATATTCACGAATCACTACGGATGAGATGTTAAGAGTCTCGGGAGGTGGAACGGGATTTGGGGTCGGATCCGGACCTTTCCCCCCCAAACAACCGGATAAGAGGGAAGTGGCAAACAGCAATCCAACCAGTCTAATAAAGTTTGTGTTCATAGTGCTTTTATGGTTTTTAGATTGGTAATAGTGTAACCAAGTTTTACAAAGAAGACCCTTCGGTTGGGAGGGGATCTGTTATCGTGTCATTCTTAGACTCTCCGGATAAACTCCCTTTTCCTCTCTTACATATTACAAGAGAGTCATAGAATCTCCTGCTTTTCTCTTCTATTTCCGGTGTGAGGTTGTCATTAACCAACTTCAGAACTAAAGTTGCCACGGCAAGGTCATCCGTAAAGCCGAGAATCGGGATCAACATATCCGGAATAATATCTATCGGGAGAATGAAGTATCCTAAAGCTCCGGAGATGTAAATCTTCTTTGCTATGGGAGTAGAAGGTGCTTTCATGACATAGTAAAGCCGTATCATGGGAAGCAAAACACTCTCTCCAACAAGATGTTTCACCTGCAAAAGCTTCTTTCCCCAATCACCTTCCGAGAAGTGAGATGCATAGCTTTTGATATCGCGTAAGCCCTTTATAGCCATCTTTGCATGTGATAGTTTCATAGCTTTTTTGCGTTCTATACACCCCAAAGGTAAGAAAAATCTTCTATAGTAATCCCTCTTCTGCGTAGCTATAATATCCGTAATCAGAGTAGATGAGGTGGTCTAATAACTTAATTCCGATCGTTTGGCACGCTTTATTTAAGGATTCTGTGAGTTGGTCATCCGCAGAAGATGGTAGTAGAGATCCGCTGGGATGGTTGTGTACAAGTATGATGCCGGTCGCATTATGGTACAGAGCCTTTTTGAGGATAACCCTTATATCCGCCACCGATTCAGTCATTCCTCCGGTAGATATTTCCAAAGGTGGAATCGTAAGTTTTTGACTGATGTTAAAGCATAATAGCCAAACACTTTCCGTAGCTAAACCAAAGAGGTATCGTTTCATATAGTTATAGACCTTTTGGCTGTCGTTCAATATCTCTTCCTTTGCTCTGTAAAACTCTTTGTCTTTTTCCAGACGCACTCCAAGCTCTAATGCTGCCAATATCTTTGCTAATTTTGCAGGACCTATTCCTCTTATCTTACTGTCCGATACACGCTCGGCGTGGGTTTTATACATGGAATAGAGGTTGTTGTCATGACTCTTCAAGATATTTCGAGCCATCTCTATTACATTTTGCTCTTTTGTCCCCGTATTAAGGATGAGCGCAAGAAGCTCCGTTGTGTCCAGATTTTTTACTCCATATCTGAGGAGTTTTTCTCTTGGACGCTCCTCTTCCAACATCTCTTTTACTTTCAGATGAAGGTTGGTTTTCTTCTGATTAAACATAAGGAATACGCTAAGTGGTAAAAAGAAAATGACATCTGCCTTCGTATTTTGTGTAAAGGCAGATGTCATTTATACTATTGGAGCACTTTTATTCTTTAGCTCTACTTACATACGAGCCGTCACGAGTGTCTATCACAATCTTTTCTCCTTCTGTTATGAATAGAGGAACACGAACCGTAGCACCTGTTTCTACCGTTGCAGGCTTTAGAGCATTTGTTGCGGTATCTCCTTTAACACCGGGTTCTGTGTATGTTATTTCAAGGATAACATGGGGTGGAAGTTCACAGGTTAGTATTGTCTCATTACCTGCATGTACCATAGCTTCTACCATATCTCCTTCTTTTAGAAACTCCACACCGGAAATGGTCTCTCCCGGAATTTGAATCTGCTCAAATGTTTCAGGGTGCATGAAGTTGTATCCCATATCATCCTTATAAAGGTATTGGTATGGTCTACGTTCGATACGCACTTCTTCCACTTTTACACCTGAGTTCCAAGTTTTCTCCAATACTCTTCCGTTGGAAAGGTTTTTGAGCTTTGTACGTACAAAAGCAGGACCCTTGCCCGGTTTAACATGGAGAAATTCTACGATCGTAAAGTACACGCCATCAATGTCAAGGCACATACCATTGCGAAAATCTGCTGTTGTTGCCATTCTTCTAAAGTATTTAATGTTATTATTCTATTTCTATTCCTCAATGATGAGATCAAAGTCAGAGAGAATAATTCTCTCCACGTTGTCCACAATCTCCTTTGCCACAAGTTTTACCTTTTGTCCTTTGACCGGATGGAATTGTACTGTTTGCAGAACCGGATTGTTCTTGATGTTGGAAAACTCTCCTTCCAATACCTTTGTGTCATCTATGTACAGAACATAAGAGTGGATATGTCCTCTTCCATCCCTTTGTTGATTTGGTAACAGTCTGAAACCCGAGATTTTATAAGGAGTATCGAGAAGAAGCTCCAAGCTCCTTTCTCCCTTTGGAAAGTGAAGTAGAGAATAGGGCTTGCCGTCGAGGAGTTTTTCTTTTGCCTCTTTCTCTTGTGGCGAAAGTAGTGTTATCCTGCTTGCAGAAAGGTAGAATGTCCGCTCTGCCATATCTCCGCTTGTATGGAAGTCGGAGTCATAGGCAATAGCTTTCACCACACCGTGATCTTGCAATCTGAATGGTTTACTGTACTTAATCCCATTCGAAACGGAGGGAGCGGAGCCGTCCGTTGTATAGTATATCTCCAATCCGGGAGAAGACAAAGAGATAGACACTTCATCATTAAGATCTCTGCGTATAACCGGAATATCCGAAACTATCGCCGGAGCCATATAGGCTTCCACCTTATTGATACAGATAGGACCTCGACTCTCTTCAAACAGAATCTTCAAGCCGTCTGTCTTTATGGAATTGAATCTTAACAGTCTTTTGTAGCCTATTGTAGTGGTCTCTTCTGCAAACGAAACAGGCAGCCAGTTCTCTCCATCTTTATAGAAGACCGAGAACTTACGTACTCTTTGTCCTAATGGGATGTACTCTTGAAGCATAAGTCGGTTAATGGCTTGCTTTGTTGGAAGGAAAAAGACTAGCTCTCCGGAAGAAACGCCATCCGCCGTTGCCCAATAGCTGTCATAGTTATCGTCTAGAACATTAGATGCAGACCATTGCTCTCCTCTTACGTTGCTTGCTTTCGCGGAAGCCTTGCCGAGAAGAAGAGGAGAGGCAAATTCACGGTCAAGCAGAGCTTTCCACTCCATGATGCTAGCGCTATCCTTAGGATGAATAGTGCCATTCAGATCAACCGGAAAGTTAAGAAGCAGAGTGGCATTACGCCCTACACTGCCATAATATATATCCATCAGTTTGGCGGGAGACTTCACTTGATGATCCTCTCTTTGGTGATAGAACCATCCCGGACGGATGGAAACATCACACTCTCCGGGAAGCCAATCCTCACCATGTTCCTGTCCGACCATATTTTTACGTCCACCTTCTTCTCCAATGGTCATGGGGCTCCAGTTGGTTGTCCCTGCATAACCTATCTCGTTTCCTATCCAGCGAATATCCGGAACAGTCCCTCCGAATATCATTGCTGTAGGATGAAGCTCGCGGATGATCTTCTTGGCATCTTCGTAGCGGTAGTATGTCTTAGGGTCTATATTCCTGTGCGTATCTGCTCCTCCATACCAACCATCCCCTCCATTGGCTCCATCGAACCAGTACTCGAAGATCGGACCATATCCTGTCAGGAGCTCTCTCATTTGCTCATGGAATATATCCACGTACTCCGACATTCCATAGTGTTTGCTGTTTCGATCCCAAGGAGAGAGGTAGATGCCGAACTTTAGGTCGTATTTCCTGCACGCCTCGGAGAGATCTTTGACCAAGTCTCCTTTCCCATCTTTCCATGGGCTGCTCTTCACACTGTAATCCGTAGTCTTTGTAGGCCAGAGGCAGAAGCCGTCATGGTGTTTTGCCGTCAGCAGTATACCCTTAAAACCGGACGCTTTTATGATTCTTGCCCACTGATCACAGTCGAGACGCTTCGGATTGAACGTCGATGCCGGAGTGTTGCCATAGCCCCACTCCAGATCGTTGAACGTATTGAGTCCGAAGTGGACAAAGGCATAGGTCTCCAGTTTTTGCCACTCCACCTGTTCGGGTGTTGGTATAGGGAATATTGGAGCCGGGGCTTTAACTTTGGCTTGCGGCTGTAAGAGAGAGCAGCCTCCCACGATAGAGGAGAGGGCAATAGCAGCCAAAGAGCCCCATAAAGCCTTCATCGGATGCGAACTATTCTTCTTTTTTATGTCGGATATTTTCATCTTCCTACTTTTCTGTTTGGGCAAACTCCATCAGGTAAGCCTTTATGAAGTCATCTATATCTCCATCCATGACACCACCCACATCCGATGTTTGGTATCCTGTTCTGTGATCCTTCACGCGGCGATCGTCGAATACATAGCTGCGTATCTGCGAACCCCACTCTATTTTCAGCTTAGAGTCTTCTATCTCATTCTGTGCACGACGACGGCGTGCAAGTTCAAGATCGTAGAGCTGACTCTTCAAGAGGCGGATGGCATTCTCTCTATTACCGAGCTGGGAACGGCTTTCGGTATTTTCGATGGCAATCTCCATCGTTTCTCCCGTATCGGGATCTTTGTAGGTATAATGCAGGCGAACGCCGGTTTCTACCTTATTAACGTTCTGTCCTCCTGCACCTCCGCTTCGGAACGTATCCCACGTAATGTCGGAAGGATTGATGTTGATCTCTATACTGTCGTCCACCAACGGAACCACAAATACAGAGGCAAAAGAGGTCATCCGCTTCCCTTGAGCATTATAGGGAGATACGCGCACAAGGCGGTGTACACCGTTTTCGCTTTTGAGATAGCCGTATGCCATTTCGCCTTCTACCTGCAACGTACAGGTTTTTATGCCGGCTTCATCTCCGTCTTGCCAGTTGGTAATGGTAACGCTGTAACCTTTATCCTCACACCATCTCTGGTACATTCTGGCAAGCATGGAAGCCCAATCTTGTCCTTCCGTACCGCCTGCTCCGGAGTTTATCTTCAGTACTGCTCCAAGATGATCCTCCTCTTTTCGCAGCATGTTCTTCAGTTCCAGATCTTCCGTCAGCTTCAGAGCATTGGCGTATGCTTCGTCCACCTCCTCTTCGGAGATGATTCCCTCTTTCAGGTACTCTAAAGAGAGAGCAAGCTCTTCGGTTGCAGTGTCTACCGCATCGAATCCGTTGAGCCAGCCTTTCAGCTCTTTTACTCGTTTCATTACGCTTTCGGCACGTTTTGCATCCTGCCAAAAGACGGGATCTTGCGTGCGAAGCTCTTCTTCTTCTAATTCGATACGCTTCGTATCGACGTCAAAGATACCCCCTTAGCGCATCTCGGCGCTCCAACAAGTTGCTTAGTTGGTCTGTTGTTATCATGTTTATGATAGGTGTTAATACTTAAATTTTCAATTATTTGAACAGCAAAAATAGTAAAAACTTGCCAATACGGGGGAGTTTTAGTGTATATGTTCCAAGATATGAACGTCATGTTCAGGACAATCCGATATTCTGGGAGCCTCCATGTCTTGAGGAACGTCTCCTCTTCCCACTCTCACTCCGCCTCTATACTTGGCTCCCGGAATCAACAGACCATGATAGAGAACCTGCCTCACCCGGCTTCTCTGATCGGCGGTAAACCCAAGGTTTCGACAGTAGAAGTAGTCCATTATGTTGAAAGAGGTAAATATACCCTGAAAATCACACTTGTTCCGTTCAAACAGACGCTTGATATGCTCCGGGTTATTTTTATCAAAAGAGGGAGACGAGACATACTCCTGTACCTTCTTTATGTAGTGTTCTCTGTCGTACTGTTGGGTATCCGGGCAGTGATCACTATCTGTGCAGGGAGGAGGTGGCGGGCTACTTTCTTTATCTTTTTCCGTGAAGGCATGATACAGACCTACATAGTGTCCGAGTTCGTGTGCAAGAGTGTTGCCCACATAGGTGGCTATGTGGTTGGAGTTGTATTTAAGAAAATCGCTGTTGATCACGACACTGCTGGCATAAATCCAGTTTTTGCTTGCAATGTAGTTCGTATTGACCTGCGAAAGACCCTTTACGGGATGAGATTCGGGCATATATGGAAGAGTTGCCACTCCCAATGTTACCGTATTGCTGTTCTTTTTTCTTGTGAATTTGAAGATGAATACATTGATGTACGCATTGAAATCCCAGCACATGTCTATCACATTCTGCGTTTTTGTGCCGACAATCTCATCGAATGGTGTCTCTGCTTTGTGCCACACATGTCTCTTGATACCCTTTTCCGGAAGAGGTTTTCCATCAGAATCCACAGATGCCAAAACAAACTCGACATTGTTATCAACGGTGTTTCCTCCCAGAGCTCCCCGATATCTTTCATTGACATGTTTAAGGTACTCTTCAAGTTTTTCTGTTTTTACGGCTGCAACCTCCGGAACATCTTTGTGCGTAAGGAGGTGGAAGATAACCGGAATTTTGTATCGTGCACTCGCTTTGTCAAGAGGCAGTCCGGACTGCTTTATCTGCAGGTTATCGGAATATATCCCTGAAGAGACCTTTATTGTTCCTTGGCGCTCTAATGAGGAGTCGAAGGAGTTTACGGATACCGTCAGCACGGTGTTGCCTTGTCCGCTTAGAGGATATAGCTTGATCCAATGAGGTGGCTCTTCTATTTTCCAAGCTCCTTGACTTTTTATGGTTACTCTTTTGGTGTTGCTGTTGAAGTCGAAGTCGATACTTTTTTCGGAGAACGACAAAACTTTATCATTTATTTCGTTTCTGTTTTTCGATCGACACCCTCCAAGCAGAAATATGGATGTCAGGAATAGGAGAGGGAAAAGATATTTTCTCATTATTGCTATGCTTTTGGGTTAGATTTTACAGCGGCAAAGAACGCAAAAAAAAGCCATAGTACAATCTTTGCGATCTGTACGGCAGAAAATATGTTCCGATTTCAGCCTTTTTCCTATTGGAGAGATGACCATTCGCAGGGAGCTTTTATATAAAAACGGATGGGTGCGAGATCATCCTCCGAAAACTCTTGGGAGAGCATTTTAGAGAATCGAGAAAGTTTTCCTTTATTTATATCGTTGGTTGTGAGAGGTATAGTGAAAATCGCGAATTTGGAAAAAATTTTTTCTCAGTCCGTTTGATGAGGCTTCTTCGCGTTAATAAGCATGAAATTTAACGCCTGTCTCTGTAAACGTTTACTAATAAGGAAATCTGCCTTTTCAAGGGCTTTTTAGGGTGGAAATACGTAGTTTGTTGATTATTAGCGTTTTGATGTTTTTGGCTAAACACGTTAATCGAATCCGGTAAACGTGTTTAATGAAATCGGTAAACGTGTTCACTGAAAAATTAAACACGTTAAGCCGAAAGAATATGCTCGTTTACTGTTTTTGCTTAACAGGTATCGGAATTTTTGTTAATAAAATGGCACTGATTTAACAATTCGGTCGTGCTCTGAAAATGACCCCTCCGAGCAAAATAGAGAGCGAGAAAAAAGCGGGCATTTTTCGGGATGGAATATATAAAAATGAGGGACGGGATGACTCGCTTGAATGGGGTAGAATAAAAAGAGATCCGGCACACTCGAACCTCCGAAAAGGAGAGTAGAGTGTGCCGGATCGGTATCATCGGTCGGGCATATAAGCCCGGAGTATTTACTTGGCGTAGCTTACGGCTCTGGTTTCACGGATTACCGTAATCTTTACTTGTCCCGGATAGGTAAGCTCGTCCTGAATCCGTTTTGCGATGTCTGCGCTCAACATGTCTGTGTCGGCATCTGTAACTTTATCGGATCCAACAATCACACGAAGCTCTCTACCTGCTTGGATGGCATACGTTTTCACTACTCCCGGATAAGATAGAGCCAGCTCTTCGAGGTCTTTGAGACGCTTGATGTACGCTTCGGCTATCTCTCTGCGTGCTCCCGGACGCGCTCCGGATATGGCATCACATACTTGTACAATAGGGGAGAGTAGGGATGTCATCTCTATCTCATCGTGGTGAGCACCTACGGCGTTGCAGATGTCCGGTTTCTCTTTGTACTTCTCGCAGAGCTGCATACCGAGTAGAGCGTGTGGAAGCTCCGGTTCGTCATCGGGTACTTTGCCTATATCGTGTAGCAGACCTGCACGTTTTGCCTTCTTCGGATTCAGCCCCAGTTCGGCAGCCATAATGGCACAGAGGTTGGCTGTTTCGCGAGAGTGTTGCAGAAGATTCTGCCCATAAGAGGAGCGGTACTTCATTTTTCCCACGAGACGGATAAGTTCGGGGTGGAGACCGTGTATGCCCAAGTCTATCACCGTACGCTTACCGGTGTCTACGATCTCGTCTTCTATCTGCTTGCGAACCTTGGCTACCACCTCTTCGATACGTGCAGGGTGGATGCGGCCATCCTGAACCAGCTGGTGAAGTACAAGGCGAGCGATCTCACGGCGAACGGGGTCGAAGCAGCTGAGGACTATCGCTTCCGGTGTGTCGTCGACGATGATTTCGACTCCGGTTGCCGCCTCCAATGCTCTGATGTTTCTGCCTTCACGTCCTATTATTCTACCTTTAATCTCATCCGATTCTATGTGAAAGACGGTGATGGAATTTTCGATGGCCGTTTCTGTTGCAAGGCGTTGGATGGATTTTATTACCACTTTCTTCGCTTCCATGTTGGCAGTTAGCTTGGCCTCTTCCATGATATCGTTGATCGTTGCAGAGGCTTGAGTGCGTGCTTCGGCTATTTGAGACTCTACGAGCTTTCCCCTTGCCTGCTCTGCGGTAAGGCCGGCTATGTGTTGGAGTTCCAGTAGCTGTTGTTCTTTGATTTGGGCAAGCTCGTCTTCTTTAGCCGTGAGCCCCTCCATGCGCAACTCCAGATCTCTTCTCAACTGTTCGTTGGATTCGATCTTTCTGTTGAGCTCTTGTTGTCTCTCAGAGAGCTGTTCGTCTCTGTTCTTGAGCTTGCTTTCTATGCTTTGGATCTTGGATTGTCTCTGTGCCACTTCGCGTTCGAGAGCGGCTTTTTGCTTTATGAACTGCTCTTTTACCTCCAGCAGTTTGTTTTTCTTTATGACTTCAGCCTCCTCTTTGGCTTTTTGTAGAAAGTGTTGGCTGCGTGTACGGGCTGCATCGGAAAGGAACTTCCAAAGCAATACTCCTCCGATGACGAGGATAGCAATACAGATAAGTACAGGAATAACAATATTGTTCATTCTACTCAAATATAAGGGTGTAACACTGTCTCCCTCCATAGGAAGACCTTTGTAAGTAAATGAACAGGATGAATAAAACAGTGATAAATAGTTGTGCCCCTTTCCCCAATAAATTCAGGCGGTAGTATGGCGGTCTTCAAAACTCTCTAAGGAGTGGCGACGAAGCCTGTCAATGATGCTCTCTATCCGTGTTGCCAATGCTGTCTGACTATCTTTCTCGGCTTTGTTCTCCTCTACCAACGTGGCAAAGTGAAGGGCGACAAACAGAAGAAGCTTGGTGTCTGAGATGGTCGGGAACTTCCTTTTGTAGGCATTGATAAAGTGATTGACTTCTGTCTCAGCCTTGCGAAAGAATATTTCTTCCTCTCTCTGAATGTTGAGCGAGATCCGTTCTCCCATTAAAGTGAGATGGATGGTAAACTTGTTTGCAGGTTTATCCACACTGTTTTCACTCTGTTTAGGGACAGACATAGGGAGGCTCAAGGGTTGTTATTATTTATTGTTTTTATGCATTCTGCCACTTTGCCGGACAACTCTCGAAGGTGATCCCTGTAATCCACAAGGTGTGCCACGGATGTGGGACTCTCTTCCAGGTAAGACTCGGCAATGCTGAGTTTTCGCTTGAGATCCTCTGTCTCTTCATCCTGTTTCCGGCACTTTAGGGAGAGAGCTTTATTCTCTATTTGCAACTGACGCATCCGGACAGACAAATCACTATTTTGTCTCAATAGCTGTCCTATCCTCTCCTCAAGTTCTTCAAGCAGTATGTTGTAGTCTTTCAGTACCATTACACGAAAACTCAAACAAAATTAGCAATTTAACCTTGAAGCACCAACTTTTCTCCCATTTTTCTATATCTTTGCTCCGTACAAAGTATTTAGGTATGAATCCGACAGTTCTGAAAAAAATAATGATAGCTGCCTCTGTTCTCGGATTGATGCTGTTACTGGCAGCCGTTGTATGTTATTTCATTATGGAAGGATGGCGTCAGCTGTTCTTTTCTTTTGCCGGAGCGATTCTGGCGCTGAATATGTTTTTCATCTTTTTCATGGCAAGAACCAACTATCGGAGGCTTGCCCGGAAAGGAGATCGAACGTGATTCTATTTTCAAGACAATATATAAACACAAAGATTTAGATGATTAAGAAAAGTGCATTACAAGTGGCTCGTGCATCTTATATGCCAAAGATGCCTAAGGCACTTAGAGGACAGGTGATTGCCGTGGAGGGCAATGCCACTCAATCGGTAGCGGATCAGGATGCTATCAAAAACTTATTCCCCAACACTTACGGGCTTCCTCTTATAGAGTTTCAACCGGCTAAGGAGACGAGAGAATATGCTCCCATCCACACCGGAGTGATTCTGTCGGGCGGACAAGCACCGGGCGGACACAACGTTATAGCCGGTCTCTTTGACGGACTTAAGGCTCTGCATCCGGACAGCAAGCTGTACGGTTTCCTGATGGGACCAAGCGGACTTGTGGAGCACAAGTACATGGAACTCACGGCAGATATCATAGAAGAGTATCGCAATACGGGCGGCTTCGACATTATCGGTTCCGGACGTACCAAGTTGGAGACTAAGGAGCAGTTCGATAAAGGTTTGGAGGTTCTCCAAGAGCTGAATATCGGAGCTTTGGTCATCATCGGAGGAGACGACTCCAATACCAACGCTTGTGTTCTGGCAGAATATTATGCCAAGATAGGAGCAGGTGTACAGGTGATAGGCTGCCCGAAAACGATAGACGGAGACCTTAAGAACGAGCAGATAGAGACTTCCTTCGGGTTCGATACTGCCTGCAAGGTGTACTCCGAAGTGATCGGCAACATCCAAAGAGACTGCAACTCTGCAAGGAAATACTGGCACTTCATCAAGCTGATGGGGCGTTCGGCTTCTCACATCACTTTGGAGTGCGCTCTTCAGACGCAGCCCAACTATGTGATCATCTCGGAAGAGGTCGAGGCTAACAACCTTTCGCTCGATGACGTGATCACTCGCATCGCACAGATTGTGGCAGATAGAGCTGCGGCAGGGAACAACTTCGGTACGGTGCTTATCCCTGAAGGGCTTATCGAGTTCGTACCGGCAATGAAAGCACTTATAGCGGAGCTGAACGACTTCCTTGCCGAGAATGCCGTGGAGTATGCACGTATCAAACGTTCGGAGCAACGCAACTATATCATTTCCAAACTCTCTGCAAAGAACGCAGCGGTGTTTGCTTCCCTCCCTCATGATGTGGCACGACAGCTTACGCTCGACAGAGACCCGCACGGCAACGTACAGGTGTCTCTCATCGAAACCGAAAAGCTCGTTGCGGAGATGGTAGGCGCGAAGCTCAAGCAGTGGAAAGAGGACGGGCTTTATGTCGGAAAGTATCTTGCCCAGACGCACTTCTTCGGTTATGAGGGAAGATGTGCCGCTCCGTCCAACTTCGATGCCGACTACTGTTACAGCCTCGGCTACAATGCCGCCTGCCTTATAGGCGAAGGCAAGACCGGATACATGAGTTCGATCTCCAACACCACCGCCCCCGCATCCGAATGGAAAGCAGGAGGAGTGCCCATCACAATGATGATGAACATGGAGCGACGTCATGGCGAGATGAAGCCCGTTATACAGAAAGCTCTCGTGAAGCTCGACGGTGCGCCGTTCAAGACAATGGCTGCGGAGCGTGAGATATGGGCGAAAGAGACACTCTATATCTACCCCGGACCCATCCAGTATTTCGGTCCGACAGAAGTGTGCGACCAGCCTACGAAGACGCTTCAGCTCGAACAACAAAAATAATGCCCACCATCTGAGACCTTTGCATTTCGCTTAAACGTGTTGAGTGGAAGCGCAGAGATTTATACTATAAATATTAAACCAGATCGGAGGTCGTGCGATGAATAGCCATCGGCGACCTCCTTTATTTATGTATCCCTTTCCCATATTGTTCCCGAGAGATCTCTCCGGAGGGAAATCCCCTTGCGGAGGGAGAAATATTTTCATCCGAACGAAAAAATATCTGCTTGCGGAAGGAAAAATATTTCTGCATATACGAAAAAATATTTCTGCATATACGAAAATTTATTTTTGCATATACGAAAAAATATTTCTGCATATACAGAAATTTATTTACGTGCGCACAGAAAAAAAGTTTCATGGCATGGAGAAAAATTTCTATGAGCATGGAGAAAAATTTCTATGGGCATGGAAAAAAATTTCTATGGGCATGGAAAAAAATTTCTATGGGCATGGAAAAAAATTTCTATGGGCATGGAAAAAATTTCTATGGGCATGAAAAAAAATTTCTATGGGCATGAAAAAAAATTTCTATGGGCATGGAATTTTTACCCCCTGCCGAAGGCGTTTTTTCTGCATAAGTTTCCGCCAAAAGTTTCTACTCTTTTTGCGGAGACCTTCGAGGACTCTTGATCCGCTTTGTTTGCAAAACATTGTGCCGCTTTGCTGCCCGGTTTCAGGCTGTCCGATGCCGGACTTGCTCTATTTTGTCGCCACAACCGTCCTCCTTTCTGAAATCTATTGTGTAATTTTGTGCCCGAACCGAATCGTACAAATGCCCGCCGGAATGGGCAAAACAACTCAAGACTCCAATGCTGAAAGAACGTAAAGACATAGCTCCCGCCTCGTTTGGCCCCGAACAGCTCAAAGGACACATGGCAATACTGGGGGCAAACATCATTTTCGGTGTCAATACGGCTGTTACAAAGATGATTCTCCATCCCGGAGCTTTGGACCCGCTCAGTATATCGTTCCTGCGGTTCGGAGGTGCCATGCTGTCGTTTTGGATCCTCTCTCTGTTCCTCCCGAAAGAAAGGGTCGCCCGGAGAGACTACATCTATATCGCGTTGGCATCTCTGTTCGGTGTACTGGGCAACCAGATCGCCTTCCTCGTCGGGCTGCAGCAGACCTCTCCCACGAATGCCGCGATGATCGTCTCTTTGGGCCCTGTCGTGGTACTGATCCTCGCCACGGTCGTGCAGAAAGAACCGCTTACTTTCAGGAAAGGGTTCGGCGTTCTGCTGGGAGCACTGGGGGCTATCCGGCTGGCTCTCATGGGCGGTACCGTGGATTTTTCGTTCGGAGGCGACTCTTTCGGCATACTCCTCCTGTTCGTCGGATCGCTCTTCTATGCCTTCTATCTCACTCTGTTCAAGCGGATCATCATGACCTACACACCGGTTACGCTGATGAAGTGGATGTTTCTTTTCGCCACGGTCGCTTCCGTACCCTTTTCGGGCGTGAGTCTGCTCCGCAGCGACCTCTTCGGACAGACTGCTTCCTACTACGGCATGCTTGCCTATCTCGTCTTCGGTGCCACGTTTGTGGCTTATCTGCTCATCCCCATAGCACAGCGGAAGATTCGCCCCACGGTCGTGAGCATGTACGGCTACATTCAGCCGATACTCACCATCGGCATCGCCATCTTACTCGGCTTGGACAGCTGGCAGTGGAGCAAGCTCCCCTCCATGGCTATGATCTTTCTGGGGGTCTATCTCGTAACAACAAGTAAAAAACGTATCGCCTGACAGACGGGAAAGAGTCCGCTCCGAGACCACTCTCCTTCCCCTCTTTTATAGGAATATTCAACAATAAAACGTATCTTTGATAAAGGCAAAGTACCAACTAAATGGAAGAAATTATGAAGAATCTTAATAACAACAGCAAAAAGAACTCCCTGTCGGCAAGTTTCGTTTTTGAAACAAGTTGGGAAGTGTGTTACAAAGTCGGAGGCATACATACGGTCCTCTCCACACGTGCCCGTACAATGGTGGAAGAGCACGGAGCCGATAATATATTATTTGTAGGACCTCTGTTCGGAGACGGAGATCTTGCCAAGCGCGAATTTGTTCCTTTTTCTTCCAAAAGAGGTAAGCACGGCAAATGGTTTTCTTGGGCGGAAAAAGCATCCGAAAGGCTGAATCTCCCCATACGGGTCGGGCAGTGGAATGTTCCGGGACAGCCGTTCGTCGCTTTGGTGGATCACTCCGCGCTGTTCGAGCAGAAAGGAATCCTTTACTACGAAGCGTGGGAGAGATACGGCATAGACGGCAATGTCGGCTACGGTGATTATGACGAGAGCTGTCTCTTCTCCACCGCTGCGGCGATGGTGATGAAAGATGCGTACGACCATCTTTTGTCTCAAGAGCAGAAAGCAAACGCCCTGGCGATCTTCAACGAATGGATGACCGGCTTCGGGCTGCTGTATCTCAAGACACATGCTCCCGAAATCAGACGGATATTCATTACTCATGCCACCTCAACGGGACGTTCCATCTGCAGCAATGGCAAACCTTTGTACAGCGAACTGCCTGCATACAATGGCGATCAGATGGCTTGGGAACTCAACATACAGGGTAAACACAATATCGAAAAGGCAGCAGCACACCATGCCGATGGCTTTGGAACGGTGAGCGAAGTAACGGATAAAGAGTGCGCCCAACTGCTTCAGAAAAAGGCGGATGTGGTACTGCCCAACGGCTTTGAACCGGACTTTGTCCCTGCAACTTCCGCATCGAGAAGTCGCCTTAGAAAGCGTGCCAGAACGCGCTTGATAGAGATAGCATCCAAGCTTTACGGTGAAGAAATACCGGAAGATACTTTTATAGCCATCACCTCAGGGCGAGGAGAGTTTCGCAACAAGGGGCTGGATATGTTTCTGGACGTGATGGGACGGCTCAGCGAACAGCTGCCGGAGGGTGCATCGGTACTTGCAGTGATCCTTGTTCCCGGCTGGATAGAAAGTCCGAGAGCCGATTTGGAATATGCCCTTACCGAGAAAAAGACGCACACCGCCCACATGCAGCACAGATACATAACGCACTGGTTGCATAACCTGCATGCGGATCAGATCGTGAACAAAATAGAGGAGATGAACGGCTACTGGGATAGAAAGGTCAAAGTACTCTATATCCCGTCCTATCTGAACGGACACGACGGTATTCTTAATCTCTCTTACTACGACACCTTGGTCGGTGCCGATCTTTCTCTCTTTCCCTCTTACTACGAACCTTGGGGCTATACACCGCTCGAGAGCCTTGCGTTCGGTGTTCCTTCCATAACCACAGATCTTGCCGGTTTCGGCTCTTGGGTCAATACTCTGTCGGAGGATCAGCCCAAGCTCGATACGGGAGGATGCTTTGTGGCACACAGGGAAGATTATAACTATAATGCCTCTGTGGATCAGATCGTAAGCGCAACGCTCTCTTATCTGAACTGCTTCTACGACAAGAAGACACAGAAGATAGCCAAGTCTGCTCGTACTATTGCCTCTCATGCCGAGTGGAGTAAGTTTTACAAGCACTACTTGGAGCTTTACAGCCGTGTACTAAGCAACGAATGATACAGCCTTATCGAGGCGAAGCGATTTTGTTTTTATTACTTCATGCTCCTGCTTCTATGCTTCATAGGAGTGGGAGCATCTCTGAAAAAAGATGCGCATACCCCGCAACCGGATATTCTTAACAACTAAATACAGATCTATTATGAAGTGGTACAATACGTTGATGGTGAGTCTGCTCTTATCGGCTTTTGGCTTGACTGCCTGCGGAAAAAAATCCTCTGCAACAGAAGAAAAAGCGCAGACAGACTGCGAAAAAGCCGGATATAAAGGTAAAGTGAAAGAGGTGCGAATGTCGAGATATTTCGCCCCGACAGAGGATGAAGAGGATTGGTACACCACTCTTGGTCCTGTGGTTACGATCTTCAACGAAGATGGCAGCCTTAAAGAGGAGAAGTCTTATAGCAATCTTGATGTCGTGATGTACGGCGATTCCCTTGAATATAAAGACGGTAAGCTGGTTCGGAAGGTCTCTCTTTCCGAGTCTTTAGACCCCGAAGAGACACTCTATGCCTATGATAATGCCGGCAACCTGATAGAGAAAAAGACCATAACAAGGGAGATGCCCGAAGAGGAAGGACGGGTTACGGAGCATATCCTCTACTCTTATGACGGAGAAAATCGTCTCATAAAGAAGAGCTCCATCGTATATGAGGGTTACGAAGATCCTTATGCCACCGAGATAAGATACACATACGACGCGGCAGGTCGTAAGATAGAGGAGCATATTCGCTATGCTCTATCGGAGAGTAAACCATTTACGGATGTTATAACATGGAAGTATGATGCAAAGGGGCAACTCTCGGAGAGGTTTTACAAAACCGAAAGATCGGAAGAGTTTGGAAACACTCTCGATCGCTATGAGTATGATGAGCATGGCAACATGACAAAGTCCGTCTGCTTCTCAGATGGAAAAGAGCTTTACTCGTACACCTACAGCTATGTCTACAAGAACGGACGCATCATTGAAAAGACGCAGCAAACCTCCGAAGGGAGTAAGATAGTTAGCTCTTATGATGAGAATGGAAATCCCGTTTGGGAGCAGACTTATGGTTTGGATGGAGTGCTCCTCTCAAGGATAGAGTATGTATGCGATGCAAAGGGAAATATCATAAAGAGCTCTCTCTTCTCGTTGGATGATCGTGGCGTCCTTTGTGAGACAACGAGAGAAGAGTGGATTATTTCTTATTATGAATAGGTTCGTTAAATCTGTTTGACCTTTTTATATTTTATCGCAAACAGATTCAGAGTTCGTAATCGGGGCTTGGTTGGTAAAAATCAAGCCCCGATTTGTTTGGAGCAAAGTTTGGTTTCCATAAAACAAACCTTGATTTTCAAAGTTGAACGGATTCAGCCTATTTTCCGATGCCGTTAAGAAGAGCTTTCAAACAGCTTCAAAACAACTCTTTTGAAGCTTCAACACGAAAGAGAGCCCCGACCTTCATGTACAAGATCCGGGTTCTCTTTTATTTTTATATGCTAAGATCTGTATGATCAGAGACCTAAGCGATCCGATATTTCCAGCATCCTCTGTATCGGTTTTGCTGCTCGCTCTATGACATCGGCAGGGAGAGTTACTTCGGGACACTCGAACTTCAAAGTGTTGTAGAGCTTGTTGAGAGTGTTCAAGCGCATATAGTTGCACTCGTTGCAGGCAGAAAGATTTTCGTCCGACGGCACGGTGATGAACTCTTTACCCGGAGCCTCTTTCTTCATTTGGTGTAAGATGCCGCTCTCGGTAACTATTATGAATGCCTTTTTATCGCTTCGAGAGACAAACTTCAGCAGTGCTGCCGTTGAGCCGATGACATCTGCAAGATCCAAAATATCTTTTTTGCACTCCGGGTGTGCCAGTACGGGTGCATCAGGATAGCTCTCTTTCAGTCTCTTCAGTTCGGTTACGGAAAATCTCTCATGGACGTGGCAACCTCCGTCCCATAGCAGCATCTCTCTTCCGGTAATGCTGTTGATGTATCTGCCAAGGTTGTAGTCGGGTCCGAAGATCAGCTTTGCATCCTTTGGAAAACTCTCCACGATCTGGCGTGCATTGCCCGAAGTAACCACGACATCCGTAAGCGTCTTTATCGCGGCACTTGTATTGACGTAAGAGAGGACGATATGGTCCGGGTGTCTCTTGACGAATGCCTCGAACTCGTTTGCCGGACAGCTTTCAGCCAAAGAGCAGTCTGCATTGAGATCCGGCAGGAGTATCTTCTTGTTCGGACAGAGGATTTTGTTGGTTTCAGCCATGAAGTGGACACCGCACATCACTATGATGTCCGCATCCGTACCGGCTGCCACTCTTGCCAAACCGAGGCTGTCTCCCACATAGTCCGCAATGTCCTGAATCTCTCCCTCTGTATAGTAGTGCGCCAGAATGATGGCATTCTTCTGTCTGCACAGCTCTCGGATTTCGCTTTTAACATCTATATCGCCGGGGACAGGCTCATCGACAAAGCCTTTGTAGCTCCACTCTTGTTTCATTTTTACCGATTAAAAGTTCATACTGATGTCCAAAGCACGTACACTGTGCGTGAGGGATCCTACACTTATATAGTCCACGCCGGTCTCGGCAACGGCTGCAATGGTTCCTTCGTTGATATTGCCGGATGCTTCTGTCTTGGCTCTGCCATTGATTATAGCCACTGCCTCTTTCATGGAAGCGGTATCCATGTTGTCCAACATAATCACATCCGCTCCGGCTTCGACGGCTTCCAGCACCTGTTCCAACGTGGATGTTTCGACCTCTATGCGTATCGAAATGGGCGTAACTTTGCGTACCTGCTGCACGGCAGGAGTGATACCGCCTGCAGCCTTGATATGGTTATCTTTCAGCATTGCCATGTCATAAAGCCCCATCCGATGGTTTGTTCCTCCACCGTGTCTTACTGCCATCTTATCCGTTAAACGGTGTCCGGGAACGGTCTTTCTCGTATCCAGCAGTTTGGCGTTGGTGTGTCCGATCAGCTTGACCAACCTGTTTGTGGCTGTGGCGATACCCGACATTCGTTGAAGAAAGTTGAGCATAATGCGTTCGCTTTTTAGCAAGTGATCGTACCTTGCGCGTATTTTGAGTATATCCTCTCCTTTCTTAACCTCGTCTCCATCCTCTACAAGAGGAGTAAACTCTGCTTCTCCAAGATATGCGATGATACGTTCGGCAATTTTCAGACCTGAGATTATTCCGTCCGCTTTTGCCGTAAGAGTTGCTACCTTGTACTCTTCTTGCGCCATGATTGCTTCCGTTGCGATGTCTCCGGAAAAGAGGTCCTCCTCAAATGCGAGAGAGATAAGCTGTTCCAAGTGTTCGTCTTGAATAGAGTTGAAGATCTGCATGATTATACTGATTGATGTGTGATACTGTTTTCTTTGATAATGGTGTGATATGCCTTTTGAGGGGAAAGCGTTTCGGGATAGTCTTGTCTGTAATGTCCGCCACGGCTCTCTTCTCTCAAAAGAGCAGCTTTCGTGATGATGAGTGCTACCTGATGCCGTTTGTACAATAGCCTGCCATGGAATGAGGTGTCCTTGAACGGCTCAAGCTCTTTCAGGCTATCTTCTATCTTTCTGATACCCTCGTTGAGAGCTTCGCCCTTTCTTACAATGCCGACATTCTGCATCATGGTGTTGCCCAAGGCACGCATCATGGACTCTCCTTTGGTTTTAAGTTCAAGCTCCATCTGCATAGAATCGAGCGTGAATGGCTGTTGAAGAGCCGAGGTGTCCGGGGTAGGGAGGGGCTGATTGTGGATATGATCCGCAATGCGTTTACCGAAAACGAGACACTCTATAAGGGAGTTGGAGGCGAGTCTATTGGCTCCCATCACCCCCGTAGCGGCTACTTCTCCCACCGCATACAGCCTGCCGATGGAGGAGAGACCGTTCCGGTCTACCTTTATACCGCCTACCGTGTAGTGCGCAGCGGGAGCAACCGGAATTTCGCTACTTAAATCCAGACCGTTTCTTCGGCAATACTGCGTGATGGTAGGGAATCTTTCCGCGATGTGTACGGGGTCGAGATGTTTCAGCGATAGTGTTACGTAGGGCATCTTACTCTCTTGCATCGTGTAGAAGATCTCTCTTGCCACAACGTCTCTTGGGGCCAACTCCGCAAGCTTATGCCTTGTAAGCATGAACCTGTTGCCGGTATGATCCAGAAGATGAGCACCTTCTCCTCTCACGGCTTCACTTACCAGGAAAGAGGAGTTATTGGGTATATAGAGAGCGGTAGGGTGAAATTGTATAAACTCCAAGTCCATCAACTCCGCTCCTTGTTCGTATGCCAATGCCAGTCCGTCTCCTACACTTGTAGAGGGATTGGTGGTAGGATTATAGATTGCAGCCGCTCCTCCCGTGGCGAGAACCACTGCAGATGCAAAGAGAGGTGCGATGAGGTGGTTGGCTTCATCATAACACCACACGCCCCGACAACCACTATCTCCCAAGATAAGGTCTGTTGCCGTATGATGTTCCAAGATGGAGACCTTGCCCTCTTTGAGTATAAGCTCGGTGATAAATGAGGTAACAAGACGCCCCGTAGCATCTCCGCCTGCGTGCAGGATGCGTTTGTGGTTGTGTCCGCCCTCTAATCCCAAAGCAAGATGTCCATTCTCCAGATCGAATTTCATACCCAACTCTATCAGTTCGGCTATTCTATCTGGAGCTTCTTCCGTGAGCAGACGCACGGCTTCCTCGTTACAAAGGCCTCTTCCGGCCTCTAATGTGTCCAATAGATGAGCGTGCCGGCTATCGTTTATATCGGTTACGGCAGCCATTCCACCCTGAGCCATATATGAGTTGCTATCGATCAAAGATGTCTTGGCAAGCAGTCCTATACTTCCTTTATCAGATAAAAGATAGGCCGTATATAGCCCTGCCAATCCTCCTCCAACTACAATATAGTCGAATGTGTGCATATCTACGTGGTTATTTTACAGGGAGCAAAAGTATGAATAAAAACTCAAGTTTCCCAGCCCGAAAGTGGAATGAGAGTTTCTTCGACTCTGTTTTATATAAAGATTGTTCTATTCTCTCTCCGTCGACAATCTTTTCAAAAGAATTTATTCGTAAATTGCCGCTCCATTCGGAATAAGGAAAACCAATTATTAAAATATCAATATGAAAAGAATCTATCTGGTCTTGGCTCTGCTTCTATTTGTTCAAGCCACTCCTCCCGAAGTGAAAGAGCTTAACCCTACATCTGTGGAGATTTTGAACCTAAGCCCGCAAGCTGCCAAGGAGTACAGCCAAAAACGGGAAAAAGCACGTGAGATATCGAGCAAACTATCGGATAAAGTAACTTATGAAAGCCTCAGCAAGGCAGAAAAGGAGATCCTTGACAGCTACGATGAAATGGCTTCAGATAACTACTGGGATATATTGGGAGACGGATGTTCCTGGTATTGCGGAGGAGGTCCCAAAGCAGTAACCGCGTCCAGTACACTCAAACCGCAAGGGAAAGTAAACTATAAAGCTGAAAACGCACATGACCTCAACTATCTGAACGTATGGGCTGAAGGAGCAAAAGGATATGGAATAGGAGAGTATCTGCTATACACTTTTGAGGCAGAGAGTGCGAGAATAACCGAAATAATTGTAGTAAACGGATATGTCAAAAGCGAGGCTGCGTGGAAGGACAATTCGAGGGTAAAGAAACTCAAAGTCTATATCGACAACAAGCCGTATGCGATACTGAACCTGAAAGATGTACGGGGCAGCCAGACATTCACAGTGCCTCCGATAGGAAAGCTAACCGGTAAAGAGGACGAAGATCTGAGCGCTCAGCCGGACTGGACGATAAAGTTTGAGATCTTGGAAGTATATAAAGGCGATAAGTACGATGACGTTGTAATATCCGAGATTTTCTTTGACGGCATAGATGTTCACTGCCTGGCAAAAGGAACGCCGGTATTGATGTCCGACCGGTCGGAGATGCCTATCGAAGAGCTTAAAGTGGGAGACGATGTGGCTTATTGGGATTCAACCTCCGGACAGATCAAGAGTGCGAAGGTGGAAAAACTGGAAAAAGCCGTACACCATGCACTGGTAAAATACAGATTTGAAAGCGGCAGAGAGATCATCACAACGCAGGATCACCCTTTCATGCTCAAGGAAAAAGGCTGGGCTTCGCTCCGTCCGCAAAAGTCCGCACAGTATAAAGGCTTTGAAAATGTCGGCAAGATAAGAGTGGGCGACCTCTTCTCCATCATGGGCGGAACGGACAGACTCATTGCCATAGACAAGATCGAGGGAAGCCAAGAGACCTATACTATCTCCAAAATGAGTGCCGGAGATCATTTCATCGCAAATGGTCTGCTTGTGGGAGTAGAGAGTCTGAAAAATTAGGAAATTACTCTCCGTACAAAACCGGATATAGAAGATCTTCTACTTTTAAGAGGTTCTATTCGAGACAGAAACGCAGTCCTTCGGGCTGCGTTTTTTGTTTTGAGATTTCTTTTGCCTTATTCTTAAACTCCGGTTATCACTATCAAAAGTGGAGCTAAAAGGGTATAAAAGTTTCTTCAAAGCCGTTCAGAGTTGAAAATCAAGGCTTGATTTTTACGAATCAGGGTTTGATGGATAAAAAGCGGGACTTGATGTTTACACATCGGAGCTTGATTTTGAATTTTGAACAGGTTAAAGGGAAAAAATAAACGGGTTCGGGGGATTTTCTTAATACGTACAGGAAACATTACAATCCCATAAAGAGAAAGAGAGAGTCCGAAACCGGAACTCTCTCCTCCATATTAACCCAAATTTTTAGACAAGCAAAAAACGTAGCCGTCTAAGGGTCTTAGCAAGACCCTAATATCTTATTATTTGCGGAATGGCAGCTTTATCACCTTTGCTTCTATCTGCTTTCCACGAACCACAATGAATATCTTGGAGTCCGGAGCAGTGTAAGCTTTTTCCAAGTAACCGAGTCCGATACCTTTCTTCAAGGCAGGAGACATGGTGCCGGAAGTAACATGACCTATGATTTTGCCCTCTTCGTTTGCAATCTCATAGCCGTGACGAGGAATACCTTTGCCCACCATTTCAAATCCTGTAAGCTTCTTTTCGGGACCATTGATCTTGGTTGCTTCCAAGATCTCACGTGATGGAAGGTTCTTCTTGTCGTCGGTCAGCTTGGTTACCCAACCGAGTCCGGCTTCGAGCGGATTGGTTGTTTCGTCGATGTCGTTGCCATACAGACAGTAGCCCATCTCCAAACGAAGTGTGTCTCTTGCACCAAGACCGGTAGGCTTGATGCCTGCATCTTTTCCTGCTTCAAAGAGTGCATTCCAGATGGTAACGCCGTTTTCAGGGTAGAAGTATAGTTCAAAACCGCCTGCTCCGGTATAGCCGGTGTTGGAGATGATGACATTCTTCACGCCCGCAAACTCCCCTACTTCAAACGCGTAGAAAGGGATATTGTCAAGGTTTACCGAAGTGAGGCTTTGCAACACAGCCTTTGCCTTTGGTCCCTGTACGGCAAGGATACCGATGTTATCGGATCCGTTTTCGAGGATTACACCGTCCGTAGAGTGCTTTTGCAACCAGGCAAAGTCTTTCTCGATGTTGGAAGCGTTTACGGCAAGCATATACTTGCTCTCTTCGTAATGGTAGAGGATAAAGTCGTCTACAATACCTCCCTTATCGTTTGGCATATAGTTGTACTGCGCTTTGCCTACTGCCACCTTGGAGATGTCATTGCTACAAACATTCTGAAGAAAAGGTAGAGCGTTTGGCCCGGATACCCATAATGCTCCCATGTGAGAGACATCGAACACGCCCATGTTCTCGATAACATTGAGGTGCTCATCGGTAATGCCGCTGTATTCTATGGGCATGTTGAAGCCCGCGAATGGTGCCATCTTGGCGCCCAACGACTCATGAATGGATGTAAATGGGGTTGTTTTCATTTTGTTGTTGTATGTATATAAGTAATTTGTATGTAGTATCTATTTGGTTTGTTCGGCTGCAAGCTTGGCTATTTCACAAACAACCTCGTAGCTTTTAATGAGCGATGGAATGGGAATAAACTCATATCTGCCGTGGAAGTTGTGCCCGCCTGCAAAGATATTGGGGCAGGGCAGTCCCATGAAAGAGAGACGAGAGCCGTCCGTACCGCCTCTGATGGGCTTGATGTTCGGTGTTACTCCCACACGCTGCATCGCTTCGGAGGCAAGATTAACGATCTCCATGCGAGGTTCCACTATCTCACGCATATTATAATATTGGTCTTTCATCGAGAGCGTACACTTGGCTGTCGGGTATCTTTTATTGATTGTCTCCACGGCTTGAGTGAGTTGCTCTTTCATCTTTTCAAACTTCTCTCTGTCGTGATCTCGTATGATGTACTGTACGTTGGCATCTTCCACGCCTCCTTCTATCCCGATAAGGTGAAAGAATCCCTGGTATCCTTCCGTATTGGCAGGCGTGATGGGCGGAAGGAGCGAATTGAGTTCCATCGCCAAGAGGAGAGCGTTCACCATCTTGCCTTTGGCATATCCGGGATGCACATTGACGCCTCGTATGGCAATGGTTGCACCTGCCGCATTGAAGTTTTCATACTCCAACTCTCCTATTTCTCCACCATCGATGGTGTATGCAAAGTCTGCCTTGAACTTCTCTACGTCGAAAAAGTCTGCTCCGCGACCGATCTCTTCATCCGGCGTGAAGCCTACCCGGATGGTGCCGTGTTCTATCTCCGGATGCTCTTTGAAGTAGTGAAGCATCTGCATGATGGCTGCCACACCGGCTTTGTCATCGGCTCCCAAGAGAGTGTGTCCGTCCGTAACGATAAGCTCTTGCCCTTTATACCTGTTCATTTCGGGGAACATGGCAGGGGAGAGCAGGATCTGCTCTTTTTCGCAGAGTGTTATGGCTTCTCCCGTGAAGGGGACTATTCTTGGCTTGACATCCTTACCGCTCATGTCGGGAGCCGTATCCATGTGTGCCACAAAGCCTATGGTCGGAACTCCTTTCTTGCTTGTGTTGGCAGGAAGAGAAGCCATGAGGTAGCACTTGTCGTCTAATGAAATGTCTTCCAAACCGAGTGTCTCCAACTCCTCTTTGAGTAGCTTGGCAAGGTCGAACTGCTTCTTGGTGCTGGGGGTATCGTTTGAGGTAGGATCGCTCTTAGTATCTACAGATACATATCTTAAGAAACGCTCCACTATGGGATGATGAGTATTCATAATAATTTGTATTACGGTTTTACTGAACGGTCCAAGTATCTTTTATCGTACAAACATACTAAAAAAAGCATAGACCTGTCATATCTTTTGGCTATATTTGCTAAACACGAAAACATATATTGAACAATGAAGAATTTTTCTTTTCACAATCCTACTCGAATCGTTTTTGGCAAAGACTGTGTAGCCAAATTGAATAAGTTTATACCGGAAAAAGAGCGCGTTTTGGTCTGCTTCGGAGGTGGATCTGTCCGCTCCAATGGAGTCTATAATCAGGTAAAAGCTACTCTGTCGGGATATACGGTCCATGAGTTTTGGGGTATAGAGCCTAATCCATCAGTGGAAACTGTGCGTGCGGCTGTTGCGGAAGGGAAATCTTTTAATGCCACCTGCGTGCTGGCTGTGGGTGGTGGAAGTGTTCTTGATGCCTGTAAGCTGATAGCAGCAGCTCTTACAACGGATGCGGATCCATGGGAGATCACACGAGCCGGAGTATGTAAGACATATCTTCCTTTATATACGGTGCTTACGGTACCCGCAACAGGTTCGGAAATGAACAGTGGTGCGGTGATCTCGAATAAGGCGACGGGGGAGAAGTTTCCCGTCACTTGCGGTTTCCCCGTAGTATCATTCATGGATCCCTCTTTCTGCTTAACGCTGGGGCAGAGACAGCGTGCATGCGGTATTGCAGATGCTTATGTGCATGTCTTGGAACAGTATCTTACTTTTCCGCAAAGCGGTATCATGGACAGAATGGCAGAGGGTGTGCTGAAACAGTTGATAGATATTGCACCGAAATGCGTCAAGGAAGAGTTGGATTATGATACTGCTTCGGAATATATGCTGACGGCAACCATCGCTCTAAATGGATTCCTCGGCATGGGGGTGGTACCGGATTGGGCTACTCATTTTATCGGACATGAGATAACTGCTCTGACTTCTATCACTCATGCCGAAACGCTGACGATGATTTTGCCGCATCTGTGGTATGTTTTGCTTGACCATAAACAGGAAAAGCTGGCTCAGTATGCACGGCGAGTTTGGCATATTACAGATATAAAGGATGAAAGGAAGCTGGCTCTAAGGGCAATAGAGCGTACCGTAAAATTCTTCCGTGATTTAGGTCTAGCAACATCCATGCTTGAAAAAAATGTCGATCCGGAGGTGGGAAATGAAATTATTGAGCGTTTTTATAAAAGAAATACATCTTTGGGAGAAGGTCAAATATGTACTCCCGAACTGATAGAAGCTGTAATAAGACGATCGCAACAGGTGAAATTTTGAGAAGAATCAAGCTGAATAAATATTAAATTACCACCAAAAGTTTTCTTATTCGTGCTTTTTGCGTAATTTTGCAAAGCAGAAATTCTAAAGAGAGACACTATATGTAATTTCAGGAGGGGATGTGGCTGGGAATAAGGATGGTAAAAGCACTGTCCTTCTATTGTTACACTAAGTATTGTATAAGAATCAGTCAGTATTGTTCTGTATAATGGGACTTCCTCTCAGCTTGTTAGTTAAATGGAGGAGATCTCAATTAAAAATTTGATATAAAGTTATTACCCGTTTCCGGCTATCTCTATTGGTAATACAGATAACCGGAAAAACAGATGTTTAATATGGTACAAGAAAGATGTGTTCCGGATCTTCAACACCACTTTGAGTGTAAACACTATGAGCAAGAGTATTCCTGCTCTTTTGAGTGTGTAAGCGGAGAGGAAGGTAGTGTATTTTACGTGGATAGAAGCGACTTTTACGGTATCGTCTTCTTAAAGAGTGGTCGCCTGCGCTACTCGGATAGCGAAGAGAATAGTATTTTGTTGACAGAAAATACAATGGTCTTCATAGACAAGGTGGTCTCTTATGCTTTTACATTTGAATCCAATTGTGAATTGTATTATTTGCAATTTTATCGTCCGGCTCGCTTGTGCGAGAACTTTAATATAAGAGCTCTCAAATGTTATGCTCCGACTTCGTATGAAGTGTCTGTGCTGTCGATCGTAGAGCCTCTCAACGTTGCTCTCCAAAGTCTTAAGATGTACAGAGAAGATGGTTTGAAGTGTGGTGTCATAATGGATGCCAAACTTCGAGAAGTGTTCTTCGTTCTGAGATCTTATTATGAGAAAGAACCGCTGGCTTCTTTCCTCGCTCCTCTGCTCAGAGAAGAGATAGACTTCAAGGAGTTTGTTTTGACAAACTATCTGCGAGTGAATACGGTACAAGAGCTGGCACAGAAGAAAGGGATTACGTTGCGCCTGTTCAACAAACTGTTTAAGGAGGCATTCAATGCAACTCCTTACCAATGGATGTTGGAGCAAAAGGGCGAGGTGATAAAAGAACGCCTTTCAAGAAGAGAGGTGCCTTTTACAGATATAATAGAGGAGTTCGGCTTCTCTTCTCCTTCTCACTTTACGGTCTACTGCCGCAAGCAGTTCGGTGAAACGCCTTCAAGACTAAGAAAGAAGCTGATCCGGGAATCGAGAGAGGGGATTTGAGGCTTTCTGTTCCCAATTGTTTGTATGATACGTAAATAATACTTACCTTTGCAGCGAATTTCCCTTGTAGGGTCAGATAAGTAGAACTGTTCTCATGGTGCTTATACCGACCGAATAAGCTCACCCTCAAGGCTGCTAACTATACAATATAATATATAAATGTACGTAATTGTAGAGATGCAGGGCCAGCAGTTCAAAGTAGAACAAGGCCGCAGACTGTTTGTTCACCACATCGCAGATGTAAAAGCGGGAGCAACAGTAGAGTTTGATAAAGTCCTTTTGGTGGATGTCGATGGAGCTGTAAAAGTAGGAGCTCCGCACATAGAAGGCGCTAAGGTTGTATGCGAAGTAATCTCTCCATTGGTAAAGGGAGATAAGGTTCTTGTCTTTAAGAAGAAGAGAAGAAAAGGTTACCGCAGACTTAAAGGTCATCGTCAACAGTTTACAGAAGTTACTGTAAAAGAAGTGGTGGCATAACGTTTGTCCTATTTTTATACACTTAAAAGAAAGCATTTGAATCATGGCACATAAAAAAGGTGTAGGTAGTTCTAAGAACGGACGTGAGTCGGAAAGTAAACGACTTGGCGTTAAGATTTATGGTGGTCAAACTGTAAAGGCAGGAAATATCATCGTTCGTCAACGTGGTACAAAACATCACCCTGGTAATAATGTGGGTATGGGTAAAGATCACACTCTTTACGCTCTTACTGACGGAGTGGTAGTATTTACTCGTAAGAAAGACGATCGTTCGTTTGTTTCTGTTGCTCAATAAGAGAGTATAGGCAAACTCACGAACTCAAGACCAAATCTCCGGAAACTCTTGTCGGAAATGTCAAAGAGAAATGGAGAAGAGGCAGATATAAATATCATAATAAGGTCGCTCCCGAAAGAGTGACCTTATTGTGTTTATAGCAAATAGTGTTAGCAGTTTTGCTGATACCTTAAAGAGTCCCTCTCATGAATCGTAAAGTCTGGCTTTTTATCGTATGTCTGTATATTGTTACCGTGAGCTCTTGTAGAACAACAAAAGCTCCCGTTCAACATGTTACGTTTCCGCCCGAAGTGAGATTGTCTCAGATAGAGGCACGAGAAATGGCAAACCTTGCTCAAGAAATATCTGTAGAGATAGGTATGCCGGTTACTCAAGAAGACAATCTGCTGCTTTATGCTTTTATAGCCGATTGGAGAAACGTCCCTTACAGATATGGCAGTGTCGGGAAAAGAGGAACAGACTGTTCCGGTTTCGTGATGAGTCTTTATGAGGCGGTTTATCAAATTCCCATCGGACGAATGTCTGCCGCATCGCTTATGGATAAAACCGTTCCCATAGAAAGAGCCGAACTTAAAGAGGGAGATTTAGTCTTCTTTAATATCAATAACAGATCCGGAGGTCGAGCGTCTCATGTGGGTGTTTATCTGCGAAATGATCTTTTTGTGCACGCAGCCACTAAGACCGGTATTACCATAAGTTCGCTTTCGGAAAGATATTATAGCAGAACCTATTTGGGAGCAGGACGAATCAGAGAGAGAACTTAAAGCCTATACTATCCGGATATGTATCCCAAAGAAGTTTCTACAATACTGTTTGATATGGATGGTGTCCTCTTCAATACCATGCCTGTCCACGTTTCGTCTTGGCTGGAGACTACCAACAATTATGGACTGAAAGCCAAGCCGGAAGAGTTTTACCTGTTTGAAGGTCAGCCAGGAAGAGAAACCATTCGTCATCTATATCTGAGAACATTTCAGACAGAGCCGCCACAGCATCTTGTGGAAGAGATATACAGCTATAAGACTTCTCGCTTTATGGAGAGTGCGGATGTGAATACACTCATTCCGGGGATTACGGATATTTTTGAATTTGCCTCTCAAAAAAGATGGAACATAGGAGTGGTAACCGGAAGCTCTCAGCGAGCCTCTCTTGATAAGTTAAAGCATCATTTTGGAGAATATGTTTCCACCTCCCATATTGTCACAGGAGATGATGTGAAGAGGGGAAAGCCTTCTCCGGAACCATATCAGAAAGGCATGAAGATGTTTGAAGCACTTCCGGAGGAGACATTGGTTATAGAAAATGCTCCGTTCGGAATCCAAAGTGCATCCTTAGCCGGTGCTTATACAATAGCAGTTGCTACGGGTCCTATACATGATGAAGTGTTAAGAGAGAACGGAGCAGACAGGGTATTCCCCGATATGCCTGCTTTGAAGGAGTGGTTGCAGAGCCACTATTGATCGGAGTACCAATTTATGCAGAATCAGATGAAGCCGATAACGAACAACGAAGTCAAGCTGATCTCTTCTCTTCAACACGCTCGATATAGACACCGGCATGGATTTTTTGTGGCAGAGACATGGAAAGTAATCAAAGAGTTACTCCCTTATTTTGATCTCCATCTCATAGCTTGTCATCCCTCTTTCCCTATTCCGGACTCTGTTTCCCTGTCTTTTTCGGCAGTAAGAGAGATAGACGAAGTCCGGCTCAGGAAGTGTTCTTCTCTTCAAACACCGCGAGAAGCTGTTGCGGTATTCTCTTTGCCCTTACAGAAAGAGCTTGATTTTCAAACCCTACCTAAAGGTGTTATCCCTGTTTTAGATCGAATACAAGATCCTGGTAACATGGGCACTATCATCCGTTTGTGCGAGTGGCATGGTTGCTCTACTCTTATTTTGGGAGAGGGATGTGTGGATCCTTTTTCTCCCAAAGTGGTGCAGTCCTCCATGGGAGCTCTTGCAGGGGTAACGCTTTACAGAGATGTTGATCTGCCCGGTTGGATGTCTTTCAATAAAGATAAATCGACATCGGAGATTATTGCTACGGATATGACCGGCACGAGTCTTTACAAGTGGAAGCCGGAAAGGGATACCATCTTTCTCTTATTGGGAAATGAAGGAGGAGGACTCTCCTCCGAACTGAAGCAGTTGGCAGATCATACAATTACAATTCCCCGTTCCTCTCGCTCTTTTTCTGCCGAATCTCTCAATGTCGGAGTAGCTTCCGCCATCATATTGTCTCATCTTACGGCACACTCTTCATTATCGTGAAAGGAAAACTTTATCTTATTCCCTCCGCGCTGTCGGAAGTATCATCTTCCCATTATATCCCTCCATACAATATCGAGGTGATACGCAGTGTGAAGCACTTTATTGTGGAAAATGCTCGCACGGCAAGGCGTTTCTTGAAGTTTGCACTGCCGGAGCTGAATATCTCCGAGCTGGTTATAGTAGAGATGGATAAGCACAATCCTCAAGAAAGCGTTGCAGAGCTGGCAGAGCCACTGCTTCAAGAGTATAGTGTCGGACTGCTTTCCGAGGCAGGTTGTCCTGCCGTTGCCGATCCCGGATCTCGCATAGTGGAGTGGGCACACAAGAAAGGAGTAGAGGTGATACCTTTGGTGGGGCCCTCATCTATTCTGTTGGCACTTATGGGATCCGGCTTTAATGGGCAACGCTTTGCTTTCAAAGGCTATCTCCCGATAGATGATAGAGAAAGAGAATCGGTGTTAAAAGAGATGGAGCGAAGAATATCCAAAGAGGACGAAACCCAGATTTTTATAGAGACTCCATACCGTAACGTAAAATTGATAGAAGAGTTAGTCAGACAGCTTCCGGCGCAGCTGCGTTTATGTGTTGCCGTGAATCTGACGGACGACAAACAACAAAAAATAGTAACAAAAAGCCTTACCGAATGGAAGAAAGAGAAGGATCTCTCCGATTGGTTGCACAAACATCCTGCGATATTCCTTCTTTTTTAATCCTGACGAAAAATAAATCCTTATGTTAGTTAGAGTTTTTGAAGATAATCCCCAGAGCAGTGTTATCGCTCAAGTAGATGAGATTTTGTCTCACGGAGGAGTTGTCATCATGCCCTTGGATGGGCGTTATTGCCTTGTTGGAGACGCACTCCAGCCGCATGCAGTCCAGACTATTTGCGATATAAAAGGGCTTATCAAATCCGTTAAGACACCTTTGACCATTGTTTGTAAAGATCTTTCCCAGGCCAGTACCTATGCCAAGATAGACAATGCCTCTTTTTCCATCATGCGGCAGAATGTTCCCGGAGCATTTACTTTTGTATTGCCGGCGGGGGGAAGTCTGCCTAAGATTTTCAAGCAAAGGAAAGAAGTCGGTGTTCGTATCCCTCAAGGAGGTATCATTAACGCACTTTTTGCTCTCAGGGATGAGCCTCTCATTACGGCTTCTCTACCTTCTGCAAAAGCGGATGAAGATGAAGCATATCTTTACCATCCCGAACTTATAGAAGAGGAGTGGGGAGAAAAGGTGGATTTGATTCTGGATGCAGGAGAGGGAGCAATGGAGAGAACCACCATTGTCAGACTGATGGATCCGGACGAGATAGAGATTATAAGAGAAGGGGCAGGAGAGCTACAACTCTAACCCTAAGTTAAGAACAGATCCATTCTAACTTTTTAGAGGAAGAAAAAAGATATTAAAATTTGCACATCCTTCCGATTGCCGATTGCAAAAATAGTTGTTACTTTGCAGGCGATTTGGAGGATGTTTTTCTTTGGAAACTAAGCTTTTCGTTCACTCGAAAGGCATGCTGCAAATCCTTTACCTTTAGCCGGTAGAATCTTGAATCGAAAAAATATAATACGCTTATCTGAATAAATTTATGAATCCAACTTCCAAAAAGAATTCTCAATTCTTGCGTCACTTTTTAGAGGCAGGGATCTTTCTTTTGCTCTTCTTTGCTGTTTTCGGCTATATAGGCTCTCAGATGGGATTGGCAAATATGCTGAACACCATCATGAACACCTCTTTTCGTCTGCTTATAGATACCGTCTTCTACATCATGGGTATTACCGTATTGAGTGGTGCGCTCGGCAGTTTGTTGGTCGAGTTTCATGTGGTGGACATGCTGGAGCGTGTGCTCCGTCCGTTGATGCGTCCTGTCTACAATCTTCCGGGCGTCTCTGCTTTGGGTGGTATCCTGACATTCCTTTCGGACAATCCGGCTATCATCTCTCTTGCAAAGGATCGTAAGTTTTGCAGATACTTCAAGAAGTATCAGCTCGTATCCTTAACCAACTTCGGTACAGCCTTTGGAATGGGTCTTGTGGTTATTATTTTCATGGCGAGTAAAGGCTATGCATCGGGTGCTTTGGTCGGACTCTTTGGAGCACTTTGTGGTAGTATAATATCCACGCGACTCATGCAACGCTTTACTCTTAAACGGTATCCCGAAATGGACTCGGCGGTAGATCTCGAAGGCACCGAACACGTCGAAGCGGAAGAGAAAAAAGAGAATGCTTTTCTCCGTATGCTCAATGCTATTCTGGATGGAGGTAAGACAGGAGTGGACTTGGGTATCGCTATCATTCCCGGTGTACTCATTATCTCTACTGCGGTAATGATGCTGACAAATGGCCCTGGTGCGGATGGTGCTTTCAATGGAGACGCTTTTGAGGGAGTGGGATTGCTTCCTGCCTTGGCAGACAAAGTGGACTTCCTGTTCAAGTGGCTTTTCGGATTTGAAGACTCACGCCTTATAGCATTCCCGATAACAACGCTTGGAGCTGTTGGAGCTGCACTTGGCCTGGTGCCTAACTTTGCTGAGCAAGGAATATTGGACGGAAACGCCGTGGCGGTCTTCACTGCAATGGGTATGTGTTGGAGTGGTTTCCTAAGCACTCATACAGCCATGCTCGACTCTCTCGGCTACCGCAAGCTCATATCTCAAGCCATTGGAGCCCATGCCATTGGCGGTCTCATAGCAGGCGTTATTGCTCACTGGCTTTTCGTCTTGGTCAGCATGATCTTTTAAGTGGGTTTGTAATCAGTTTTTAATACCCGTATAGAGGCAAAATCGTATCACGATTTTGCCTCTTTTTGTTGGGAGCTTTTATATAAAAATGGAGTTGATAACGGCTCCTCTAAAAGTTTCTTCTTTCATCGTCTTTTGGGGTTGCTAAAAATTGGAGTTGCCTTATCTGTTTGTCGATTAGCTTATTACTGAAAATCAATTCTTCTGAACTTTTCTCCTCTCGGACGGATTTAGGGCTTGTTTTTGAGTTAATATGTGTTGAATTTTGAGTGGTTTGATGTAAATATTTTCTAATTTAAGAAGGTGCCGTAAAATCTCTTCTTTTGGTGTCTAAAAATCTAAATCATTAGAAATGAATACTATAAGGAAAATTCTAAACACGTTAATCGAATTCGGTAAACGTGTTTAATGAAATCACTAAACGTGTTTACTGAAAAATTAAACACGTTAAGCCGAAACAATATGCTCGTTTACTGTTTTTGATGACTTTTTCTGGTTAATAAATGTGAGTAAAACAAGGGCGATTTAACATTCTGATCAGCCTCTGAAAACAACCCTTTCGATCAAAATAGAGAGCAAGAAAAAAGTGAGCATTTTTCGGGATGGAATATATAAAAATGAAGTCTCCAAAAACGGATTCAAACCAACTCTTTTTATCGAAAAAAGTGGTTGAAGAAGTTTTTGAAGCAAAATCCTTGCTCTGAAAATAATTTTATGCAATTTGTTGTTTCATTCTTCTGTTTGATAAACAGGTGGTTGGGTGTTTCTTGTGGATATTTTTGCTGCTAAATTACTTGGAGGTATTTGTACGTTCAAGATATTCTTCCTACCTTTGCATTCGCTAACGGGAAATCCCGGTGGCAAAGACAAGATCATAGATATATTGGATACAAGATTTTCAACAAGTAGTACAAGGGAAGAATCTACATAAGTAGAGGACATTACCCGTCAACTATTACCTGGGAAATAGAGTAAGGATACTGAGCATAGGAATAAATAGAAACAAAATGACAAAGAAGAGTTTGA
>NZ_JRAP01000011.1:0-1323 GCF_000768895.1 Porphyromonas sp. COT-108 OH2963 | reverse complement strand
GTTCTTGTAGCAGAACAACTGTTCCAAAGCGGTGTTGTTGCTCACATCCAATGAGGAGAGCTGCTCTCCTCTACAACGAAAATCGGTTACCTTTCCATGCACCGTAATGGTCTGAGAGCCGAGCGTGTACTCTTTATCGGAGCCAAATTCGGTTACGCTCTCGCCTGCATCTTTGACCTTGTTGTTGTTCAGGTCTATCCAGACATCCGCTTGGTCTTCCGGCTCGGCGTTGATCGAAAGCTTTATCTTCTCGCCGACGGCTTTCGTTGTCGTCATCGTCATGCTGTAGCCGGCAGGCGGAGTATCTCCGACATCCAATTTCCAGCCTTTGTCCTTGGCTATCTTCTTGTTGCACGCATCCGTACCCGGATTGTTTGCGATCCAGATCTTCTTCCGACCGAAGCTCTGCCCTTTTACATCTGGAAGCGTGCGGAATATCTCGTTCAGTGTCTCCGCGCTCAGCTTACAGCTCTTGACCGACAACTCATCATTTATGCTGCTCGAGATCTTCAAGGAGCTAAGGTTGGCGTTCTCCTCGCAGTTCAAATAAGTCAAAGCGGTGTTCTTGCTCACATCCAGCAAGGTGAGGAAGTTAGAGTTGCAGTACAACTGTCCCAAAGCCGTGTTCTTGCTCACATCCAGCGAGGTGAGGGAGTTAGAGTAGCAGTCCAACCGTGTCAAAGCAGTGTTCTTGCTCACATCCAGCGAGGTGAGGGAGTTAGAGTTGCATATCAACCATTCCAACTCGGTATTCTTGCTCACATCCAGCGAGGTGAGGGAGTTAGAGTAGCAGCGCAACTCTGTCAAAGCCGTGTTCTTGCTCACATCCAGCGAGGTGAGGGAGTTAGAGTGGCAGTACAACTCTGTCAAAGCTGTGTTCTTGCTCACATCCAGCGAGGTGAGGGAGTTAGAGGAGCAGTCCAACACTGTCAAAGCGGTGTTCTTGCTCACATCCAGCGAGGTGAGGGAGTTAGAGTTGCACACCAACTCTGTCAAAGCCGTGTTCTTGCTCACATCCAGCGAGGTGAGGGAGTTAGAGTAGCAGTACAACTCGGTTACCTTTCCATACACCGCAATGGTCCGGGAGCCGAGCGTGTACTCTTGAGGAGGGTCAAATTCGGTTATGCTCTCGCCTGCATCTTTGACCTTGTTGTTGTTCAGGTCTATCCAGACATCCGCTTGGTCTTCCGGCTCGGCGTTGATCGAAAGCTCTATCTTCTCTCCCACCTTTTTCTCTGTCGTCAAGGTGATGGAAGGAAGATCCTCTTCCACGTCATCGCCCAAGATCGTCAGGCGGTTATCTTTCCACTCTGCCCGTACACG
>NZ_JRAP01000010.1:0-2864 GCF_000768895.1 Porphyromonas sp. COT-108 OH2963 | reverse complement strand
GGATCGCCACAACTCTTATGCTAAAGAAAATACTTTTTCTGCGCACGCAGATATTTTTTCGTCCGCATGAAAATTTTTTTCTATGCCCACGAAAATTTATTTTCTTGGCCACAAAAATTTTTTTTCTTGGCTACAAAAATTTATTTTCTTGGCCACAAAAATTTATTTTCTTGGCCACAAAAATTTTTTTTCTTGGCCACAAAAATATTTTTTCTTACCTACGGAAATTTTTTTCCTTACCTACGAAAATTTTTTTTCTTACCTACGAAAATATTTTTTCTTACCTACAAAAATATTTTTTCGTGCGCACATAAATTTTTTTTCGTGCGCACGTAAATTTTTTTTTGTACGTACGAAATTTTCATGCTCTCCGAAACCGACCTTTTCTTTTTTCCCGATCCCGGTTTTCCGTCTCGGCACAAAAAAAGCAGTGCCGGCACTTATCGCACCGGCACTGCCCGAATTTGTCTACAATATTTTACGCCCCNACAAAAAAAGCAGTGCCGGCACTTATCGCACCGGCACTGCCCGAATTTGTCTACAATATTTTACGCCCCGCCACTTCGGGGTGAGGGGAGTTTTCCCTCAATCTTAATCAGTTTTTAACCGTCCACCCTTTGTCTTCGGCTATCTTCTTGTTGCACGCATCCGTGCCCGGATTGCCTCCGATCCAGACGCTCTTGACTTCACCGCTCTGCCCGGTTACATCGGGAAGCGTTCGGAATATCTGGTTCAGCGTCTGCGTACTCAGCCTGCAGTTGCGGACAATTAGCACATTATCTATGCTGCTCGAGATCTTCAAGGAGCTTAGATTCGGGTTATTCTTGCAGTCGAAATATCTCAAAGCTGTATTCTTGCTTACATCCAGCGAGGTGAGGGAGTTAGAGTTGCAGAGCAAGAATTCCAACTTCGTATTCGCACTCACATCCAGCGAGGTAAGGGAGATTTCTTTGCAGCTAAATGTGGTTACCTTTCCGTACACCGTAACGGTCGGGGAGCCGAGTGTGTAAGTTCCGGTGCCGAAGACTAGATTCTCACCATTATCCTCTTTCCCGTTATTGTTCAGGTCTATCCAGACACCCGAACGATATTCCGGCTCGGTATCTATATAAAGCTCTATCTTCTCGCCCACGGCTTTCGTTGTCGTCATCGTCATTTTATAAGCATTGGAATCCAATTTCCAGCCCTTGTCTTCGGCGATCTTCTTGTCGCACGTATACGTGCCCGGATTACCTTCGATCCAGATCCACTTACTGCCGGTGCTCTGCCCTTTTACATCGGGAAGCGTGCGGAATATCTCGTTCAGTGTCTCCGTGCTCAGCTTACAGCCGTTGACCCACAACTCATCATTTATGCTGCTCGAGATCTTCAAGGAGCTAAGATTCGGGTTATTCTCGCAGGAGAATCGTGTCAAAGCGGTGTTCTTGCTCACATTCAGAGAGGAGAGCCTGTTCCAATTGCAGATCAATGCTTTCAAAGCTGTATTCTTCACATTCAGCGAGGTGAGAGAGTTCTTTTCGCAGTCCAACCATTCCAACTCGGTATTCTTGCTCAGATCCAGCGAGGTGAGGGAGTTATCGGAGCAGGACAACTCTGTCAAAGCAGTGTTCTTGCTCACATCCAGCGAGGTGAGGGATTGTTGGTGGCAATGGAACTCGGTTACTTTTCCGTATATCGTAATGGTCTGCGAGCCGAGTGTGTAATCCTTATAGAAAAAGACTACGACCTTCTCGCCCTCATCTTTGGTGCCGTTATTGTTCAGGTCTATCCAGACATCGGCTCGGTCTTCCGGCTTGGCGTAGATCTTAACAGTTATCTTCTCGCCCACGGCTAGCGTTGTCGTCATCGTCATGCTGTTGCCGGCAGGCGGAGGAGGAGGAGTATCTCCGACATCCAATTTCCAGCCTTTGTCCTTGGCTATCTTCTTGTTGCACGCCGCCGTACCCGGATTGTCTCCGATCCAGATCTTCTTACCGCCGGAGGTCTGCCCTTTTACATCGGGAAGTGTGCGGAATATCTTGTTCAGCGTCTCCGCGCTCAGCTTACAGCTCTTGACCGACAATTCATCATTTATGCTGCTCGAGATCTTCAAGGAGCTTAGATTCGGATTATTCTTGCAGTATAACGCAGTCAAAGCGGTGTTCTTGCTCACATCCAGCGAGGTGAGGGAGTTAGAGGAGCCGTCCAACACTTTCAACGCGGTGTTCTTGCTCACATCCAGCGAGGCAAGGGAGTTAGAGGAGCAGGACAACGCAGTCAAAGCGGTGTTCTTGCTCACATCCAGCGAGGTGAGGGAGTTAGAGGAGCAGGACAACCGTGTCAAAGCTGTGTTCTTGCTCACATCCAGCGAGGTGAGGGAGTTAGAGTGGCAGGACAACTCTTCCAAAGCTGTGTTCTTGCTCACATCCAGCGAGGTGAGGGAGTTAGAGGAGCAGGACAACAGGGTTACCTTTCCATGCACCGTAACGGTCTGCGAGCCGAGCGTGTACCATTCATAGTCAAATTTGGTTACGCTCTCGCCTGCATCTTTGACCTTGTTGTTGTTCAGGTCTATCCAGACATCCGCTTGGTCTGCAGGCTCGGCATTGATCGAAAGCTCTATCTTTTCGCCGACGGCTTTCTCTGTCGTCATCGTCATGCTGTTGCCGGCAGGCGGAGTATCTTCGACATCCAATTTCCAGCCTTTGTCCGTGGCTATCTTCTTGTCGCACGCATCCGTACCCGGATTGTCTGCTATCCAGATCTTTTTCTTGCCTTCGGTCTGCTCTTTTACATCGGGAAGTGTGCGGAATATCTCGTTCAGCGTCTCCGCGCTCAGCTTACAGTTACGGATATATAACGCATCATTTATGCTGCGCGAGATC
>NZ_JRAP01000001.1:0-9244 GCF_000768895.1 Porphyromonas sp. COT-108 OH2963 | reverse complement strand
GTGCGCACAGAAATTTTTTTTCATGCGCACAGAAATTTTTTTTCGTGCGCACAGAAATTTTTTTTCGTGCGCACGTAAATTTTTTTTCGTGCGCACGTAATTTTTTTTTCATGCGCACAGAAATTTTTTTTCGTGCGCACAGAAATTTTTTTTCATGCGCATAGAAATTTTTTTTCATGCGCACAGAAATTTTTTTTCGTGCGCACAAAAATTTTTTTTCGTGCGCACAGAAATTTTTTCCCTTGCGGAAGGAGATTTTGGGTATTCCCTTTTCAGGGACGGAATCGGAGGAAGAGGGTAAAAAAGAAGTCCCACACTCTTCGGGAGAGTATGGGACTTCGAGAATCGGTATTTCGGGTCTCGTCAATGCGCCATGTAGGTTCGGGTCAGATAGTCGTGCATGCCTTTGGCTGCGTTTCTGCCGTCTCCCATGGCAAGGATCACGGTGGCTCCTCCACGCACGATGTCTCCGCCGGCAAAGATGTCGGGGATGTCGGCTTGGTTGTTTTCGCTCACGACGATGGTGCCGTGTCGGGTGATGGTGAGCCCCTGTATGCTCTTAGGGATGAGCGGATTGGGAGAGACACCCACGCTGACGATGGCTTCGTCCACGTCTATTTCGACCACGTCGCCCTCGATGGGCACGGGGGATCTGCGCCCGGATGCGTCCGGCTCGCCAAGCTCCATCCTCTGGAGCAGGATGGAGGTGAGGCGTCCTTTTTCGTCCCCTTTGTAGGCGATGGGGTTGTGAAGGGTGAGAAATTCGACTCCCTCTTCCTGTGCGTGGTGTACTTCTTCGAGACGGGCAGGCATTTCGTCCAGACCTCTCCGGTAGATGATCATGGCTCGCTTGGCTCCCAGACGGAGAGCCGTGCGGACGGAGTCCATGGCGGTGTTGCCCCCTCCGATGACGGCAACGCTGAGCCCTCTCGATACGGGGGTTTCGCTCGTTCGGGAGAAAGCTCCCATGAGATTGACGCGGGTGAGGTATTCGTTGCTGGACATGACGCCCACGAGGTTCTCTCCGGGAATGCCCATGAAGCGCGGAAGTCCTGCCCCGCTGCCGATGAACAATCCCTTGAAGCCCTCCCGGTGAAGATCTTCGTAGGAGAGCGTCTTGCCCACGATGCAGTTGGTCTCAAACTTTACTCCCAGCTCGCGGAGCTTGCGGATCTCAAACTCCACAATGTCGTTGGGCAGGCGAAACTCCGGGATGCCGTACTTCAACACGCCTCCGATCTCGTGCAGCGCCTCGAAGACCGTGACGTCGTAGCCGTACTTTGCCATGTCGCCGGCAAACGAAAGCCCTGCCGGTCCGCTGCCCACAACCGCAACCTTGATGCCGTTGCCCTTCGGAAGGGGGGCTTTTTCGGCTGCGTGGCGGAGCGTATGCTCGCGCTCGAAGTCTGCCGCATAACGTTCCAGGTAGCCTATCGCCACAGGCTCTTTCTTGAGCTTGAGGGTGTAGAAACATTGAGACTCGCACTGCTTCTCCTGCGGACAGACACGTCCGCAAACGCCGGGAAGAGCCGTGGTCTCTCGCAGGACGCGAGCGGCTTCGAGCACTTCCCCACGCTCGATGTTTTTGATGAAGGTCGGGATATGGATCCTCACGGGACAGCCGTTCATGCAGGTGGGATCCACACAGTCGAGACAGCGCACCGACTCCTGCCCGGCCTGCTCGTGAGAGAGCCCGAGATTGACCTCTTCGTTGTTCTTGTTCCGGGTGTCGGGATCCAACGCGGGCATCACGACACGAGGAGTCGCGATACGGTCTTTCGCCTTGACGCTCTTGCGCAACAGCTCTCTCCACTCTTCTGCCCGACGTTCTGCTATTTGCTCTTTTTCGGTTGGCATAGGGCTTAATCTTCTCTGCTGTTCAACTCCTGTTCATACTCCCTGTAAGCTCCCTGACGAAGCAGCATCTCATCGAAGTCTACCTGATGAGCATCAAACTCCGGCCCGTCCACGCATACAAAGCGTGTCTTTCCGCCCACGGTTACTCTGCAAGCTCCGCACATCCCCGTACCGTCTACCATGATGGTGTTGAGCGATGCCATGGTGGGGACGTTGTACTTCTTGGTCAGAAGCGATACGAACTTCATCATGATGGCAGGCCCGATCGTTACGCAAAGGTCTACCTTCTCTCTCAGAATCACCTGCTCGACGCCCTCGGTTACAAGCCCTTTCTGTCCGTACGAGCCGTCGTCCGTCATGATGATCACTTCGTCCGAGTGCCGGCGCATGAGCTCTTCCATGATGATAAGCTCCTTGGAACGGGCAGCCAGCACGACGATGACCCTGTTCCCGGCTTCGTGCATCGCCTGAACAATGGGGAACAGCGGAGCAACGCCCACTCCCCCTCCGGCACAAACAACGGTGCCAAACTTTTCTATGTGAGTGGCTTGCCCCAAAGGCCCGACCAGGTCTTGGATATAGTCGCCCTCCGACAACTCGCACAGCTTCTTCGAGCTGCGACCTACATTCTGTACCACAAGTGTGATGGTTCCTGCCTCCGGATCTGCTCCGGCAATGGTCAAAGGTATTCTTTCTCCCTTTTCTCCGACACGAAGAATCACAAAGTGCCCGGCTTTGCGCGACCTCGCAATCCGGGGCGCTTCCACTTCAAATCGGACGACACGGGGAGAGAGAAACTCTTTTTTCAGAATTTTGTTCATACAATAATCGTTCTAAAAACAGTAGTTGCTCCTTCTTTATTCTTAAGGAATGATTAGTTTCTGACCTATTTTGATGTTGTTACTCCTGAGTCCGTTGGCTCGCTTGAGAGATGTTACGGTTACTCCCTTGTATTTAGCGGCTATCCCTCCGAGAGTATCTCCTTTCTTTACTGTATAATATCGCTTTGCCGATCCCGTTGTTACACGCGAACGCTGTTTTTTGTTTTTCTGTGGCTCTGTGGTGTCTATGCCGGCTACGGTGATGTTTGAGGCATCTGTGTCTTTAGGCAGTCTTATAAGCAGCTTTGTTCCGACCCGCAGAGAAGAGATGCCGGCATTCCACTCTTTGATCTCGCTTACCGTTACTTCGTACTTTCGGGAGATAGAAGCAAATGTCTCCCTCTTCCTTACGGTGTGGTAAATCTCCTTATATTCGACCTCTTTTACTTCCTCGCCCTTACCTGCAAAAGGAGCTAAGGCATTCAATGAGTCCCTTTTGAAAGAGAAGGTCAAAGCCGCCTGAGTAGGGAGAGTGAGCACCTGCGTAGTATAAGTACCGGGAACAATGTTGTGCTTGTACTTGGGATTGAGAGATTTGATAACGTCCACAGGCTCGCCGGAAAGGAGGCTGATCTCTTCGAAGGTCCTTTTCGTTCGGATATGTATAGTGTCCGTAGCCAATACCACATCCATCGTTTGAGGTTCTATACCGTGAGACTTGTAATACTCCATCGTATAGTAAGCGGCTATGAACAGGGGGACGTAAGCACGAGTTTCTCTGGGTAAATACGGAAAGATGTCCCAAAATTTTCTCTTTCCTCCGGCTCTTCGTATCGCTTTATTCACATTGCCGGGACCGCAATTGTACGAAGCGATAACAACCAGCCAGTCTTGGTAGATCTCGTACATATCCTTGAAATAACGAGCGGCAGCTTCTGTGGCAAGACGAGGATCCCTGCGCTCATCTATGAGACTGTTGATGTCAAGACCATAAACCTTTCCGGTATTCAGCATAAACTGCCACAAACCTGTTGCGCCCATCCTTGACACGACAAACGGATTAAGGTTGCTCTCTACAATAGCAAGATACTTCAGTTCATGGGGCAGGTTGTGCTTGTCGAAGACTTCCTCTATCATGGGGAAATATAACCCGGTCTTTGGCAACATGGTGGAAACTAAAGCCCTTCTTCTATTGACATATAGCTCTATACACTCCCGGACAACGCTATTATAGCTCAATGGTATTCTGCTTGGCAGGGCTGCCAATCGGTTTATGTAAACAGAGTCTGCGAGATAAGAAGGATAGACCTGATTTTTTGATGCGGTATTAGGCTTACCAATTTTATAATAATCGGTATATCTCTGAGAGATCAGACTATCTACTTTTTCATCTAAATTCTCCGGTAATAATCCAAGATCTGCCTCCACCGTAACAATCTCAAGAGAGTCCAACGAACTCTCTATTGCCTTGGAAGAGAGATACGAAAAGAAAAATAAGCTGATAAAAAGTAAATATCTTGGTCTAATCATTGAAACAAGATTTAGGATTGGAGAAAACTAAAAACTAAATGCCAAGCCAACGCCAAGAGACTGCTGCGGCAAAAAAGCATGTCTTTGAACGGTCGGCTGGACAGACATTGAAATGTCCGGACTAATATCAAATGTGAACAACTCGGCATCTACATAAGCATCGACCATAACCAAAGCATAGACTGCAGCAGCAACAATAATACTCAAGTCCCTATTACGGCGAAAAAAGTCTCGCCCTCGTTTTAAGTTGTTCTCCAAAGAGGTTTTGAGAGAAGGATTCGTTATGTATGTTTCGGGATCTTGTCCAAAAGGAACAAAGTCTTTCCAAGTGGAATGCTCCATCGGATTAGGACTTCTAAACTCTGAATATGCAGTAGCATAGTCTGTTAAGTTGGCATGATTCCATGATATTGCATAATAGCAAGCCGTATATGCTGTGGCTATTATGGGAAGTTTCCAGTACTGTCTGTTGTAAAGCTGCCCGGCTCCGGGTATAATAGACCAAAGGAGAGCTGTTGTAGAATTGGGAATAAAAGGCTTTTTAATTTTAGGAGACTTAGCAGGGTTTGTCGTAGTTTCTGCCACGGAGATATTTGTTTCTGTTATCTCTAAGCTATCAATCAGAACTTTTTCTGCTGAAAATCCATTCAATGCAAAAATAATACTGACGATAAAAGCTCCTATAAACAATCTTATAAACCTCATAGAATCCATGGTAAATAGACTTAAGTCTTTATTTATTGGGAAGTGAGTCCAAAAGATGAAGGATTTCTTCCAACTGCTCTTCTGAAGTAAAAGGAATAGTAATCTTGCCTTTCCCCTGTTTGCTCAGACTAAAGTTTACATTTGTCTTGAATATAGCAGAGAATCTCTGAGCCAAAAGATCCAGTTCTACAGCTTTTTCAGCAGTTTTCTTGGGAGTAGCCGCTTCAGCAGTACCATTATCCAATCGCTTCTCATCATCTTTATATCGCTTGACAATAGCCTCTACTTGACGTACAGAAAGATGGTCTATCAAAATCTGACGATATAATTCTATCTGTAAAGCAGAATCTTCCAATGGAAGCAGTGCTCTGGCATGCCCCATATCTATTACTCTATCTTTAAGTCCCATCTGAACTTCTGACGGAAGCTTCAGTAGGCGAAGATAGTTTGCTATTGTAGCTCTGTTTTTTCCAACTCTCGAACTTAATTCCTCTTGAGTTAGTTGATACTCTTCTATCAATCTTTTAAAAGCAAGAGAAACCTCTATCGGATTGAGATCTTCTCTCTGAATATTTTCAATGAGAGCCATCTCCATAACCTGTTCGTCTTCTGCTGTACGAACATAGGCAGGAATGGTAGTCAAACCGGCTATAAGAGAAGCTTTATATCGGCGCTCTCCCGATATTATTTTATAACGCTTGCCCTTTTCTCCTTTATTTACAAATACAGTAATAGGCTGAATAATGCCAACTGACTTAATAGAGTTAGCCAACTCAGATAAGGCATTCTCATCAAAAAAAGAACGTGGTTGCTCTTTATTTGGCTCTATCTCTTCAAGAAGTATTTCAGATATAGAAGATGCTCCTGATGGTTGAATATCAGGCATAATATCATCTCCCAGTAGGGATCCTAATCCTCTTCCAAGCGATCTATTTCTTTTTTTACTCATTAAAATCTCACTATATTTTCGTTTAGGATGCAAAAACAGCAGACTTCCGTGAGTCCTCTTTTGCTAAAATCTCACGCGCCAACTGCATGTAGTTTTGAGCTCCACGGCTATCTACGTCATAATATAATATCGGTTTCCCATGACTAGATGCCTCACTCAAACGAGTATTTCTATGTATAACAGTAGAGAATACCATCCCTTTGCATCTGGCCTTAAGATCCTCATAAATATCATTCGAGTGACGAGTACGAGCATCATACATCGTTACCAAAAAGCCCTCAATCTCTAAAGAAGGATTACGAGTTTGCTTTATAGTCTTAAACGTAGATAATAACTTGACCAGACCCTCCAATGCAAAATACTCCGCTTGTACCGGCACCAAAAGTGTGTCTGCAGCTATAAGAACTCCCACAGTTATAAGTCCTAATGAAGGAGAACAGTCTATAAGAATATAGTCGTATTCCTCACGCACTTCATTAACAAGGCGTCGTAGAACAAACTCTCTCTCTTTTCGTTTTAGCAATTCAACTTCAGCTCCAACGAGATCGGAACTAGAAGGTAAGACATCCAGATGCTCAATGGAAGTAGGAACAATACACTCTTTGGCTGACAAACCATCCATAAGAGAGTCATAAATATCTGCCTCCAATGTATCAAGGAGTATTCCCAATCCGGAAGATGCATTAGCTTGTGGATCGGCATCTACAACCAAAACTCTCTTTTCTAAAACAGCTAAAGATGCCGCAAGATTTATAGTTGTGGTGGTCTTACCAACTCCCCCCTTTTGGTTTGCTATAGCTATTACCTTCGCCATACGTATTGATTCTTTTTCACTTGGCAAAGCTACATTATTTTTGGGTCTCTTCCAATATTGTTTCTTCTTGCAAAGTTGTTCTTGAACACTGAACAAACAGAAAAAATCTTGAACAAAAGATCTTTGAATGAAATTAAGAAAACAATACTGCACTATTACCATGAATTGTGCTGTCATAAATATTCTGCAACTAAACAAGACAGTAGAAAACTATTATAGACAAAATCTATATGATCCAATAACTCCTCAATTGTTTTTAAGAATATCTCTAAATATCTTTGTTGCAGAAGAAATTTGTAAAAACAAGATGAAAGCAACTATATTATATCAAAGCAAAAAAGGGAAAACAGCTGCATGGGCGAGAGAGATGGCAATGTATCTGTGGAGTAAAGGTGTAGATGTAAATTTTGGAGCTCTTTCAGACTTTAAATTTGAGCAAATAAAAAATTCGGATTTATTGATGCTGGGGAGTTGGACATGTGGATGGTTTGTTGTCAATCAGCATCCCAGTAAGATCTGGATAGAAGGCGCTAAAAAACTTCCTAACCAGCTACCTGAAAACCTTGTCTTGTTTGCAACATACAAGATTCACACGGGATCCATTTTCAACAGAATGAAAAAGCATCTCTGCTTATCCAACGTAATTTATACCGATGTAATGAAATCCAAAACCGGAGTTCTCTCCGAACAAGACAGACAAAAATTAGACGCTTACGTGAATAGAATAAAAACCGTACAGAGTAAAAATTAAAAGCGTCTGAATAAATACTTCATCATAAATTTAACACTTTAGAAAAAATGGAAAAGAACAAACTCACAACAGCAGCAGGAGCTCCGGTAGCAGACAATCAAAATGTTGCTACTGCAGGCAAACGTGGTCCTATGCTCTTGCAAGACATTTGGTTTTTGGAAAAACTTGCCCACTTTGACAGAGAGGTGATTCCTGAGCGTCGCATGCATGCTAAAGGATCTGGAGCATTCGGAACATTTACCGTAACTCATGACATCACAAAATACACCAAAGCGGCAATCTTTTCCGAAATCGGAAAGCAAACCGATCTTTTTGTCCGCTTCTCTACAGTAGCAGGAGAGCGAGGTGCCGCAGATGCGGAACGAGACATTCGTGGTTTTGCCATCAAATTCTACACAGAAGAGGGTAATTGGGACCTTGTCGGAAACAATACTCCTGTATTCTTTTTAAGGGATCCTCTCAAATTCCCGGATCTCAACCATGCCGTAAAACGAGACCCGCGCACCAACATGAGAAGCGCTCAAAACAATTGGGACTTTTGGACCCTTTTGCCCGAGGCACTTCATCAGGTAACCATAACAATGAGCGACAGAGGCATACCTGCAAGCTATCGTCATATGCACGGTTATGGAAGCCATACCTTCTCATTCATAAATGCGCAAGGAGTAAGGCACTGGGTAAAGTTTCATCTCCATACACAGCAAGGAATAAAAAACCTTACTGATGCGGAAGCAGAAGCTCTCATCGGAAAAGACCGCGAGAGTCATCAAAAAGATCTCTATGAAAGTATAGAACGAGGCGAATATCCTCGTTGGACACTCAAAATACAGATCATGACAGAAGAACAGGCAAAAACGCTTCCTTACAATCCTTTTGACCTCACAAAGGTTTGGTCCCAAAAGACATTCCCCCTCATTGAAGTCGGATTTTTGGAGCTGAATCGAAATCCTGAAAACTACTTTGCAGATGTCGAACAAGCCGCTTTCAATCCCGCGAACGTAGTACCCGGCATCAGCTTCTCCCCCGACAGGATGCTGCAAGGACGCCTGTTTTCATACGGAGACACTCAACGTTACAGACTTGGAGTAAACCATCACCAGATACCCGTCAATAGAAGCCGTTGTCCTTTCCTCAACATGTATCACAGAGACGGTGCCATGAGAGTAGACGGCAACTATGGTTCACGTATCGGCTACGAGCCCAACGGATACGGTCACTGGCAAGATCAAAATGAATACAAAGAACCTCCATTGGAGCTTGACGGAGCCGCATATCAATGGGATTTCAGAGAAGACGACTCCGATTACTACTCCCAGACAAGAGACCTATTCCACATCATGTCTCCGGATCAACAGCAAGTACTTTTTGAAAACACTGCCCGATCCATGGGAGACATACCCACAGAGATCAAGCTACGCCACATAACAAACTGTTACAAGGCAGATCCCGCTTACGGCAAAGGTGTCGCGAAAGCACTTGGAATAGAATACTCTGAGCCCTCATAAAGAAAACAATTAGCATTACTACAATCTTATTAGAGACAAGAAAGGCTAAGCATTTCAGCATCACAAGCTGACAATGCTTAGCCTTTTTGTAAAGATTCTAAGGAATACCTCTTAATTTCTAATACACTTGACGACAAAACAATTCTCAAGAAACCTATAAAAACAAAGGAGAGAGCCATGTTCCTGTTACGGTTCATGTCTCTCTCCTTATCGTTAAGTGGCGGCTACCTACTCTCCCATTTGCATAGTACCATCGGCGTGATCGGGCTTAACTGCTCTGTTCGGAATGGTTAGAGGTGGATCCCCGATGCT